>JAODMI010000184.1 GCA_025464755.1 Homoserinimonas sp.
GATCGCGGCGTCACGACCGCGGAAACCGCGAAACGCCATCAAGGGGTCTACAGAACCTCCGACCCGCAGAAGGCGGGTGCGGAAGTGGTCACCGTTTTCGCGCGTGAGCCCGCCGTTGTCCCGGAACCATTCCACAGTGTCCGCGTCCAGTACCTCACTCCAGATGTACGAATAGTATCCGGCGTCGTAGCCTCCAGAGAAGGTGTGCGCGAAGTAGGTGCTTGAGTACCGCGGTGGTACGGCCGAATTGTCGAGGCCGGCGGATGCCAGAGCCTGCGCTTCGAATTCTGTCACATCGGTAACATCCGACCCCGCGCCGATCCGGTGCCAAGCCTGGTCGAGAATAGCCGCGGCCAGGTACTCGCTTGTCGCGAAACCTTCATTGAACTGTTCCGACGCGTGCAGCTTGCCGACAAGATCCGACGGCATCGGCTCACCGGTTTGATGATGCACGGCGTAGTTGGCCAACACCTCCGGCCACAGCATCCACATCTCGTTGACTTGGCTCGGGAACTCAACGAAGTCGCGGTACACGTTGGTGCCGGCGAATTTCGGGTAGGTCACCTGGGCGAAGAGCCCGTGCAGGGCGTGCCCGAATTCGTGGAATAACGTTGTCACTTCGTCGTAGCTGAGCAGTGTCGGTTCACCGGCGGCAGGTTTCGGCACGTTCAGGTTGTTGACGACGATTGTCGGGTAGCCCAGGAGCCGATTTTGCGAGATAAGAGGGTTCATCCATGCTCCGCCACGCTTGGAGTCGCGCGTGTACAGATCGTAGATGTACAAACCAACATCTGACCCGTCCTCGTCGTGTACTTCAAAAACGCGAGCATCAGGGTGATACGCCACATAATCTGGGCGCTCGGTGAACGTGATCCCGTACAGCTGGGTCGCTGCGTAAAAGACACCGTCCCGAAGCACACGTTCTGCCTCGAAATACGCACGCATCACAGCGGTGTCGACGTCATACTTCGCCAGCCGCACCTTCTCGCTGTAGAACGCCCAGTCCCACGACTCGATGGCGTGCCCTGCCACCGCTTGCAAGTCCAGCTGCTCGGCACGTGCGTTGCGTGTGGCAGCCGGGGCGAGACGTCCAAGCAGAGAAGCGACAGCTTCTGGGGACTTCGCTGTCTCGTCCGCTGTCACGTATGCGGCGTGAGTGTCGAAACCGAGCAGCTTCGCGCGCTGAGCCCGAAGCCGCGTGATCTCGAGGACAAGTGAACGGTTGTCGTGCGCATTGCCGCGGATTCCTCGCGAACGAGACGCGGTCATGATGCGTTCTCGAATGGACCGGTCGGTGAGCTGGGACAGGTGGGGGTGGCCGGAGTGAAGGACAAGGCCGATGAGGTATTTGCCATCCAGCCCGCGTTCACGCGCCGCTTCAGCAGCAGCGGAGATCGCACCGGCGTCAAGGCCGTCCAGCTCAGCAACATTGTCGATGATCACGGCCAGGTCGTTGGTGTCTAAGAGCAGGTTCTTTTCGAAGCGTGTCGTCAGGGTGGACAGACGCTGGTTGCACTCTTCCAGCGTCTCCTTGTTGGCGTGGCCTAGGCCGGCACCCGCCAGCGTGAACTCGGTATGGTAACGCTCGATCAGGTAGCGCGTCTCATCGTCTACGTCCAGGGCGTCGCG
Source organism: Homoserinimonas sp. (assembly GCA_025464755.1). GTDB lineage: Bacteria > Actinomycetota > Actinomycetes > Actinomycetales > Microbacteriaceae > RYN-87. The sequence goes on from JAODMI010000184.1 coordinate 1,630, forward strand.
TCGCTCCTGCAGGTGTGCAATGCGGGCGTAGAGCCTCGGGTTGAGGGCGATCGCATCACCATGGGCCGCCATCAGAGGAGCGATTTCCTCTTCTAACGCGTTGGTGAAATCGGTCGAATCGGCAGAGCACTTGTTGTAGAAGACAACGGAAACGCGCTCGAGTAGTTGCCCGCTTTGCTCCAGTGGCACAAGAGTGTTCTCGACCGTCGGTTCAGCACGATTGGCCGTAATACGTTCAATCTCTGCCAACTGTTCGATGAAGCCCCGGTCGAAAGCTGGCCGGTAGTGCTCGTCGCGTATCTGCGCGAACGGGGGGATCTGGTATGGCAGGGCGCTGGGGGAGAAGAACGGGTTGCTCATACTTCGACCCTATGCTGCCGGCGCCAACGGGCGGCCCTCGGCGGTCAGCGCCTACGGTTCGGGGTACACGATTGTGGCTTCACCCGTGAGTGGTTCGTAGCGGATACCGGTCCCGTCATCGAGGTCAACCACCGGATTACCTTCGAGCCAGGTGAGCGTCCAACGCCATTGGGACGTGTCCATACCGGCCAGCTCCGCCTCCACCGCCGTGACGGCCTCCACGACCGCCACGGGGAGGCGGGGCGGAGTACTCGCCCCCACCGCCCAACGCGTGCCCAACTGCATCAGGAGGGTTCCTGCTCGGCCAGAACTATGTCCGTGACAGAGAACGTCTCCCCTTCGACTAGCGTGAGGGCTTCGATGCGTCCGACCGCCTTAAGATCTTCTGTGGACTTTCCGATGAGGGCCAGTGTCGAGGCAGGCGCTGTAATGGTCGCCGAAGTAACGTGTGTTTTCTGCGATGCTTTCGCGTCTGTCTTTGCACGTCGGATTCCGATGAGTGCCGTTCCTACGGCCCCCAGAAGACCGGTGGGCTCGGCATCCATTGGTATTGGCCACCGTGCGGTGTGTACAGATGTTTCGTGCGTCCACGACCACACTTCCTCAGTAGCGAAGGGAAGGAACGGCGCGAATAGACGCATCAGCACTTCGATGGCTTCGCGCAAGGCCAGTACAGCAGAGGCTTGTCCTTGCGGTGTCGACGAACCGTAGGCTCGTTCTTTCACTAGTTCGAGGTAGTCGTCGCAGAAGGTCCAAAAGAACTGCTCTGTTGACTCGAGTGCGCGGGCGTGATCGAAATCGGTGAACGCCTTGGTCGCGGTGGTGACAACCACGGAGAGTTCGGCCAGCATATCGATGTCGAGGGGGTTGGTGATGCTGTGATCGCCGCTGGGAAGTTCATACGAGTAGGTGAACTTCGCCGCATTTAACACCTTGATGGCTAGGCGGCGGCCAATTTTGATCTGCTTTGGGTTTTCGGGATCGAATGCCGCATCCGTCCCTAAACGACTGGAGGCTGCCCAGTATCGCACTGCGTCAGAACCGTGCTGATCGAGCATGGCCGCCGGCGTGACGACGTTGCCTTTGGACTTAGACATCTTTTTGCGGTCAGGGTCGACAATGAAGCCGCTCAGGGCTGCGTTCTTCCACGGCTTTTCACCGTGCTCGAGCACGGAGCGCAGCGCAGTGGAGAACAGCCACGTGCGGATAATATCCTGACCCTGCGGACGGAGATCGTAGGGGAAGACGAGGTCGAATAGCTCCGGGTCTCGTTCCCAGCCACCGGCCAGCTGGGGGGTGAGGGATGAGGTGGCCCAGGTGTCCATGACGTCGAGTTCACCAACGAATCCGTTCGGCTGATTACGTTGGTCAGCGCTGAAGCCCGGGGCGGCGTCTGATGACGGGTCGACCGGTAGCTGGTCTTCGCTCGGCACGATGGGCTGGTCGAACACGGGATTACCATCGGCGTCAAGCGGATACCACACCGGGATAGGCACGCCAAAGAAGCGTTGACGGGAGATGAGCCAGTCGCCGGTGAGACCACCTACCCAGTTCTCGTAGCGCACGCGCATAAAGTCAGGCACGAAGCGGATGTCCTTGCCCAGCAGCAGCAGTTTCGCTTTCAACTCTTCGTCCCGCGCACCATTGGCGATGTACCACTGCCGGGTCGAGACAATTTCAAGCGGCTTGTCGCCCTTTTCGAAGAACTTCACCGGATGGACGATCGGCTTCGGTTCACCAATCAGCTCACCGCTGGCGCGCAGCTGCTCGACCATCGCCGCCTTGGCGGAGAAGACCGTCTTGCCCGCAATATGGGCATAAGCATCCTTGCCTGATTTCGTCACGATGGCCTCGGGAACTTCGCTGATAATCCGGCCATCGCGACCCATGATGGTGCGGTTCGGCAAGTTGAGCTCGCGCCACCAAACCACGTCTGTCACGTCGCCGAAGGTGCAGATCATGGCAATTCCCGAGCCCTTGTCTTTTTGGGCGAGGTGGTGCGCGTAGATGGGAACTTCGACGCCGAAGAGGGGTGTTCTGACACTTGTGCCAAAGAGGTCCTGATAGCGCTCATCATCAGGGTGCGCGACCAGAGCAACACACGCAGCCAGCAACTCTGGGCGGGTCGTTTCAATGTGGATGTCTTCGCCGTCGGGCTTGTGGAAAGCCAGCCGGTGGTAGGCGGCAGGCATGTCTTTATCTTCCAGCTCGGCCTGGGCCACGGCCGTACGGAATGTGACGTCCCACAGCGTGGGGGCGTCGGCCTGGTACGCTTCGCCGCGACTGAGGTTGCGCAGAAAGGCACGTTGCGATGCGACTTGAGCTTCGTCACCGATGGTGCGGTAAGACTGAGTCCAGTCCACGCTCAATCCCAGTTTTCGCCAAACATGCTCGAACTGTTTCTCGTCCTCGACGGTCAGCTTCTCGCACAGCTCGATGAAATTGCGGCGGGAGATGGGAATCTGGTCGGCGGCCTTGGTGGACTTGTTGTCGCCACCTTCGAATGGTGGAGTGAATTCGACGTCGTAGGGGAGCGTCGGGTCGCAGCGAACGCCGTAGTAGTTCTGTACTCGACGCTCGGTCGGTAATCCATTGTCGTCCCACCCCATCGGGTAGAAAACCGTCTTACCCTGCATGCGTTGGAAGCGTGCGATGACGTCTGTGTGGGTATAGCTGAACACGTGCCCAATATGGAGCGAACCGGACGCTGTTGGTGGGGGAGTGTCAATCGAAAAAATGTTTTCGCGGGTCGCCACCTCGCGTGCGAAACGGTAGGTTCCCTGACCCTCCCACGACTGACCCCATTTCGCTTCGAGACCTTCGAGGGCTGGTTTTTCGGGAATGGCGTTGGCCATGGAAGTCTCCGTGTTCGCTATGTGCGGCACCGAGTCATGTAGGGAGGTGCCTGAGTGTGGGATGTAACCCCAATCTTAACTGCTTCGCCGCACACGGTCGCAATCGTGGACGGCAGACTGACAGCTGCCGGCTCTCGGGGGTTGAACATGAGCAAAAGCAGGATAGCGATGATCGCGATGAGCAGCGCGGTTCCCAGGGCGACCAGTGTGATGAGCAGACCGCTCGGCTTTTTATCGGCCGAGAATGGGGTGTCCTCCGGCTCGTGATCGCGCGGCACCGCCGGCGTGTCGTCTCCCATAGTGGCGGCCCCTAACTGCGGCACACCCGATGTACCCCGTTCGAGGGCCATGCTAGTAGTGCTGAGGCCGTGCGGCTAGCCGCTAGCGGCCTGACGTTAGTGGACTGCTGCAAAATGTACCCCATCATCGAAAGATCTTTTCGGCAGTGCATCGTACCCGGCAACTATTGGGGAAAGCGCCGCTCGCAGGTACGGTGTCAGTTCCCCGCGGCTCGTGCCCGCTGCGCCCCATGACTGGGCGGCAGCAATGCCCGCCACGATAACTGCATAGGCGCCAGCTTGCGCATGGAGGTAGGGAATGTCCCGTCGGAGCAGGAAGTCGCGGATTATGGCCGCCTGACGCGTGAATCGGATCAACGCAGATGCTTGCAGCTCGTGCACGCTTCCGATGAGAGCATGTTGGGTTAGGGCAAAGGGCACCCGGGTGGGACCGAACTGTCTGCCGCACGCGAGGACAGCGTCGCTTACAGCTGTCATTGGCGACACATCGGCAGAGGCTTCGTGCAGGGCGGCGGTGAGGGTCTCCAGAGTCTCGTCGAGCTCCACCCAGAAGACGTCGCTTTTGGCTGGAAAATAATTGAAGAATGTGTTCCTGCTGACACCGACTCGCTGGGTGATGTGATCCACGGTCGTGCCAGCGTACCCACGTTCCAAAAACAGCTCGAATGCCGCATCTTGCAGCATCTCGCGCGATGAGGCGAGAGGTCTGCCGCGTGACGCAGGGGGCGGCGGGCTCATCTGCTTCTCCTTACGGTGCAGGTCGGGGTCTCTGGGGAGACGCTCACAAGCGGGGTGCAGCAGCGACAAGTTGGCGAGTGTACGGGTGATCCGGCTTGCGGAACACGTCCTCTGCCGGCCCGGTCTCCACAATACGGCCCCGCTGCATGACCGCGACTGTGTCACTCATGTGCTGCACGACGCCTAGGTCGTGCGAAATGAACAGGTAACCGATGTTCAACGTCTTTTGCAGTTCGTCCAGCAAATCCAGCACCTGCGCCTGGACTGAGACATCGAGGGCGGAGACCGGCTCGTCGCAAATGATGAGCGCCGGCGAGGGGGCTATCGCCCGTGCGATGGCGACTCTCTGGCGCTGGCCACCGGACAGGTGCAGTGGACGTCGATCTCGGATTCCCGATGACAGTCCGACCGCGTCGAGAAGCCGCGCAACCTGTGCCTCGCGGGAGCGGCCGTTTTCCCCGGACCCGACGGCGTCGCGAAGGATCTGTCCCACGGTGTGGCGGGGATCAAAGGAACTTAGTGGGTCTTGGTAGATAGCACCGACGAGGTGACGGCGAGCGCGACGTTCGCGTTCGCGTTGGCGACTCCACGCCTCCCCGGCTAGCGTCACCGTGCCCTCGTCTGGCTGCGTCAGTCCGAGGACAAGGCGCGCAACGGTCGTCTTGCCTGAGCCCGATTCGCCGACGAGGCCAAGAGTCTGCCCGCTCCTCACATGAAACGAAACATCGTCTACGGCGGTGAAGCGGCTTCCGTCTGGACGGCGGAAAGTTTTGGCAAGATTTGCAGCTTCAAGAAGAGGTGCTCCAGTTTTTGTGGGCATGGGCGGTGGAACGGCTGTCGGGGTGTTGTGCCGCTCCTGAACAAGCAACTGGCCGCGCGGAGTTCCGGCCGGTACAGCGTCGATCAGCGCCCGCGTGTAGTGATGGGTGGGCAAGTTCAGGATCGCGTCGGTGGGGCCCTCCTCGACGATGTGCCCGCCGCGCATGACCGCCACCCGATCCGCGATGCGATTGACCACAGCGAGGTCGTGGCTGATCAGCAGTACGGCCGTGCCCTGCTGTTTCAAGTGCGCAAGTAACTGCAAAATTTGCGCCTGCACGGTGACATCGAGGGCGGTGGTCGGCTCGTCTGCAATCAGCAGCGGTGGTCGCAATGCTATTGCGGAGGCGATAAGGGCGCGTTGTCGCAATCCGCCCGACAATTCGCCGGAACGTTGCTCCACGCGTAGCCGTGGTTCTGGCATGCCGACAGATTCCAGCAGCTCCAGCACCCGTTCCCGTCGCTGCACTGGAGACAGGGCGGTGTGCAGCCGCAGCGAGTCGTCGATTTCCAACCCGATCCTTCGCAGGGGGTCGAGGGAGACCAGAGCGTCCTGCAGAACGAGGCCGATGCGCCGTCCCCTGATGTGACGCCATTGGCCTGCACTCAATCCCAGCAGGGAATGGCCGTCGAGGTCTACCCGGTCTGCGCTCACGGTACCGCGGTTGCCAACCAGCCCGAGAAGAGCCCGGGCGGTGACGCTTTTACCCGATCCGGATTCGCCGACCAGCGCGAGGCACTCGCCTGGCTGAATATGCAAGGACACCCTGTCGACCACCGTCTGCTGCTGGCCTCGGCGGCCGAAGCCAACGCTAAGGTTGCGGACGTCTAGCAGGCGTGTGCAAGGGTGGCTGATGCTGTTCACCGGTTCTCCTGCCGTGTGCGCGCCTGCAAGCTCCGGCCTAGTACCGTCGCGGCCCCGGCGGTAAGAACGATAAAGGCGCCAGGGAAAACTGTCATCCACCAGGCTGTTCCGATGTAGGTGCGGCCAGCCGAAAGCATGGCACCCCATTCTGCGGCCGGAGGCACCGCGCCGAGTCCGAGGTAGCTCAGCGAGGACGCCCACACGATCGCCTGCCCCACGCCCAGGGTTGCCAGAACGAAGACGGGCGCTACCGCATTTGGCAGTACGTGTCGGGCCAATATAGTCACCGGTCGCCGCCCAAGCACCGTTGCTGCTTCTACGTATGCCGAGCCCCGCACCGCGCGGATTTGGCTGCGGATGATGCGCGCATAGCCGGGGGCTGTCGAAAGACCGACAGCGATCGTGGACGTGACGACGCCTGGGCCGACGATGGCGATGAAGACCAGTGCGAGAAGGAGGCCGGGGAGGGCGAAGAGAACTTCGTTGAGCCGGGTGACGGCGAAGTCCACTGACCGGCTTCCTATTCCACCCAAAACACCAAGCACAAGGGCGAGCCCCATGCCGATCGCTGTTGCGGTTACTCCAATAAGCAGAGACTGGCCAGTGCCATAGATGACACGGCTGTAAATATCGCGACCAGATTCGTCTGTGCCAAACCAGTGGCTGCTGGAGGGTGCGCTGAAGGCCTTCGCCGGGTTGATACCGAGAGGGTCGAAAGAACTGAGTAGGTGAGGAAATATTGCGGCCGCTACAAGGAAGAGCAACACGGCGGCCGCCCCCAGTTCGGCTGCGTTAGTGCGGTTGCGGGTACGCGGCTGTACTCGGCCGCTAGCCGCTGATAGGCCGGGAACCGGCGCCTGAGCGTGGCTCATGAGGTTGCCAATCGCGGATCGGCGATCCTGTCGATGGCATCCGTGGCGATAGTGACGAGGATGAAGGCGAGGGCTGACACCAAAGCCACGCCGGTCACCACGGGGATGTCTCGGATGGTTACCGCGTTCAGCAGGGTGCGGCCGAGACCGGGGCGTGCGAACACCGTCTCAACGACAACCGCACCACTGAGCAGCGACCCGAAAGCCCAACCGGACAGCGAAATGGCAGGCAGGGCGGCGTGGCGGATGGCGTGGCGCCAGCGCACGCCGTTCTCGGTTTCTCCGCGTGCGCGTGCCGACAACGCGAACGGTGCCTCCAAAGCGTCAATCAGTGATTCGCGCATCACCTGGCCCAGGAATCCGGCCAGAGGAACCGCGAGGGTAACCACCGGCAGGATGAGCCCGAGCGGTCCACCTGTGCTGATTGGAGGCAGCCAGCCGAGTGTGGAGGAGAACAGGAGGATGAGGATGGCGGCCAGCCAGAAATGCGGGACCGCCGCCGCGACGACCTCCATGGCGGAGCCCACGCGCGTTCCCAACCCGCCACCGCGCGACGCCCACACAGCTAGGGCCAGCGCAAGCCCCCACGCCACCACAAGCGCGAGCACGGTGAGCGAGAGGGTGTTCCACAATTGCTGGCCGATCAAGTCAGCCACCCCCATTTTCAGGGCATATGACGTTCCCAGATCGCCGGTGACTAACCTGCCCATCGCCGTCAGGTACTGCACGATGACGGGCTGGTCGAGACCGTAGTCACGGCGAACCTGGGCTAACGCTTCCGCTGAAGCCTGTGAGCCAGGCCCGCCGAGGATTGCCTCGGCGGGATCGCCGGGAATCATCCGGAGGGCGAAGAAAATGAGGGTAGCGACAGCCCAGAGTACGAATGCGCCGCCGGCAATCCGAGAGACTACCCAGCGTGCGGCTCTCATTTCAGGACTCGGTGCTCACTGATGCCGGTTAGCGATTGAGCCAGACGTCGTAGAAAGTGGGAGTTGAAACAGTGGGCATTGCCCGCAGTCCTTCAACGGCGGAACTGACCAGGTAGTGATTCTGCTGGTCGTACAGCGGAAGCAGGTAGTAGCCGCTCAGCACCAGATCTTGGGCCTGCCGATACAGTTCGGCGCGACGGTTAGCGTCCGTTACCTCGCTGGCCTCGCTCAGCAGTGCATCTAGTTCTGGATCACTGACCTGGGCGTGGTTGGCGTAATAGCCGCTCGGTGCCGGTGTGATCGCGTCCGAGTGGAACAAAATACGTAGTACATCGGGCCCGACCTTCGTGTAAGGCGCGCTAACCAAGTTGTACTGGTTCGCGCCGAGGGCCCCGTACCAGCTGGAGAGATCCATGGGGCTCAACTTGACTTCAAATCCGGCTTCTTTGGTCGTTGCCTGAATCTGCTCGAATAGGGACACCTCTGCCGGGATGGACTGGTTGGTGCTGATCGGGAACTCGAGGCTGAGCCGAACACCGTCTTTGACCCGGTAGCCTTCGTTGTCGCGTTCTCTCCAGCCAGCCGCGTCAAGGAGCTTGTTCGCCTCCTTCACATCCGTCGTGAAGTACTCAGGGGCGGACACCCCAAGAGCTTCGATGCTCGAGAGTGCTGAATAGGACCTTTGGGCTGTTCCAAAGAACAGGCTGTCGATACCGTCGTTGATATCCGCAGCCCTGATGAATGCCTCGCGCACCCGCTGGTCATCAAACGGTGCCTTGCCTGCGTTCAGCTCGATCCGGTTGGAAGCTCCCGGCCGCGGTGCGTTGAGCTCATGTATGGAATCCGTTGCTTCGGCCGCGTCGATGGTGTCCGGCTGGGCGTTGTCGATGACGTCGACCTCGCCGGCCTGCAGCGCTGCGTAACGTGAGGCCGAGTCGGGGATGAACCGCCACTGAATTTCATCGAGCCAAGCTACGCCGTCGTGATCGGCGTCGGCGGGAGGGGAGGTGTAATTGTCGTTACGCACCAGCGTGACAGCATCTTGCTTGACCCAAGATTCCACCACGAACGGCCCGGTGCCCACCGGTGCCTGGCAATTTTCGTCTTTGCTTCGCTGCAATGCTGTGGCGGACTGGATAGCCAGCCACGGCATTGATAGCGAATCCAAAAGCGAGCTGTCGGGGGCGCTCAGGTGAAGGCGCACGGTGAATTCGTCTACGGCCTCTGTGCTGGTGACTTTGCCCAGCGCCAGGTAGCCAGTCGATGATGCGGTGGCAGGGTCTTGCACATGCTCGATGTTTGCCTGCACAGCAGCGGCATCCAGTTGCGTCCCATCGGTGAAGCTCACATCATCGCGGAGACTGATATCCCAACTGAGCCCATCAGCGCTTTCCTGCCACTTCGATGCCAACCAGGGGATGATCTCGCCGTCGCTGTTCTTCGATACGAGTGACTCCAAATACTGCGTAGATACGAGGGCCTGCGGATAGTTTCCGCCCACGTGAGGGTCGAGGCACGTCGGTTCGGCGTCACCGGAGGCATATACGAGTGTGCCGCCAGCAACAGGTTCCGTACTTGCTGGAGCTGCTGTGGTGCACCCGCTGAGGGTGAGTGCGAGCAATACGCTGCCGGCGAGGGTGCCGCGGAACATCTTGGGCGTGACGGGGCGGTGCTTCAGCATGCATTGTCCTCGAGGAATAATTGAACTCAGTCCAATAAGTATATCTGTGGCGCAGGGGCAGATATCACGTGGCCTCGCTGAGCGGTCATTCGGCTAGCCTCCTCCCCCCGGACGGGCGGCGCTAACAGCCAGATGCCGTGTCACCGCCTCACTGCGCAGCGGCAGGCAGATCAGCGGACATCAACTCGGTGGGGCACTGCGCAGTTGGCCTGCCGGGATTGACCGCAATCACTTACGTTTTCGCGCGGTCGGTGCAAGGCTGAGTCTCATCGCCGCGAAGGTTAGGAGACCAGAGTGAACACTGAATCCGCCAGCTCAGCACCGAAAGAGGACGTGGGGGTTCTCACGAACCGTCAGGGGCATCCGGTTTATGACAACCAGAACCAAAGAACTGTCGGGCCACGCGGTCCCGCAACGCTGGAGAACTACCAGTTCCTTGAGAAAATCAGCCACTTCGACCGGGAACGAATCCCGGAGCGGGTTGTGCATGCGCGTGGCGCGGTGGCGTACGGATATTTCGAGGCGACGGGACTGTGCGGTGACGAACCCATCGCGAAGTTCACTAGAGCAAAGCTTTTCAGTGAGGCAGGCAAACGCACCGATCTCGCCATTCGCCTGTCCTCCGTCATCGGGGGAAGAGACTCATCTGAGGCCGCACGTGATCCGCGCGGGTTCGCGGTGAAGTTTTATACGGAGGACGGAAACTGGGACCTCGTGGGAAATAACCTTGCGGTGTTCTTCATTCGTGATGCCATCAAGTTTCCCGACGTCATTCATTCTCTGAAGCCAGACCCGGTAACTTTCCGACAAGAGCCGGCACGAATTTTCGACTTCATGTCGCAGACACCCGAAGCATTGCACATGCTGGTCAACCTGTTCAGTCCCCGCGGCATCCCCGCCAACTATCGCACCATGCAGGGATTCGGCGTCAATACGTACCGCTGGCTTAACGCGCAAAACGAAAGTGTCCTGGTGAAGTACCACTGGATTCCGAAGCAGGGGGTGAAGAGCATGACAGCAGCGGACGCCGCAGCCGTCCAGGCCAATGATCTTGGTCATGCCTCCCACGACCTTTACGAAGCTATTGAAGCTGGCGACTACCCTCAATGGGAACTTCATGTGCAGATGATGAGCGACGAGGAGCATCCGGAGCTGGACTTCGATCCGCTCGATGACACGAAGGTATGGCCAGAAAACGAGTTCCCCACCCGTTACGTGGGCAAGATGGTACTCAATCGCAATGTGACAAATTTCTTCGCCGAAAATGAGCAGCTGGCGTTCGGCACGGGCGTGCTCGTCGACGGGCTGGACTTCTCGGACGACAAGATGCTCGTCGGGCGCACGTTTTCCTACAGCGACACGCAGCGGTACCGCGTTGGGCCAAACTACCTGCAACTGCCGGTCAACCAACCGAAAAATGCACGAGTGGCAACGAACCAGCGTGACGGTCAGATGACGTATTTCGTCGACGGTGGCGAGGAAAACCCACACGTGAACTATGAGCCATCCATCACCGGCGGGCTGTCTGAGGCACCACGCCAGCATGCCGATGTCATCGGGCCGGAGCTTCATGGCCGCTTGATGCGCGCCCGTCTGCCGCGCACCAACGACTACCTGCAGCCTGGTCAGCGCTTCCTTTTGATGGAGGACTGGGAAAAAGACGACCTCGTCGCCAACTTCGTCGAAAACATCGGCCAGGCAACTCGTGCTGTGCAAGAGCGCATGGTCTGGCACTTCTTCATGTGTGAAGACGAGTTGGGTCGCCGAGTGGGTGAAGGACTCGGCATCACGGCAGCGGATGTCGCGGATTTGGGGCCCCTTACGACGCAGACGCTGAACGATGACGAGCAGCGGCGCATGGCCAACCTGGGAAACAACGGTCCCCGGAATGTTGCCGGTCTTAAAATGACGCATTCCGTGCCGAACGAACGGCATATGGTGGCGTGATCGTTTTTTCCTAGCCGGCGTCGTGAAGTCGGCCCTGCGCTATTGCTCCGTACTGCCGAAACGAAGTGTTGGCGCTGTATTGCGCGAGCAACTTCGTAGGCCCGGGCTCGCCCTAGCGGATCGCCGCGATGCGCTGCACGGCCTCGGTGAGCACTTCGGTGGAGCAGGCAAAATTGAGTCGCGCAAATCCGGCGCCTTGCCGACCGAAGCTCGGACCAGGATTGAGCGCAACTTTGGCGCGTTCGAGGATGATGGCGGAGGGGTCCTCACCCCACCCCAGCGCCCTGAAATCGAGCCAAGCCAGGTAGCTCGCGCTCGGCTGTGCGTAGCGAACCTCCGGCAGTTGACTTTGCAGCAGCGACGTAAGTAGCTGTTTGTTGTGCTCGATCGTCGCCACAGCACCATCGAGCCATGCCTCAGCGTGGGTGAAGGCGGCGGTGCTGGCCGCCGCTCCGAAGATGCTCGTGCGCCAAAAAACTTCTTCGTACATCCCGGCTACCACGTTGTTCATCCGGAGGGATCCGCTGACGATGAGGGCGCATTTCAACCCGGCGAGGTTCCAGCCTTTGCTCGCGGAGGTGATGGCGACACCGTGATTGCGGGCAGCATCCGAAACCGTCAGATAAGGGGTGTAAACACCATCACTGTGAACTAGGGGTGCATGAATCTCATCGCTGATGACGGTCACGCCATATGTGTCGGCCAACTCGGCAACCTTTTGCAGTGTCTCCTCAGCGTGCGGATGCCCCAGCGGGTTGTGCGGGTTGCACAGAAGAAAGACGCGTGCGCCGTCGGCGAATGCGCGCTCAAGCCCTAGAAGGTCAAGCGACCACACGTCGCCGTCATAGGTGAGGGGTACCTCGCGAACGCGACCTCCAGCCTCGCTAACGAGATCGCAGAAAGGTGCGTACACCGGGGGCGCGATGACAACTTCACCGCCGGGTGCGAGGACGCGGCGCAGTACTTCGACAATGCCCATGCTTACGTCGATGGTGGTGTGCACCCGAGATGGGTCCACCGGCCAGCCCCAGCGACGGTCAGCGAACGCGGCGAATGCCTCCTGCAGTTCTTGGCCAAGTCCCAGATATCCAGTGTCCGAGCGTCGGATGGCTGCGTGCAGCGCTTCAGCTATCGGTTCTGCCAGGGGAAAGTCCATCTCTGCGACGAAGAGGGGAAGCACATCCTCGGGGTAGGTCGTCCATTTGGCACTGGTACGCAGGCGGAGGGTGGCGAGGGATTCTGGGATGACGGCCATGACACCCAGCCTTCCACTCTTCGATCTTGTGCGCCTGCAGCAGACTTATCCACCGGTTGTTCATCGGCCGGTTTCAGAGAACGTGTGAAGTGCACAATGTTGCCGTGGTTGATTCTGTCAGCGTGGGCATAGGGGTGACGGGCGATCCATGGTGGCATAACGGTTTGCACAAACTTGTGGCGTTGAATGTGGTTGCCAATACTGCACTGGGCGGGGTCATCGCTGTCGTGCAGCTTCTGACGAGTGAACTGCTCGCGGGACATGCGGCATCTGGTTCGTTCCTCATCTTCGTCGCGGCAGCAGCAGCAACCTTCGGTGGCATGGCCAGTTACTTCTCGTCGCTGGCCAGTATGCGGTCACTCGCGTTGCTGAGGCGATTCGGCGACGCGCACTCGGCCCGTAGCGCGGGGCTCGCGGCGGTCGTTAGTGGTGCGACATTCGGCATGGTCGCAGTGATCACCATGACCATATTGCCTGCGTGGTGGTGGTGGAGTCACGCGCTGGTGGGGTCACTCGTCTGCGGAATTGTTACCGGGCACCTGATCGTCTGGCTCGACACTCGAAGCGCCCTCGCCCAAGGTTTCTCCGACATGCGGTAGGGCAGCGTCCGTTGCCTGCGCTTCGTGGTGCCGACGCCCGTGAGTTCGCCGATCCTCTTTCATCTCTGCTTCGAAAAGGTGGCGTTTGCCCTCAGCCAATTCGTCTCGCGCACGTTTCTCCACTGTCTTGACGGCTGCGTAATAGTTTTCGTCGTAGTCTTCAACGATCTGAAACGTCCAGCGTCCCTCAATGACGTTACGTCCAACAATGTCTGCAGAGACGCGCTCGGCAATCTCATGCGCGCCAGCTTGATGCAAAAGATCAACCGCCTCGCCGAGGGCAAGGTCAGCACTACCGTAGAGGCGGTGAAAGCCGAAGAGGAAGCCGAGCGCATGCTCGACGGCCTCCAGCGCCTCCGATAATTTTCCGAGGGCCTCTACCGTTTTGTCGTCCATGCCGTGCGGACGTTGGTGGCTGAAATCGGGACTCGAAGGCGGCAGAATCGTCATGATGAAATTATTCCTCAGCATTGCGGAAGGGTCGAGCGTGGCCGTTGGAGCGAGCGCAGGATGTTGCTATGCCAAGTGAGCGCATTACGTCGTACCGGCGAGCGGGTTTGACTTTTGATGTGAGCGACTCTGGTCCAAGCGGTGGCCCGGCCGTCGTCTTGCTGCACGGATTTCCGAGCCACCGTGGCTGCTGGGACGCCGTCACGCCAATACTCAATGCCGCTGGATTGCGGACTCTGGCACCCAACCAACGGGGTTATGCGGCGCGTGCTAAAGCCCTGCGTCGACAGGACTATCGCGCGGCTGAGGTAACCGCAGACGCGATCGCGCTGCTCGACGCGGCGCACCTGCAGCGAGTTCACCTCGTCGGCCACGACTGGGGCGGCTTCGTGGCGTGGCGACTGGCCGCCAGCGCTCCCGAACGGATATCCGGCATAACAGTGTTGTCGACCCCGCATCCATCCGCACTGGTTAGATCGTTCTTTTCCTCCAACCAGGCGCTGCGGTGCGCTCTCAACTGGTACCGAGGGATGTGGCTCCCCGAACGGAGACGCGACAATCGTAATGAGATCCGCCGTAATGAGATCCGCGTTCCCACGACCTATTTGTGGGGAAAGCGCGACCAGGCGTTGGGCCCCCGGGCTGCCGAACTTACGGCGAGATACGTCAAAGGGCCCTACCGTTTTATTGCCCTCGACGAGAACCATTGGCTACCTGAACTTGCAGCGCAGCGAGTCGCGCAGGAAATTGTCGCCGATATTGAAGGCCTACGCTGACGCTAGGTTCATGCTCACGCCGTTGCTAGACGAACCCTTTAAGCGGATCCGCCACTTTTATGAGGCCATGCTCGGGGCAGGAGTAGCCGACGCTTAAAGCGAAACCTGTCGCTACGGGTTCAGCGCCAAGCTCGCCGCCGCACTGTGGGCACGCCGGGTCTTCAACAGGAATAGGCAATTCCGAATACACGGTGGCGACCGCCCCTCATCATGTGCAGGTGAACCTCATTACGGGAAGAGTAGGTGGCCGTCTACCTGCGGTGTACCCCTAGTCGTTGACGCATTTTAGAGTTACAAGCGCGCAGGGTAGAATCTTGCTTACAAGTGCTGATCCGACCATCACCGGGGAGCTTTTGGAAGAAAAGCTCGTGAACTCGAGCCCAGTAGAACCAAACGGGTCTGGCCCGTCACAGCCAACGAACAAGCGGTCACGAACGGATTTCGGCAAGCTCGATCTTCGCAAGTGGCAAGCGGGGTGGTACCGCGATGGGTGAGCGAAATCATCCACCGTCCTCGTGCAGATGATATTGCTGCCCAGGAGAGACATGACGTACCCCCGCGCGACCGCGACCAATTCCGATGCCTCACCGCTGAGCCCAAGCCCGCGGTTCCCCGACATTGAGACGGGCATTCTGGCCTTCTGGAAGAAAGACGACACGTTCACAGCGTCGATCGAGCAGAGGAACGGGTGCCAGGAGTGGGTCTTCTACGACGGACCGCCGTTCGCTAACGGGCTACCGCACTACGGGCACCTTCTCACCGGCTACGCCAAAGACCTCTTCCCGCGCTTTCAGACAATGCGGGGCAAGCAAGTGCATCGCCGCTTTGGCTGGGACACGCACGGTTTACCAGCCGAGCTGGAAGCCATGCGCCAGCTTGGTATCACGGAAAAGAGCGAAATCGAGAAGATGGGCATCGCCGCATTCAACGAGGCTGCTCGCGAGTCGGTGCTGCGCTACACGGGCGAGTGGCAGGAGTATGTCACCCGTCAAGCTCGCTGGGTGGACTTCGAAAACGACTACAAGACCCTCGATGTCTCCTTTATGGAGTCGGTGATTTGGGCGTTCAAGCAGTTGCATGACAAGGGTTTGGCCTACGAGGGTTTCCGCGTGCTCCCGTACTGTTGGAACGACGAGACGCCGCTATCAAATCACGAATTGCGAATGGACGACGACGTCTATAAAGACCGTCAGGACCAGACCGTCACCGTCACGTTCCCCCTCGTCGGACCCAAGGCTGAAGCGCTCGGCCTGACCGCAGTTCGCGCTCTTGCCTGGACGACAACTCCGTGGACTCTTCCCACCAACATGGCCTTGGCTGTAGGTCCCAACATCGCGTACTCCGTGGTTCCAAGCGGCCCCCTGGGTGCGGGCGACGGGTCGGAACAGGGAGTCGCCGAGTACCTGCTCGCGAGCGACACTGTCGCGGCCTATGCCAAAGATCTAGGTTACGAAACTGCCGCCGACGCCATCGCTGCCACCACGAAGACCCTGCAGGGCGTTGAGCTTGACGGTGTGCGCTACGACCGTCTTTGGGACTTCTATGCGGATGCGGATAGCTACGGAACGGAAAACGCGTGGCAGATCCTCGTCGCGGAATACGTGGCGACCGGTGAAGGAACAGGCATCGTGCACCAGGCCCCGGCTTACGGTGAAGACGACCAGATCGTCACAGCAAAAGCGGGCATCCCCGTTCTCATCTCTGTCGACGAGGGCGGAAAATTTTTGCCGATCATCGAACCCGTAGCAGGATTGCAGGTTTTTGATGCCAACAAACCGCTGACCCAACTGCTTCGCTCGGAAGGGCGTTTGCTCCGTGTTGCCAGCTACGTGCACAGCTATCCGCACTGTTGGCGCTGCCGCAACCCTCTCATCTATAAGGCTGTTTCGAGCTGGTTCGTTCGCGTACCGGAGTTCCGTGACCGTATGGGCGAGCTGAATGAGGAGATTAACTGGGTTCCCGAGAACGTAAAGCACGGGCAGTTTGGCAAGTGGGTCGGTAACGCCCGCGACTGGTCCATCTCGCGCAACCGATACTGGGGTTCACCCATCCCGGTCTGGAAAAGCGACAACCCGGAGTACCCCCGTATCGACGTATATGGTTCGCTTGACGAGCTCGAGCGAGATTTCGGCGTGAGACCTACCGATCTGCACCGCCCGTATATCGATGAATTGACACGGCCTAATCCCGACGACCCGACAGGGCTCTCAACCATGCGTCGCATCGAAGACGTGCTCGACGTTTGGTTCGATTCCGGATCCATGCCGTTCGCGCAGGTCCACTACCCGTTCGAGAATCGCGACTGGTTCGACAGTCACAATCCCGCCGACTTCATTGTCGAATACATCGGGCAAACCCGCGGCTGGTTTTACACCATGCATGCGCTCTCGACGGCCCTGTTCGATCGTCCGGCCTTCAGTAACGTCATCAGCCATGGCATTGTGCTGGGCAGCGATGGTCAAAAGATGTCCAAGTCACTGCGCAATTATCCTGACGTTTCAGAAGTTTTCGACCGAGACGGTGCGGATGCGATGCGCTGGTTCTTGATGTCCTCATCCGTGATCCGTGGTGGCAACCTGGTAGTGACGGAAGAGGGCATCCGAGAGGCTGTGCGTCAGTTCCTGTTGCCGCTTTGGAGTACCTACTATTTCTTTACGCTTTACGCCAACTCAGCGACACCGGGTGGCTATGACGCCCAATGGCGCACTGATTCCTCTCACATCCTCGACAGGTATCTTCTCGCCAAGACGCGTCAACTGATCATTGATGTCGGACACGATCTCGAGACTCTTGACAGTCCGATGGCTGCGGCAAAGCTCCGTGACTTCGGCGATGTTTTGACCAATTGGTATGTGCGTCGCAGCCGCGACCGGTTCTGGAGCGGTGACGACAGCGACGCGTTCGACACACTCTTCACTGTTCTTGAATGCGTGACCAGGGTTGCAGCGCCGCTGATCCCGCTGGTGGGAGAGGAAATTTGGAAGGGCCTCACCGGTGGACGTAGCGTGCACTTGGAGGACTGGCCAGACGAGAACGCCTTCCCAGCGGATGACGCGCTGACAGCGACGATGGACCGTGTTCGCGAAATCGCTTCGGCAGGCCTGGCCTTGCGGAAGGGGAAAGGGCTGCGCGTTCGGCTGCCCTTGGCCAGCCTGACGGTCGTCAGCGAGGACGGCGACCGCCTGGCTGAGTTCGCCGACATTCTGAAAGACGAACTTAACGTCAAGTCGGTCACGCTTACACCGCTCGGCGAAAGCAGCCTCAGTCAGTTCGGGATTGTGCGAAAGCTCACGGTGAACGCGCGTGCTGCCGGACCTCGCATTGGGAAGGCCGTTCAGCAAGCCATTCCGGCCGCTAGGAAAGGCGACTGGGCGTCGAGCGGCGAAAATGTCATCGTCGGAGGGATCGAGCTGCTCCCGGGAGAGTTTGACCTCATCCTGGAAGCGGGGGACCCGTCAAGCGCAATAACATTCCTGCCGAGCGGAGGTTTCGTACTTCTTGACACGGCCACGACGGCGGAGCTTGAGGCGGAGGGCTTGGCCCGCGACCTCGTGCGAGCGGTGCAGGAAACGCGTAAGGCGGCTGGATTCAAGGTGAGCGACCGCATCCGTCTGACACTGTTCTTCGATTCTGAAGCGGAGGCGGCTAGCATTGCCGACTTCACTTCCATCATCAGCGACGAGACCCTTGCCGAAGAACTTCGTGTTGAGGGTCGGGTGCCTGCAGAAGTTGCGGTGAAGGCGGACGCTTTCCGGTCGATTATCAGGGCCGGCCAGTACGGCAATTCGGGCGAAGTGTGTGTAGAAGTATCGATTTTTGGAGCGGGCGTCCATGTCTAAAGCACAATCGAAGAAAGATTCGCTGAAAAAGGGGTCGCGCAGCAAGGCGCTGTCGGATGATCCGGAGCTCAGCAACGACGCGCTTTTCCAGAAGCGGGCCGACGATGTCTATGCCGAGCTTCTCGCACGGGTGGGTGAGGCGAACCCTCAACCAAGGCTTGCGCCGACACGACGGGTGCTGGAATTGCTCGGCGACCCTCAAAAGTCCTACCCGGTCATCCATATCGCGGGCACAAACGGTAAAACCAGCACGAGTCGGCTGACGGAAAGCATTCTGCGCGCGTACGGGTTGCGCACCGGTTTGCTGACAAGTCCACACCTACTGCGGGTTAACGAGCGCATTGTCATTGACGGCGTGCCAGTGTCCAATGAAGCCTTCATCGAAAATTGGCGTGACATTCAACCGTATTTGGCAATGGTGGATACGGAACTCACGGCGTCAGGTGATATGCCGTTAACCTTCTTCGAAGCGCTGACCGTACTGGCTTTCGCCTGTTTCGCAGATGCCCCGGTCGATGTCGCAGTGATCGAGGTCGGCATGGGTGGGGAGTGGGATTCCACCAACGTGGCCGACGGTCAGGTAGCAGTCTTCACACCGATTTCGCTGGACCACGTCGCACGGCTCGGATCAACCGTGGGCGCCATAGCGCGAACCAAGTCGGGGATTATCAAGCCCGAGGCATCCGTTGTCTCAGCGTTGCAGCCAGCGGATGCCCTGCTGGAGCTGCGGAAAGCCGCTGACGCCAGCGAGGTTCGACTGTCTGTGCAGGGTGAGGCGTTCACCCTTATCAGCAACACCGTTGCCGTCGGTGGACAGGTCATCGCGGTGCGTGGGCGAGCCGGAACGTACTCTGACCTTTTCCTCCCGCTCTTCGGCGACCACCAGGCGCAGAATGCGGCGGTCGCCATCGCCGCCGTCGAATCGTTTCTCGGCGACGGCGAGCAGGCGCTCGCGCAGGATGTCATCGAGGAAGGGCTGGCAACTGCAACCTCACCCGGCCGGCTGCAGGTTATCAGCGTCGAGCCCACTGTGCTGGTTGACGCTGCCCACAACCCAGATGGCGCGTCAGCTTTGACCGCCGCCGTGGGCACCTACTTCACCTTCGATGATGTGGCTGTTGTCCTCGGTGTTCTTGAAGACAAAGACGCGGAGGGCATCATTCGCGCTCTCCTGCCCTTGGGCCAAAGGTTTCATGTCACGGCGTCCAGCTCTGAGCGTGCTGTCTCATCTGATGACCTTGCCTACATCGTGCGTGAGCTAGCCGGCAACGAGGCGACGTATGCCTATGACACTTTGTCGGAGGCGTTGGCAAGTGCTAGGGCCTGGGCTGGCGAGGAACCGAAACGCGCAGTGGTTGTGGCCGGCTCCATTACGCTCGTCGCCGACTCCATGGCTCTTGCGGCTGAAGAGGGGTGGCAGCGGTGACCGTTCCGGCTCCGGCGAAAGCTCGTCGCGAACGCTCGGTGACCGAAATCCTGCTGTCCATCGTGCTGGTGCTCGAGGCGTTGCTAGTGTTTTTTGTCATGCTGGCTGTCTTCGGGCTTGACCTGTTGCCTGTCGGGGTGACCTTCGGGGTTGGACTGGGGTTGATGCT
>JAODMI010000190.1 GCA_025464755.1 Homoserinimonas sp.
GGGCGGTTACACGATCGTTCCACTTCAGCTGTACTTCAGCGACGGCCGTGCGAAGGTCGAGCTTGCGGTGGCCAAGGGAAAGCGTGAATACGATAAGCGCCAGGCTCTGCGTGAGCGCCAGGACAACCGCGAGGCGCAGCGGGCAATATCGGCCCGCCGTAACCTCGGCGACTGAGGTATTGCAGGCACGGGCATAGATGTGGCGGGCCTGGTGTTGTATCGTAGAAGGCTGCACCCGCAAGGGTGTCTTTGACAATTCAACAGCGCGCGATAGTGACCGCGTCTTATCAATGACGTCGCATGGGGATGATCGGTTTCGACACTGCCTGCGCAATTGTGAGAAGCGGGTCGAGGATGCAGGGTTATCTCGTAAACGATCTCTGCAAAAAAATAAGTGCCAATAAATCACGCACTGACTTCGCCCTCGCTGCTTAAGCGAGCGCACTAAAGAAGTCCGTCAGTCCGGGAATGCTCTCTACCCGGGTGCTGGCGCTATCTAGAGAGATTGCTTCGTAGTTACGCCTGAGGGCTACGAGGGACTTAAACCAGGGCTGGGCTCGTCGGATTAGATGCCAGTGGCAAATTCCGGAGCCGAGTAGAACGCTTTCACTGGCTACACCCGTAGAAGGCATATGACCACAGCAGTGGACGGGGGTTCAATTCCCCCCATCTCCACACAAGGTCGCTATCGCGCGTTGTTGATGCAAACCAAGGCTTCGGCTCTTCGTTCGCATGCGAACTCCTACTCCAAGTTTTAGCGCCCCCGCGACCGTCCCATCAGTTCGCCATCGTGCAAAACAGGCGCGAGGTTTGCTCCCTTGCAGGCCAACGGAACTGGCCGCCCAGTGTTGTGCCCCGTCTTTTAGTCGTTGTCGCCGGAGTTCAACAGTTGCCCTTCGGCCAGCGACTCGGGCACAATGTCTCGCTCGATGCGCGTGGCCAGAGGTTTCTCCTCAACAAGAAACAGCAGCGCGGATGAGGCAAGGGCCAGGGGCACCATGTAGAGAAACAGTGGCGCCAATGCCTCGTTATAGGCGTGGACTACCTGGTCGCGGATTGGGGCTGGCAGTGCGTGAACGACTGTCGGGGTCAACGAATTGAGTCCACCCGAAAATTGGTCACCCATGGGTGACAGGCGTTCGGTCAACTGATCGACCAGCCTCGTGGTGAACAGGCTCCCCACAACCGCTCCGCCGAGCGACGCCCCAATTTGGCGGAAGTAGTTGTTGGAGGCCGTGGCCGTCCCGACCTGGCTGATCGGGAACGAGTTCTGCACGATCAAAACCAGAATCTGCATGCTCATGCCGAGGCCGACACCCATGATGCCCAGATAGGCGCAGAGGTGCCATAACGGTGTCTCGAACTCAAGCGTTCCGAGCAGGCCCAGACCGACCGCAACGATGAGTGAACCGGTGATGGGCATCCACTTGTAGCGTCCGAACGTGCTCACCAGCTGGCCCGAAATCACCGAAGTGACCAGCAGTGCCCCCATCATGGGAATCATAAGCAGGCCCGCCTCGGTAGCCGAGGCGCCGAAAGCCATCTGCAGGTAGGTGGGGAGATAGCCGATCGCGCCGAACATGGCGACGCCGGTAAGGAGGCCTGCAATCGTTGACAGGTTGAAGTTACGATCCTTGAACAGACTGAGCGGCATGATCGGCTCCGCGGTCTTGCGTTCAACCAGCACGAAGATGACAGCAAACACCGCAGTGCCAAAGATCAGGGCAAGAATGATGCTTGAGTCCCAGGCGTAATCCTTGCCACCCCAGGAGGCGACCAAGACGAGACAGGTTGTTGCTAGCGCCAGGAAAGCCATTCCCCAACCATCGATCCTCGGTTTATTGTGTGTGCCCTGAGGAAGATGCAAAAGCATCACCGTCGCGGTGAGAGCGAGGATACCCAGGGGGATGTTGATCCAGAATGTCCAGCGCCATCCGATGCCTTCGGTAAGCCAACCGCCCAGTAGCGGACCGGCAACCGAGGAGACGGCAAAGACGGCGCCCATGACACCCATGTACTTGCCACGTTCGCGGGCGGGAACCACGTCGGCAATGATCGCTTGTGACAAAATCATCAAACCACCGCCACCGAGGCCCTGCACGACCCGGCCGGCGATGAGGATGCCCATGTCGCCTGCAACGGCTCCCATAACGGATCCGATCATGAAGAGCACGATCGCGACGATCATCAAGCTTTTGCGACCGAACAGGTCGCCGAGCTTGCCGTAGATAGGCATGGTGATTGTCGAGCCGAGCATAAAAGCGGTCATGATCCACAGCATGTGGTCAACCCCGTTGAGCTCACCGACCATTGTTGGCATGGCAGAACTGAGCACGGTTTGGCTGAGGGATGACAGAAGCATGGAGAGCATCAATCCGATGAAAAGCAGGACGATTCCGCGCTTTGACTCATGCGACTGTGCTGGCCGCGTCTTGATGGGTGTGGTCATGTGAGTTGCTGTACCACCTCTCTGAGGATTTTTAGCGATGACTCGAGTGCGGCGTCTGTATCGTCGAAGCTCGAAGAATTTTGAGGAGTGAGCGTTGCCTCCCGGATGGCGAAGCGCACGACACCGGTGGCCAACATGACGAGCATCCGCGCGGATGCGTCGACGTCGTCGACGTGAGTGAAATCGTTCGATTGGCGCATGCGGTCGGCCGCTACGGTGGCGATACGTTGCTCCACGAGAAACACTCGGCTCATCTGCCGCTGCATGAGTTGCGGATGCTTGGCGATGAGGTCTCGGCGGTCCTTCATGATGCTGCTGTTGGTTGGTGAAGGTGAGAAGACATTGCGCATGAGCGCGATAATGTCACGCAACAAATCGTCGGAACCTTCACTTGCGAACTCGTCAAGCTCCGCGTCGGTGGGGAGTTTTTCGTGAAAGCCCAACATCGCGTCTTCTTTAGAGGGGAAGTAATTGAAGAAGGTGCGACTCGAGACGCCGGCTTCCGTGCTTATTGCGGCGACGGTTACCGAGTCGGGGCCTTCGGCGAGAGCGTGACGGATGGCGACTTTGTGGATCGTTTCGCGGGTCTCGCGTTGTTTGCGCGCCCTGAGGCCTTCATCCGATGTCATTTGTGCATTTTTACACAGTGCGCAAAATTGCACAAACGCATAAATTTACGTCATTGATTTGCGTTAGCGGGCCTTTGGCGGGCGGGCGGAGCCTAAGCTTATGCACGCCTATGTCGAAATCACACGCAGCTGCCGCCCACCCGGACCGTAAGAAGTGGGAGGCATTCGCGGTATGTGCGGCAGTGGCCGCATTGACGATCATGGACCTCTCCAAGATCAATGTCGGGTTACCCACCATCGAACATTCCCTCAGGGGTGGGCCGACGGAGCTGCAGCTCATAGTGGCCGGCTACGCACTCGCTTTCGGGCTCGCTCTTGTGCCCTCCGGGCGACTGGGTGACATCCATTCCCGCAAAGTCATGTTTGTCATAGGTTTATCGTCGTTCACGCTCGCCAGCTTGATGTGCGCGCTTGCCCCAAGCATAGAAATTCTCGTCATCGGCAGAATACTGCAGGGCGTGGCCGCCGGCATTCAGATGCCGCAAGTTCTCGGGCTCGTCCAGCAACTCTTCCAAGGCAAAGAACGCGGACGAGCCTTCGGGCTTTTCGGAGCCATCATCGGGCTGTCAACAGCCTTCGGGCCAACATTGGGCGGATTGCTCATTGCCGTCGGAGGTGAGCAAGACGGCTGGCGTCTGCTTTTTTGGATGAACATCCCTCTGGGGATTCTGGCACTGTGGTTCGCGCTTCGTTTGTTACCGTCGCGGCAGAGTCACGAGAAGCAGCACACGGAACTCGACCTCATGGGAATTGGGCTTCTCGGTGTGGCGATCTTCGGGCTCATGCTCCCGTTCGTTCTCACAACCGGTGGCCCGGATGACGACCCCGCCCGCTGGTATTGGCTCATCGCCTTTGCGGTCGGTGCGGTGGGTTTCGTTAGCTGGGAGCGGCATTACCTGGCTAGCGGCAAGTCGCCCGTGATTCATTTCGGGCTTTTCAAGTTGGCTTCGTATCGCAATGGCATATTGATTGCCACCGCGTATTTCGCGGCAACTCCCGCTATCTTCTTGCTCACGACGTTGTATTTGCAGCAGGGGCTTGGGTTGGCCGCCGTGTTTGCCGGCATGGTGAGCGTCCCCTTTGCGCTGGTTTCGGCGGTCACCTCATGGACAGGGGGGCGGCTCGTCAACCGGATGGGCCGCAAGCTTGTTTTGCTGGGGCTCGGCTTGCTGCTGTTCGGCTTTGCCTTCTCAATCCCCATCGCAGCGTACGCACCAGTCGACATGGTTCCTTGGCTTCTCGCAGCAGCCATGGGCGTTGCCGGGGCTGGTGGAGGGTTTGTCATTTCGCCCAACCAAACGCTCACGTTGAGCGACGTTCCGGTCGCCCAGGGCGGAGTGGCGGGCTCTGTCGCTCAGGTCGGCCAGCGTGCGGGTACGGCCATAGGCGTTGCCGCTGCATGCTCAACGTTCTTCAGCACCATCTACCGCGAGAACGGCGTGCATGACCAGGTCGCAGTCTTTTCGGATGCCTTTCGCAACGGAATGCTGGTCACCCTCGGCCTGGTCATAGTCGCCGTTGTGTTCGCGCTTTTCGACCTCAGGGCAAAAGCCGACTCGGGTCGATGACATCGAGCACGGCTTGGTGCAGCAGGCCGTTTGTTGCCAGGGCCGAGCCGTGCCACGGGCCCGTCTCACCGCGAGTCGACGTGAACGTTCCGCCCGCCTCTTCGATGATAGGTACAAGCGCGGCCATGTCGTAGGGTTGCAGATCGTACTCGCCAGCAATATCGATAAGACCCTCGGCCAACATCATGTACGACCACATGTCACCGTAGGCGCGGGTGCGCCAGACTTGGCGGGAAAGGGCCACGAGGGCATCCAACTGACCGTGGATATCCCATTGCTGGATGCTGTTGTAACTGAGCGAAGCATCCGCCAGTGCGGCGACGCCCGAGACTCGCATGCGGCGCTCGCTATCTGCGTCACGCACCCACGCTCCACCGCCCGCCGCCGCCCACCAGCGTTTGCCCAGGGCGGGGGCACTGACAACGCCGAGAACGGGAATACCATCAACGACCAGCGAAATCAGGCTGGCCCACACCGGGACTCCACGGACGAAGTTGGCCGTGCCGTCAATTGGGTCGATTATCCACTGTCGCCGCGATTGGCCGTGAACGCCGTACTCCTCTCCGAGGACGGAGTCCTCTGGCCGGCTGGCCGCGAGGCCCTCACGAATTGCCCGTTCAACGGCCTTGTCGGCATCCGAGACAGGCGTCATGTCTGGCTTAGTGGTGACAATCAGGTCGGTAGCGCGAAAGCGCGCCGCTGAAATGGCGTCTGCCTCGTCAGCCAGGGTTTGGGCAAGCTGGAGGTCATCGTCAAGGGAGTAGTCGGTCACCTCTTCAGGCTATCGCCGTGGAGGTCAGCGGAGCGACGCGAGAAGACGTTGAAACGAGTCAAGCCGCAGAACCCCGATTTCTCCCAGGTCACCGGCGCCAACCTGAGCCATTATTTCGCAGTCGGGGGAGTCAGGCAGGTGAGTGCAGCCTCGGGGGCAGTCTTCGGCGATGGCGGCTAGATCGGTGAACGACTTGAGGATGTTGTCGGTGTTGACATGGCCGAGCCCGAAAGAGCGCACACCCGGTGTGTCCACTATCCAGCCATCGGCCACGCGGTAAGAGATCGTGGAGGAGGACGTGTGTCGCCCTCGCCCTGTGACATCGTTTACACGACCGATGGCCCGGTGCGCGTCGGGAACCAACGCGTTTACCAGCGTCGACTTGCCCACACCCGAATGTCCAACCGCAACGGTGGAGTGCCCGCGGAGGAGCTGTTTGATCTCATCGGTGGGCATCGCGCCCTGACCGCTGGTGACCGTGGTGATTTCCAGCCCGGCGAAATTTGCCAGGAAGCTGGTTGGGTCTTGTAGGTCCGTCTTGGTGATGCACAGGATCGGCGCAATCCCTGCATCGAACGCGGCGACGAGGTAACGATCTACGAGTCGTGGCCTCGGCTCGGGGTTGGCCGCTGCCACGACGATAAGCATCTGATCTGCGTTGGCGACAATGATCCGCTCTACCTCGTCGGAGTCGTCTGCGCTTCGCCGGAGGACGGTCGCCCGTGGCTGGATGCGCACAATCCGCGACAGGCTGCCTTCTTCTCCTGTGGTGTCGCCCACCAGATCGACCCGGTCGCCTGTAACGATGGCTTGTTTGCGTAGTTCTGAGGCGCGCTTGGCGCTGCCCTCATGCTCGTTCGGTCCGTCTTCATCGATGAGAACCGAGTAACGGCCCCGGTCGACTGTGAGCACGCGACCGATGACCGAGTCGCTGTGCTCGGGACGAATTTTCGTCCGGGGTTTGTTGCCCTTAGGGTTCGGGCGGCTTCTGGCCTCATAATCGGCGTATTTGTCTTCGTCGTCACCGTCGACGTCGCTCAGCCAACTCATGCGGTTACAGCATGCTTAGCGGGTCAGTGGCCTTGCGAGTGAGGCGGAGCAGGGGCCCCTGCCACAGCTCCACGAATTGCGGCAGCGTCTTGGCGGTCGTTGCAATGTCGTCGACCTCAACTCCGGAGACGGCCAGCCCGATGATGGCACCGGCTGTCGCCATCCGGTGATCCTCGTAGCTGTGCCACAGTCCTCCGTGCAGCGGTCGCGGTTCGATGGCCAACCCGTCTTCGAGTTCCTCTACCGCGCCGCCCAAGGAATTGATTTCTGCCGCGAGAGCCGCCAGCCGATCCGTCTCGTGGCCACGCAGGTGACCGATTCCGGTGATACGGCTCGGGCCGTCGGCGAGTGCCGCCAGGGCTACAAGCGCCGGAGCCAACTCGCCGCCCATGCTGAGGTCCAGATCGACTGCGCGAATGCTGCCGCCGCCGACAAGCCCGGTGCCGCCGTCAACCGTGAGCGAACCGCCCGCCCGGGTTACCGTGGCGCCGAATAATGGCAGCAATTCTGCCAAGTGCGCACCGACCTGAGTGGTGGACTCCGGCCAGTCGGTGATCGTCACTGTTCCCCCGGCGATCAGGGCGGAAACCAGGAATGGGGCGGCGTTGGAGAGGTCTGGCTCGATGCGGATGTCCGCTGCCTCGATGTCTCCAGCCGCGACCGTCCAGTGGCCGGGCTCCGGTGCAGACACCACGACGCCGCGGGCGGCGAGCGCGGCAATGGTCATCTCAATGTGCGGCTGGCTGGGCAGCGATTCGCCAACGTGCGTGAGGTTGAGCCCATTGGTGAAGCGGGCAGCGGCGAGCAGAAGGCCTGAGACAAACTGGCTAGACGCCGACGCGTCGATGCGGAGGTCGCCTCCGGCGACCTGTCCTGTTCCGTACAGGCTGAAGGGCAGGCAGCCGCGGCCGTCATCGTTCACGTCGATACCGAGGGCACGGAGGGAGTCGATGGTGGTTCGCATGGGGCGCTTGCGGGCTGATTCGTCCCCGTCGAAGGCGACCGGCCCCAGGGCGAGGGCTGCAACAGGGGGCAGGAAGCGCATGACCGTGCCAGCGAGCCCGCAGTCGATGGAGGTACCTCCGCTTAGGTCGCCCGGTGTGATGCGGAGGTCGCTGCCGTAAGGCCCGGATCCGACCATTTCGATGCTGGTTCCGAGCGCAGTCAGCGCCTGGATCATGAGAGCCGTGTCTCGTGAATGCAGAGGTGCGCGCAGCGTGGACGGACCGACGGCCAGGGCAGACAATACGAGTTCCCGGTTCGTCAGCGACTTTGATCCGGGCAGCGACAACGTGGCGTCCAGAGGGCCGGACGCCACGGGTGCGGGCCATGGTCCATCAGCCGTTGACAACACCAGGTCATCGTTGTTGTACGGGTCGAACTCGGGCTTGGAATATCTGGAGATCAGCATTGTTTACCAGAGTATCGATGATTTGAGCTACGGGACGGAGAGCGCGTGACAATTGTTTTGGAGCGACCTGTGCGCCCATCATCAGGTTGGCTGACGCAGCCCGAAGTAAGCTTGGCGTCGATGACGACAACGCCGCAAGATCCCATGCCCGAGGGTGTTCAGCCCGACGAGGCACAGCCAGACGCGGGACAGCCACAGGCAGACCGGGTCGAGGATGTGCGCGGTCTTTTCGAGGAGCAGGCGCTGCCGTTCATGGACCAGCTGTATGCGGCTGCCATGCGGATGACGCGTAACCCGGCGGATGCTTCAGATCTGGTACAGGAAACCTTTGTTAAGGCATTTGCCGCGTTCGGTTCGTTCCAGCAGGGAACGAATCTCAAGGCGTGGCTGTACCGGATACAGACGAACACCTTCATCAACACTTACCGTAAGAAGCAGCGTGATCCTTATCAGGGAACGATTGATGAACTTGAGGACTGGCAGCTCGGCGGCGCCGAATCGGCCACCTCGACGTCGTCGCGATCGGCTGAAGCCGAAGCGATTGACCACCTCCCCGACAGCGCGGTGAAAGATGCCCTGCAGTCCATTCCGGAGGACTTCCGTTTGGCGGTTTACTTCGCCGACGTAGAAGGCTTCTCCTACCAGGAGATAGCCGACATCATGAAAACGCCAGTGGGTACTGTGATGAGCCGCTTGCATCGTGGCAGGCGACTTCTGCGTGACCTTCTGACCGACTATGCGAGAGACCGCGGTGTGGTCTCCGTTCAGAATTCCAGGAGCAAAAAATGACTGATTGCGGTTGCGAGAAGGCGAAGGCTGAACTCGAGGAGTACCTGCACAACGAGCTGGGTAAAGAGGATGCCGCAGACATCAGCCAGCACATTGCCGGATGTGATGACTGCTCTAATGAGGCTCACGTGGGTGAGGTCTTGACTCATGCCGTACAGCGCGCCTGCAAAGAGACAGCCCCGGAAGACCTGCGTAGCCAGGTCCTACTGAAGATCCGACAGATCCAGGCAAGCCACTAGTCCTCACCGTAAACAATGAAAGGGCGGCAACGAAAGTTGCCGCCCTTTCTGCGTCTTGTTGTGCGTCTTGCCGTCGGCTGCCTGGTTCAATCAACGATGGCGATGGCCGACTGAAAGTTGGTACCCCGCGTGAACTGCAACTGCATGTGCATCCAGGCGAGCCCTTCCAGTGTTGCGGCGGTGGCTAATGGGCCGGTGTCAATGACTCGAAAACCGGTCTTGTCCACGAAGTCGGCCACTGCAGCTTTGGCCGTCTCGTCGTCGCCTGCGATCATCACATCAAGGGGAAGGCCGTTCTTTTTACCCGCGACGACGTTACCGGCGAACAGGGTGTTGAACGCCTTGACGACGTTGGCGTTGGGCGCCAGCGCCGCAATGTGCTCGGCTCCGGATGCTCCCGGCTCAGTCACCAGCCCGGTGAAGGTTTCGTTGATGGGGTTGGTGGCGTCGATTACCGTCTTTCCGGTCAGATCGCCAAGCGTTGACATCACACGGTCTACCGCTGCGTAGGGAATGGCCAGGGCAACGAGGTCGCCCGCGGCGCCGCCGTCAAGCGGACTGACCCTGACGGCGGTTCCTAGCTCGGCGACAAGTTTCTCGCCCTTGGAGGGATCACGAATGAGAAGCTGAACCTCATAGCCTGCTGCGACCGCGCGCGTAGCTAGTCCGCGGGCAAGGTTTCCTGCTCCCACGATGCTGATGGTTGTCATTCCAGTCCCGTCCATCCGCTCAATAGTCACGTACGGCGACCCTAATCGGAAAACCTTGAATGTTCAAGTAAGTGGATAGACTGATCGCATG
>JAODMI010000064.1 GCA_025464755.1 Homoserinimonas sp.
GGGGAAGTCTGCACGCCAAAAACGAGCGCATCGGGGTCTCTACGTTCCTCCGCGGCATCGACTTCTACGCGCGGATCATCGCCCACGCCTGACCTTGGCGAAATGACTTATGAGGGACGGGAGTACTCATCCCGGGAGGCAATGATCTGAATTGGGCGACTCATGGGCGGCTCGTCACGCAATCGTTCGAGCGCCGGGCGGAGTTCTGCAAGCCAGGCCTCGTAGCCCGCAGCGTTTAGGTGCAGCGCATCGTCGGAGAAGCGCGGATCGATTTGCCCGTCTTCGGTAGCAAAAGCTGGCCACAAATCGAGATACTGTGCATGCACTGTCGCGGCGAATTGGCGCAGGTGGATGTTGGCTTCGCGGATGGGCCGCGCGAAGTCACGCCCCCTGGGCAGGATCGAGTGCAGCAGCATCCGAGCGCCTGGCACTTCTCGCCGCAACTGCACCATCAACGATTGGACGTTGCGCACCAAGTGCTCGACCGTGCGGCGAGTTCCGAGGTCGTTGGTTCCGATCATCAGCAAAATTTCATCCGGCCGCGCGTCGACAATCATGTCGACATTGTTCAGAACATCGGCCGTGGTTGCGCCGCTCACGCCCTGATTGATGACGGTGTGCTCGGGAAACCATTCCGCCCAGCTACCGGCTTCCATCAGACTGTCACCGACACAGACAATGGTGTGCGACGTTTGGTTGTGCGTGTGGCTCATGGTGCTACCTCCGAGGCTCGCGGCCCGTCTCTTCCATCATGATGCCCAACGCTGGTAATTGCCAGTGCCGGGATAACTGTTAAGTTCCCCCGGCCGTTAACGCCAGCCACGCGTCCAGTTTGCTGGGCCGGTCAGTTATGATTCCGTCGACGCCGAGGGCTAGGGCTGCCTTCCACCTCTTCTTTTTATTGAGGGTGTACAGCAGGATGCCCAGACCCGCCTCATGCATGCGCTCAACGACGTCAGGGTCTTCCTCGACAGCCGCTGGCCGTGTAATGAGGGCGATAGCACCCACATCTAGTGCCAACCCGACAGCATCTTCTGGCAGGTTGCGGACGATCAAGACCCGGGGAAGCGCGGGCGCCAAGACCTTCAGCAGGGCCACCGTGTCTTTGTCGAACCCGGCAAGCACGACGCGCCCCTGAACGCCGTACGCGTGAATCATCTCGTTGACCGCTGTCAGCGCTTGTGATGGCCAATCACCCTTGAACTCGATCATTGCCTTCTTGCGTGACTCGCGCAGCAAGGGAAGGAAAGCCTCAAGTGTGGGCACTCGCGTTCCCGCGAACGCCATGGAGTACCAGGCGCCGGCATCCAGCATTTGAAGCTGCGTAAGCGTCAACGCTGAGACCAGCCCGTACCCATCCGTCGTGCGATCGACGGTGCGGTCGTGCATGAGAACCGGAACCTCATCTGCCGTGAGCTGAACATCCGTTTCCACAAATAACATGGAACCGTCGAGAGCCGCTTGAAGGGCAGGAAGAGTATTCTCAGGCGCGACGGAGCGGTCCCCACGGTGGCCTGCTATCAGGGCTGGATCTCCAGGGGCACGCAATGTTCCGAACATGCTTGCCGCATGGCTCCGGCTGGCCGCAGGCCCAAGGATCAGCACCAGCACGAGTGCCAACGTCAGTGCCGACGCAATGACGAGCCTGCCTGATTGTGCAGGAATCGACAGTGCTGATTTCGGTATCCGGGTTCGCAGAACCGGAGTCTGCGTTGTCGACATTGACACCACATTTCCGTGAGTAACAGGTCACCGCAGGCGCGGTGAGGCAACTGTACCGAACTCCCGTTACCTTTTTGTTACTTTTTGTCTTGCCGTCATCACGGAGCGGTTAGCCCTTGAGAACGCGAGCATACCCACCGACAGCGGCAATAACAGCCAGGATGAGCGAGATGCCGAGCGGGAGTTGCGCACTCACGCCGGTGGGTACAACCGCGACCGCGGCGGTCATCTCGGCAGCTTTCTGCTCATTTGCTATGCCGCGAGCCTTCGCCGCCTCTGCCTTGGCTTTGTCCGCCTCCGCAGCTTCGGCGGCAGCAGCGGCAGCAGCGGCAGCAGCCACCGCGGCCTCATCCACAGGCGCGGGAGCGGCTTCTGCAACGGGGGGAGCTTCCGCAGCGGCAGCGGCGGGCGGAGCAGGAGCTGCCGACACCGGGCGAGGGGCCACGGCTGCTGCAGGCGCGGGGACAGCGGCAGGGGCAGGGACTGAGCTACCGTATTTGGCGAACACCTGAACCGACCACGTTGTGCCGTTGGCAGCAATGTGCGCGATGCCAATATCGGTGAAATCACCGAGGATGTTGGCGCGGTGGCCGGGCGAGTTCATCCAGCCGGCGTGGACTGCAGCAGCGCTGCCATACCCTTGTGCAACATTCTCACCGGCCGCTCCCCAGCCTGCAGGGATCTGCGCCGCGTACGAAGGGTTGTGAGAGATAGCGCCATTGGCTGCCATCTGGTTAGCCCAGGCAAGTGCGACCTGATTCAGGGCACCGTTCATCTGCAGGCCGCCCTGGCCATTGGCTGCTCTAGCTTGGTTGGTCAGGGAGTGGATAGCGCCCTCCTCAGCAGCGGACGCAGGCGTGGCGATGCCGACGATTGCGGTGGCCGCAAGAGCGAGGACGGAAAGAATTTGCGCAAACGGGCGCGCAAAAATAGGGGTTGTTTTTTTGGGGGGCATGCGTAATAAGCTAGGTGATCCTCCTGAAAGACACGTGTGAGCGTGCGCGCGGCGCCCTGTGACTTCCGCAAGCAGGTGTTGCGGTGCCACTGGTTGGGGGCCGCTCGGTGTTCGATCCGTTCACACACCACATGTAAGCGGACATCGCGCCACAGACTCGTGCATTAACGGCGTTAAGAACTAGGCTGGCTGTCTCGACCCCCGTACCGGCCCTGGTGCGGCGCGCTTGCCCCGGCATTGGAGCGGCAGGTCACACCGTCAGCCGGTAGAGCTGACGGAAGCCGCTACCCGCGTCGTTCTCGAGGAGCCCTATGCGTCTCGCATCATTGCTCACCCTGTCCGCCGCCACGCTGCTACTCAGCGCGTGCGCCGCCGGAGCACAATCGATCCGACCGCAGGCATCCGTCACCCCAAAAACGTCTGTCACTACCCTCAACTGCGGCACCAAAGTCACCTTCGACTCCCCGCCGCAGCGGGTGATCACCATCAAGTCGACCTCAACAGAAATGTTGCTCGCACTAGGCCTTGGCGAACGCATCATTGGCACAGGTTTTCAGGACGGGCCGCTGCCGGAGCGTTTCGCCGACGCCCAACTCCCCGTCCTGGCTGAGCGTGTTCCCAGCCAGGAGGTGACGCTGGCCGCAGAGCCCGACCTCATCTACGCCGGCTGGGAGTCGAACTTCTCATCAGAAGGCGTCGGCGAGCGCGCCGACCTTGAGGCTCTGGGCGTGCACACCTATGTGTCGCCTTCCGCCTGCCAAAGCCTGGGTCAGCCCGACAAGTTGTCGTTCGAACACATTTGGTCCGACATTGCGGAGATTGCTGCGATCTTCGACGTGAACGCTGGCGAGCTCATCGCAGAACAGCGTGACGCCCTTGCTGAAATTGACGCGGTCGATGGTGCCCCGACTGCCCTATGGTTCTCGTCCGGTGCAGCTACGCCCTATGTCGGTGCCGGCATAGGCGCCCCGCAACTTATTCTCGAAACGATAGGCCTGGTCAACATCGCCGCCAATGTCGATGCGACCTGGGCGCCCTACAACTGGGAGTCCGTGGTCGAGGCCAACCCTGACGTCATCGTGCTCGTCGACTCGACATGGAACAGCGCCGAGAAAAAAATCAGTGTGCTGCAGGGCAACCCGGCTACAGCGAACCTTGATGCGGTCATCCACAAGCGGTACCTCGTCGTGCCTTTCGCAGCAAGCGAAGCTGGGGTGAGGACAGTGGATGCCGCAGTCGACCTCGCCCACCAGCTCGCGTCCCTGGAACTGCGCGGTGGGTAACTGCCGCCGCACGGTCCTTGTAGGGGTCATCTCTATGGTCTTGCTTGTCGCCTCCATCACTGCCGCCGTGACGATCGGGCCGGCCGACATCTCCGGGGCAGAAGTGTGGGGCAGCATCCTCGCCCACATCAGCGGGAATGAGGGCTCTCTCAGCGTGCTGCGAGATGGCATCGTCTGGGAGCTTCGGCTTCCTCGGGTGTTGACTTCGGCAGCCGTTGGCGCGGGCCTGGCGGTTAGCGGCGCTGTCATGCAAGCTGTGACCCGAAACCCACTGGCAGACCCCTACCTGCTGGGGCTGTCATCCGGAGCATCTCTCGGCGCCGTCGGCGTATTGCTCCTCGGGGCAGCCATCGTCGTGCCCTTAGCCGCATTCATTGGCGCGTTAACAGCCCTCGGCCTGACCCTTGTGCTGGCAACTTCGCTGGGGCGCATCACGCCCTCGCGAACGGTTTTGGCGGGTGTCGCCGTTTCGGCACTAGCTTCGGCCGTCACCAGCCTCGTCATCTTCTGGACAGTGACGGGCGATTCTTACCGCGAAATCCTCGGCTGGCTGCTGGGATCTTTGGCCGGCGCTCGCTGGCAGGCCGTGGCGATCGTGTTCGTCGCGCTGGCGGTTGCCGGTGTCCCTATCGTGCTGA
>JAODMI010000073.1 GCA_025464755.1 Homoserinimonas sp.
TGTTGATCTCAGACTCGGAGACACCGCTGGCGTCGATACGCTGGCGAATAATCGACACCGCTTGGTCGAGCTGTTCGCTGGTAACCGTCTGGCCGCTTTCAAGCTGAGGGGCCAAGATGATTTGCGTACCACCCTCAAGGTCGAGCGCAAGTTTTGGTGCCCAAGACGACCCTTGCCAGATGACGCCAGCCCCGTTGATACCGATCAGGCCGACGATGATAACCAGGAGCCAGGTCAGTGAACGCCACGCTTTTTTGACCGGGGTCGATCTTGCCACCTGGTTACTCAGCTTTCTACAGGTAGGTCCTACACGTCAGCGCGGGACTCACTTCGGGAGTGCCTGGCAGTCATCGCCGGGCACAGACAGGTTAGCGGTTACTCGTCAACCTTTTTTTCGCTCTTGCGAGCAGGCTTCTTTGGAGCCACAACGCGCTCCCCGAACTCGGGCTCAACCGCGTTGCTTGGTTCAATGAAAGTGGGCTGCTCTTGCACGCTGTTCGACGCTGAGGGTGCACTCGTAGGCTCGATGACATCGATATCGGCATCGTCCGCCTGCTCAGGTGCATCTTCGGATGGCGCGGTGGCGTCTTCCACCGCTTTCAGGATCGTCTGGCGGTGGATGCGAAGAACCGTTCCCGGGGTTGTTTCAATGAGCGCTTCGTTCGTCTCATCGTCAATGGAAATGATTGTCGCGAACAGGCCATAGTTCGTCATAATCTCTGTACCAGGAACCATCTTGGCTTGCAGCTCCGTTGCCTCGGTACGACGTTTCTTGGCTGTGCGGAACTGCATGAAGACGAAGAGTCCGAGTGCGACCACAACGATAATGAGAAACGGATCCATGACGAGCCTTCCAGAGGGGTTTGGGGCACCTGCGCCGCGATAATCCCCCGCGGCCGGTAGCTTCCAACTATAGGTCATCCTCGAAGAGCGCTTCGGTGTGCTGGGTTAGGCCGAAATGCTTCCAGGCCTGGGAAGTGGCTACTCGCCCTCGCGGCGTGCGTGTGAGCATCCCAATGCGAACCAGAAATGGCTCGACCACCGACTCGATTGTCTCTGCCTCTTCACCCACTGACACGGCCAGGGTGTTTAAACCAACGGGGCCCCCGTCGAAGCGGGTGAGAATGATATCCATCACGGCACGGTCCAGCCGGTCGAGTCCCAGGGGGTCAACATCGTATAGGTTCAGCGCTGCGTGGACCGCCTCCAGCCCGTCGGCGCCGTGGACGAGCGAATAGTCGCGCACTCGGCGAAGCAGTCGGTTGGCAATCCGGGGAGTGCCCCGACTCCTTCCCGCTATCTCACCCAGCGCTTCCGACCCGATGGGCAGTTCGAGGAGCGCAGCGGCGCGAGATATTACCTGCTGGAGTTCTGACTCGGAATAGAACTCCAGGTGCGCTGTGAAACCAAAGCGGTCGCGCAGCGGGTTAGGCAATAAACCGGATCGGGTGGTGGCACCCACAAGGGTGAATGGTGCCAAGTCGAGGGGGATGGATGTCGCGCCTGCGCCCTTGCCCACCATGATGTCGATGCGAAAATCCTCCATCGCCAGGTACAGCATTTCTTCTGCGGAGCGTGCCATTCGGTGAATCTCGTCGATGAATAGGATTTCGCCGGGAACCAGGGACGACAGGACCGCAGCCAGGTCGCCTGCGTGCTGGATGGCCGGACCGCTGGACTGGCGCAGCGGCCTGGCGCTCTCGTGGGCAACGATCATCGCTAGTGTTGTTTTGCCGAGCCCTGGAGGTCCGGCAAGAAGAATATGGTCAGGCGTGCGGTTCTGTAATGCGGCCGCGCGCAGCAGCAATTGCAGCTGAGCGCGAACCTTGGACTGGCCGACGAACTCCTGCAAACTGGTCGGACGAAGTGCCCCCTCGAACGCCAACTCCGCCGCTGACTCCGGTATAGGTCGCACTACCGCCACAGACGGGTCGCGAGAAAAGTCTAGGGAATCCATCATCGTTGCGCTCCCATGAACTGCTGGGGGCCAAGTTTGGTGAGGGCGAGCCTCAGCAGAGCGGGCACCGAAGCCGATTCGCTCTCCGACGCCGCGAGAACTGCATCGTCTAATGCCTGGGACGCGACGCGTTCCGACCAGCCAAGCCCGACGAGTGCGGCGAGCACGTTGTCATTGACCGAGGCTGTGGACGCTGGTTTACCAATCGAACTGGATGTGAATTGCTGCAGTTTACCGGCAAGGCTTACCACGATTAGTTTTGCGGTCTTGGGGCCAATGCCAGACACCTTGCGAAACGCGCCATCGTCTTCGCTCTCGACAGCGGTGGCAATCTGAGAGGGACTGAGTGCTGCCAACACTCCCATGGCCGATTTGGGGCCGACTCCCGTCACCCCGCGGAGTAGGTCGAAGACTGCGAGCTCATCACCGCCATCGAAGCCAAATAGAGCAAGGTCATCTTCTCTAACGATTAGGGCGGTACGAAGCATTGCTTCGCTGCCGACACGAAGAGCCAACGCATGTTGCGGGGTTACCGTGACAGCTAGACCTACTCCCCCGACTTCGAGCACTGCTGTGGACCCGGCAGCGGAGAGAACGGTGCCGCGCAGGGAAGAGATCATGATCCCAACCCTACGAGTTCGCTGACCGCTCGGCGTCGCGCCACGCTTTCTGGGCGGCGGTCATGCCAGTGCCGCCAACGGAACGCGGCGTGGCGCTGCCCCGCCTCCAGGCATGGCAAATAGCCAGAGCCAGGGCGTCCGAAGCGTCGGCTGGTGTTGGCGGAGAATCCAGCCCGAGCACTCTGGCTACCATGGTGGCCACTTGTCTCTTGTCGGCTGCTCCGTAACCGGTTATCGACGCCTTCACCTCAGAAGGAGTATGCAGGCCCACCGCCAGTCCCCGCCTCGCAGCCAAATGTAGGGCCACCCCGCTGGCCTGGGCGGTGCCCATCACGGTCCGCACGTTGTGCTGCGCGAAGACACGCTCCAACGCTACCGACTCGGGTTGGTACTCCTCCAGAAGTTCCTCAATGCCATTAGCGATACCCAGCAGACGTTGTTCGAGCGGCATGTCGGGAGGTGTGCGAATGACGGTCACATGTACCAGTGCTGCCTTTCGCGTTGGCGTCACGTCCACAATGCCGACCCCACACCGGGTCAGACCCGGGTCAATGCCCAGCACGCGGAACGTCACAGCGAGACCAAAGTCTAATCCTCGTCGAGTTCGGCCTGCACGTTGGCGGGTATGTCGAAGTTGGCGTAAATGTTCTGCACGTCGTCGCTGTCTTCCAGCGCGTCGATCAATTTGAAGATTCTGCGCGCCGTCTCGGCATCAACTTCGACGTGCAGGTTGGGTACGAATTCTGCTTCAGAGGAGTCGTAGTCAATTCCGGCTGCTTGGAGCGCCGTGCGGGCGGCAACCAGGTCGCTCGGTTCGGTGATCACTTCGAAGCCTGCGCCGCGATCGATAACTTCCTCTGCGCCGGCATCGAGCACCGCCATCAATATGTCGTCTTCCGTAACCTCGTCGGTCTTGGTGATAGAGATGACGCCTTTGCGGTTGAAGTTATAAGCGACGCTTCCAGGATCGGCCATGTTGGCACCGTTGCGTGTCATGGCGATTCGAACATCTGCGGCGGCACGGTTCTTGTTGTCCGTTAGGCACTCGATAAGAAGGGCCACACCGCCAGGGGCATACCCTTCGTACATGATCGTCGTGTAATCCACTGATTCGCCGGTCAAGCCGGCACCGCGCTTCACCGCACGGTTGATGTTATCGATGGGTACAGAAGTTTTCTTTGCCTTTTGAACAGCGTCGACAAGTGTCGGGTTGCCAGACATGTCGGCTCCGCCCATCTTCGCCGCAACTTCAATATTCTTGATGAGCTTGGCAAACGACTTTGCACGACGCGAGTCGATGATCGCTTTTTTGTGCTTGGTGGTTGCCCATTTGGAGTGACCTGACATGGTGAATATTCTAGCCAGCCGTAGAGAGCCGATCAGCCGTCGCGCACGCCTGATGACCGCAGTTCCAGTTGCGCGAGCAAGGCAATGACGCTGGTATCACCCCGACGCCAGGCGGCGACAGGATCGACATCAACAGCTAACAGGGCAGACGACTTGGCTGATGTGAGGGTTCGCAACGCGAGCAGGTCGGCACCGCCCCTTATCGCCAGCAGCTTTCGGACGCTGCCGGCGCGACGTGCAAATCGCACACGCGGGACGAACCACACGGCCAAAACCATCAGCGTGGGAAGAACGGCGACGCCCACCGCTAAAGTCGGCGCGAGCTGGTGCACGGCGTCTTGCTGGCTTCGGCCAGCGTCCGCCAACGCACCACCGGCTTCACTGGCACCATCGAAAGGCGATCGTATCGCCACGCCAACTAAAGGAATACGCGCCAGGACGTTACCGGCATCGGCCATCGCCCGCTCGAACTGCGAACCGGCACCCTGCAGTTGCACCCCAAACTGGCCGACCATAACGACCACCTGATAGAGCTGCACGCCCAACCACATGCAAAACCCGATGGCCGCAACCCCCAGGATGTCAGACGCGACCTGCCGGGTGCGATGAACACGAAAGTCGGAGTAAATTTTCATCCGCCAACTATGTCGCAAAGCTCAGCGATCGCGCTGCATCACTCGTTCGAGGAAATATTCGTGGAAGCGGGTGTCGCCGGTCATCTCCGGATGGAACGATGTGCCGATAACGTTTCCCTGCTCAACCGCGACGACGCGCCCATCCGAAAGGGCTGACAACGTTCTCACCCCGTCGCCGAGCGACTCAACGACTGGCGCTCGAATAAATACAGCGTGCATGGGAGGGCCGCCGAGTGCGGGAACAGCAAGATCAACTTCGAAGGAGTCAGCCTGAGAGCCGAAAGCGTTCCGACGCACGCTGATGTCCAGCCCGCCCAAAGACTCCTGCCCAACGATCCCGTCCAGTATTCGCTGAGACAGCATGATCAGTCCGGCACACGTACCATAAACCGGCATGCCGGATGCAATGGCATCTTTGAGTGGTTCGGCCAGGCCAAATGCTCGAGACAGTTTGTCCATCACACTGGACTCGCCGCCGGGGATTACCAGTCCACCAACCGCGGCCAGTTCCTGCGGCCGCCGCACAGGACGAGCATCCGCCCCCAGCGATCTCAAAACGGCAATATGTTCCCGAAAATCGCCCTGGAGAGCGAGTACCCCTACAGGTTGGGGGCTACCAGCCACGTTCGGCGAGGCGGTGTGGTGCGGCAAGATCCGCCACGTTGATGCCGACCATGGCCTCTCCAAGCCCGCGCGATGCCTCGGCGATGATGGCCGGGTCATCATAGAACGTGGTCGCCTTGACAATGGCAGCCGCGCGCTGTGCCGGGTTGCCGGACTTGAATATTCCCGAGCCGACGAAAACTCCGTCAGCCCCCAATTGCATCATGAGTGTAGCATCGGCAGGAGTTGCTACCCCGCCGGCCGTAA
>JAODMI010000080.1 GCA_025464755.1 Homoserinimonas sp.
AGCAGTTGAGGGCGCCAGGTGGGTGCGCCTGGGACCGCGAACAGACTCACGAATCGCTGGTGCAGTATCTCGTTGAGGAAACTTATGAACTTGTCGACGCCATCGAGACCGGCAATCGTGCGGAGATGATCGAAGAGCTCGGTGACGTGCTCTACCAGGTGATCTTCCACTCCGATATAGCGGCGCACACCCCCGGCGAGGAATTCACACTGGAGGATGTGGCCGAAAACATGACGCAGAAGATGATTGGGCGGCATCCGCATGTCTTTGGCGACACGACTGCGGAGACGGCCGACGACGTGATGGCGGTATGGGATGAGCTGAAAGCGGTGGAGAAGCCGCACCGCAACAGCGTTCTGGACGGGATCCCGCAGGCAATGCCAGCCCTTGCGCTCGCCGACAAGGTGATCGGTCGTGCGCAGAAGATCGGCGTGCTCGAGGCGGAAGCGGGCGCATCCATTCCGCTCGCAAACGAAGAGGAGCTCGGGGGGTTACTGCTGGCAATCGTTTCGTCAGCGAAGGCGCTCGGGCTGGACTCTGAGCGGGCTCTGCGCCGCACACTACGCGGGCTTCAGAACGAGATACGGGAAGCAGAAAGCGACCCGTTTGACGCGGGGATCATCGGCAGCGTGCAATAGCCGGAGTTCGCAACCAGCGAAAGGTGTCTGTGCGGGTGGGGCGGTGCCCTCTTCAACCCGAATGAAGAGGGCACCCAGTTCAGGGCATCGTTTGCTGGAAAAAACACAGCAAGAGATGGCCTGTACTCTGGCCAGCGATTTACCCGATCAGCTGGCCATGCTTGAGCAAAAACATTGGATGCTCTCGAGTCATAGGTCGCGCAACACGTATGGTCAACAAATTGGCCGGTCGCGCTGTCGAAACTACACGATTTTTAAGGACAGTGCAAAACGTTCGTCATGTTCGAGTTCGGCTTGAACTATGCGCGAGGCGGGCCCGGTGCGTTACGGTCATTAGCATGACGGAATCCTTGTTTGACCAGCTACTGACGGAACAAATCGGGCACGAGTTCGAGGCCTCGCAGCAGTACATCGCCATCGCCGTGTGGTTCGATAACCGCGACCTTCCCCAGCTCGCCAAGCACTTCTATTCCCAATCAATCGAAGAGCGTAACCACGCGATGATGCTGGTGCAGTACCGCCTTGACCGGGACATGGGCGTTGTCATCCCCGGGATCACCGCCGTACAGAACGATTTCG
This sequence comes from Homoserinimonas sp., assembly GCA_025464755.1. Lineage (GTDB taxonomy): Bacteria > Actinomycetota > Actinomycetes > Actinomycetales > Microbacteriaceae > RYN-87. Next base: position 1,218 of record JAODMI010000080.1, read on the forward strand.
CGGATGAGCGCCAGCCGATCGCCCTTGCCCTCGAGCAGGAGAAGCGCGTAACCACTCAGATTGAGCGTCTATTCGCCGCCGCGCGCGCCGAGAATGACGCCCTCGGGGAACAATTCATGCTGTGGTTTCTCAAGGAGCAGGTAGAAGAGGTTGCCTCAATGTCGACGCTGCTGACCATCATCCAGCGCGCAGGAAATCTTTTCGACGTGGAGAACTACCTGGTGCGGGAAAGCGTCGGTGACGCAGGGCACGACAGCGGCGCCCCCCAGGCTGCAGGTGGAGCCGTCTAAGCCCTCAAGGCCACGTTCTTCGACCGGGAGTGAGACCCCGGGTATATCGGCGCAGTGATTTCGGTCGCCCCATTCATGACCAGAGTGGCGTACCCCACAGAACATGCGGGCGTGCTTGCTCAGCCAGGCTGTCAACCACAGGCGCGGCCGCCGCCTGCCAGAATGGATTCATGGCCTCACCCGTAAATCCGCCTCGCGGCATGCGAGACTTTCTGCCCGCAGATAAAGCCAGACGTGAGCGGGTGTTGTCCGTGATTCGCGAGACATTCCTGGTTCACGGGTTCGATGAGATTGAAACGCCGGTCATGGAGGACTCCTCGCGGCTGCACGCGGGCCTGGGCGGTGACAACGAGAAGCTCGCTTTCGGCGTGCTGAAGCGTGGGCTCACTCCGGAGGATTTGGCCGTGGCACGAGACCCGCTTGAGCTCGCAGACCTCGGTCTCAGGTTCGATCTCACTGTGCCTCTCGCGAGGTTTTATGCGACTCACCGCACCGCGTTGCCGTCGGTGTTCCGCTCCATCCAGATTGCGCCCGTCTGGCGGGCCGAGCGCCCGCAAAAGGGGCGTTTCCGCCAGTTCGTGCAGTGCGACATTGACATCATTGGCGAGGCCGGTCCGCTCGCAGAGATTGAACTTATTACGGCCACGTCTGCTGCACTTGACGCTTTGGGATTGCGTGGATGCACCATACGCGTCAATGATCGCCGCATCTTGATCTGCCTGCTGAACTTCTGGCAGGTGCCAGCTGAACTGCACGAACGCGCCCTCATTAGCATCGACAAGCTCGACAAGATTGGCGCGGACGGTGTCGCCGCAGAACTTGCCGCGTTGGGTATTGACACCGAAGGCCTCGCCGACGCGTTAGCGACCTCGGGATGGAATCTCATGGCAGACGCGCCACCTTGGCTTGATCGCGACGCCTACCAGTCGTTGATCGACCTGCGTACGGCTGTGCCTGGTGCGGAACTGGTTTTTGACCCGACTTTGGTTCGAGGGATGGGTTACTACACCGGCACTATCTTCGAAGTGGCTCACCCGGAGCTCGGTTATTCCCTCGGCGGTGGCGGACGCTATGACGGCATGATTGGCCGTTTCCTTGGAACCGACGTTCCCGCCACCGGTTTCTCGCTCGGCTTCGAGCGCATCGTCGACCTGGTCGAGCTTGCCGATAAGGAGGAAGCGGATGCTGTCGCGCTCGTGCACGACAGGAAAGCCGATCCGGCGACACTGGTGGCCCTGAAGACGCAACTCATTGCGCAAGGCAAGCGCGTGCGATTGGAGCCTCGGACGAAGAACACAAAGACGCTTCTGGATCAACTATTGGCATCCGGTTTCTCACATTTCGCTTTCGTCAACGACGCAACCACGGCCTCTGAGCTGGAGCTCCGCCCGCTCGCGGAGACACGCGGGTAGGATTACGGACATCCACCCCGTTTTATAAGGAGACTCTGACGTGTCGTTGATTGAGGTCGTAAACGCCCGCGAAATTCTGGACTCCCGGGGCAACCCGACCGTTGAGGTCGAGGTACTCCTTGAGGATGGCACCGTCTCCCGTGCAGCTGTTCCCTCGGGCGCCTCCACCGGTGCCTTCGAAGCGTATGAACTGCGCGACGGCGACAAGGGACGCTACCTCGGCAAAGGTGTGCAGAAAGCTGTCGATGCCGTCATCGATGTCATCGGGCCGGAGATCGAAGGCCTGGACGCCACCGACCAGCGCATCATCGACGCGGTCATGATCGAACTCGATGGCACAGACAACAAGAGCAAGCTCGGCGCCAACGCCATCCTTGGTGTAAGCCTCGCCGTAGCGAAGGCGGCTGCGGATTCCGTCGATTTGCCACTGTTCCGTTACCTCGGCGGCCCGAACGCCTACACGCTTCCCGTGCCGATGCTCAACGTTATCAACGGCGGTTCGCACGCGGACAGCAATGTCGATATCCAGGAGTTCATGATCCTGCCGCTGGGTGCAGACACCTTCAGCGAAGGACTGCGCTGGGGTGTCGAAACCTACCACGCGCTCAAGGGGATTCTGCATGGGCGTGGTCTTAGCACCGGGCTTGGCGACGAGGGAGGCTTTGCACCTAACCTTGATAGCAACCGTGCGGCACTCGACCTGCTGATGGAGGCGATCGAGAAAGCCGGCTTCACCCCCGGCAAAGACATTGCCTTAGGGCTCGACGTCGCAGCTACCGAATTTTACGACAAAGGCATGTATACCTTCGAGGGCAAGCAAGTCACAGCCGCAGACCTGAGCGCATACTACACAGACTTGGTGGCCTCGTACCCGCTCGTCACCATCGAGGATCCTCTCTCCGAAGATGACTGGGAGGGCTGGGCGCAGCTCACCGCCGAACTAGGCACAAAAACGCAAATTGTGGGCGATGACTTGTTCGTGACCAATCCGGCCCGGCTCGGGAAGGGCATCGAGGCGGCGACGGCGAACTCTATCCTCGTCAAGGTCAACCAAATCGGTACGCTCACTGAAACCCTCGACGCGGTCAGCCTGGCCCAGCGCAGCGGCTACACGGCCATTCTGTCGCACCGTTCCGGCGAGACAGAAGACACCACGATCGCTGACCTCGCCGTGGCCACAAACTGCGGCCAGATCAAAACGGGCGCGCCCGCCCGCTCCGAGCGGGTCGCGAAGTACAACCAGCTGCTGCGCATCGAGGAAGAACTTGGCGAAGCTGCCGTCTACGCCGGCCGCGGCGCCTTTCCACGATTCAAGGGCTAGCGCTGGTTAGGCTTTTCACATGAAGATGGGGCACCGCACAACGCGAGTTCCGGTTGCGATGCCAGAGCCCGGCGCATCCGCTAACTGGCTGCGTGGCATCCGGTTTTCGGGCTTTACCATCATGGCGCTCGGGATGCTGGTGCTTTTCGTCGTCGTCCTTGCTCCGTCGTTGCGAATCTGGGTTGAACAGCAGCAGGAAATCGCTGCGCTCGAGGCAGCGGTGGCGGAGGACGAGAGCGAGGTGGGCGAACTTGAAGATGAACGCGCGCGATGGGATGACCCACGCTACGTTGAAGCGCAGGCCAGGGAGCGCCTCTACTACGTCAAACCAGGCGAGTACAGCTATCTTGTCATCGACGACGGCGCAACGATCACCACGGAAAACGGTGCACCGATCAGCGATGAGCTGCAAACCACTGAGGTCGACTGGTTGAAGGCGATGTTGTCGTCCGTGCTGACCGCAGGACTGACCGAGGCTGTGCCAGAGCAGATCGTTGCCCCCGTCATTAGCGGAGCACCATGACAACGCCACCTTTCGACCCTCCCTCAGCCGCCGACATCGCAACGGTGTCGCATCAGCTGGGGCGTCCCGCCCGTAACGTGATCGGTATCGCCGCACGGTGCGTTTGCGGCGCACCCACAGTGGTCTCGACCAAGCCGCGCCTTGACGACGGCACGCCGTTTCCCACGCTTTACTACCTGAGCCACCCTGCAGCTACCGCTGCCGTTTCGACGCTTGAAGCGACCAGCGTCATGCCAGAGCTGGCGGCGCTTCTTACCGGTGACCTGGGCGAGGCTTACCGCTCCGCTCATCTGGCGTACCTTGCAGACCGCAACAGTATTGAAACCGTACCCGAAATCGACGGTATCTCCGCGGGTGGAATGCCTGAGAGGGTGAAGTGTCTGCACGCACTGGTGGGGCATTCTCTCGCCGCCGGTCCCGGAGTTAACCCGATCGGGGACCTTGCCCTAGAGCGCTGCGCCTGGTCGCCTACAGTTTGCGAATGTCAGGACTACGCGGCGAACGGGAATCGGGACTCCGGCAGTTCCCTCCTATGAGGAGGATGGTGGCGTCGCTCGCGGCGGCTGGCGTGCTGGCCTCCATCTTGGTTGTTGCACCAGCGGCCTTCGCGGACGCCATCCGCGACCGCGAATACTGGCTTGCCCAGTACGGCATCAGCCAGGCTTGGAGTGTGACCAGGGGGCAAGGCGTCACAGTAGCCGTCATCGATACCGGCGTGGACGGCTCACACCCTGATCTGGCTGGCGCTGTCATCGGGGGCACGGATGTTTCCGGTGAGGGCACCTCGAATGGGCAGACTCCGATTGGCGACTCAAGCGAGCACGGAACCATGGTGGCGTCGCTTCTCGCCGGCCGTGGCCACGATGGCGACGCGGGTGTCATGGGGGTTGCGCCCGAAGCGTCGCTACTCAGCATCTCGGTCGGATTCGGGGTGGGAAACATTGACTCTGACGCCCAGATCGCTTCGGCGGTGCGGTGGGCGGTCGATAACGGTGCTGATGTTATCAACATGTCGCTTACGCGTAACACCCTCGAATGGCCGGAGAGCTGGGACGATGCGTTCCTCTACGCAATGGAGCGGGATGTTGTGATCGTCGCAGCCGCCGGTAACAGAGGCAGCGGCACGACGCAGGTTGGCGCGCCGGCAACGATGCCCGGGGTGTTGACCGTTGCCGGTGTCGACCGAAACGGTAACGCCAGTTTCGACGCGTCTTCGCAGGGCATCTCCATTTCTGTCTCCGCGCCGAGCGAGGAGCTCGTCGGGGCGCTGCCGGGCGGTGGTTACGCACAGTGGAGCGGCACGAGCGGTGCAGCCCCCCTCGTGTCGGGGCTGGTCGCCCTGGTGCGGTCCGCGCACCCTGAGCTGTCAGCCGGTAACGTCATCAACCGGATAACGCAAACGGCGACGCAGGTCGGGTCGGCGGCGGAAAGCCCCATCTACGGCCACGGCCGGATCAACGCCGTGGCGGCAGTCAACAGTCGGGTGCCGGTGGTGAACGATGACCCGGCTGCGTTGCTGAAAGACTGGATTCGCATCTACCGCCGGGCGGCCGCCACCCCGACGCCAGCGGCGACGATCAAGCCGTCTCCCACCCCCACTCCGGCACCGCCGCCGGTAGCTGGCCCTGCTAACCCGATGGGCACTCTGCTGCCCACAGTCGACTCGCTGAGAAACGTGGGAATACCACTTCTGGTCTACGTAACCTTGGTCATCGGGGTGCTTCTGTTGGGGCGACGGGCGCTTCGGCAATTCGGGGCAGTGCGTCGTAGGTAGTAGGGTTAAAGTCGTGCCCAAAATCTTGATCGTTGGCGGCGGTTACGCCGGTTTTTACACCGCTTTGAAGCTCAACAAATGGCTTCGCCGGGGTGAAGCTGAAGTGACGGTTGTTGACCCGCTGCCGTACATGACCTACCAGCCGTTCCTCCCAGAGGTCGCCGCTGGGTCTGTCGAGCCGCGCCACGCCGTGGTCGCCCTGCGAAAGCACCTTAAAGGTGCCGAGATCATCACTGCCAAGGTCACCGCCATCAACCACGCCACTAAGACGGCCACCATCACCCCGGAACTTGGCGAGCCGTGGGAGATGACCTACGACATCATCGTTGTGACGGCAGGCTCCGTAAGTCGCACTTTTCCGATTCCAGGGGTGGCCGACGAGGCCATCGGTCTCAAAACTATTGAAGAGGCCATTGCGGTCCGCGATCGCCTTCTGGCAAATTTTGACCGTGCCGCCATGCTCCCCGCCGGGCCGGTGCGCGACAGGCTGCTTCGATTCGTTGTCGTCGGCGGCGGCTTCGCCGGAATCGAGGCATTCGCCGAAATGCGCAGCCTCGCTAGTTCCCTGCTGAAGTATTACCCCACACTCTCTTTCGATGACATCGAATTTCACCTGATCGAAGCCATGGGTCGCATCATGCCCGAGGTTTCGCTAAAGACCAGCCACTGGGTTCTTAAAAACCTTGCTGAGCGTGGTGCGCAGGTTCATCTCGACACCCAGCTCACGTCGGCCGTTGGTGGCCGCATCGAACTGTCGACGGGTGAGTCATTCGAATCGGACATGATCGTGTGGACTGCCGGAGTCATGGCCAATCCGGTGCTGCGCAACACGGACCTGCCAACTGAAGAGCGCGGTCGCTTACGTGCGTGTGCTGATCTGCGAGTCGTCACCGAAGACGGCATCGTGGTTCCGGATGCTTGGGGTGCTGGTGACGTCAGCGCCGTTCCTGACCTCACTGGCGGTGGGGTCGGAGGTTTCTGCGTCCCCAACGCCCAGCATGCTGTGCGTCAGGGAAAGCTCATGGCCAAAAACATTGTGGCAACTTTGCGCGGTGACGAGCCGACCGAGTACTCCCACAAAAACCTGGGCGCTGTAGCTGGCCTCGGCATTGGGGTCGGTGCTTTTCAGTCCGGCAACATCGCGGTCAAGGGCTTCCCGGCTTGGGTCATGCACCGCGGATACCATGGCCTCGCCGTACCGATGTGGGACCGCAAGGTTCGGGTGTTCGCCGTGTGGATCCTCAATGTGCTTTTTGGCCGCGACATTGTCTCGCTCGAAGCCCGCGAGCAGCCACGCGCCGTGTTCGAAGAGTTCGCGTCGCGTCCAAAAACTCCTGCAATCAATAAGCCGAAGGCCTAGTGGCCGCCGTCTGACTGCTGGTCGGCCCCCATAGCCCAATTGGCAGAGGCAGACGACTTAAAATCGTCACAGTGTGGGTTCGAGTCCCACTGGGGGTACTGAGTAAAGGGTTCGTGTGTGCTGCTACGCGCGTGCAGGTTCGACGAACGATGACCAAGCCCACACGGCGCCACAAACCGCGGCGAACCCGCCGAGCACGATCAGTGGCACCGCGCTAGGGAATCCGGCGCCGTCTGTGCCGAGAGTGATCACACTGGCCAGCGAAGCGACGGCAAATGACGTCGCTGCCCATAAGCCAGCGGACCATTCGAGGATGACGCGTCCCGGCAGTGCGCCCAGGGGAAGCATGAGCAGCACGGCCGAGCCGATGCCGGCGAGGCACAGCGTAGCGAGCGTCTCGCTGAGCACGGACGGCCAGAACCCGACGACCGAGCCGACCAAGTCGTGGCCAATCCAGCCGCCGACACCGACAGTCAGCAGGGCACCAATCTGCACCAGGTTGACGACGGCTCGCGGTTTTGCCGGCATGCTCATGGCGAAGCTGGCACCAATGAGCGCGCCGGTGACGATAGGCGGTTCAAGCTCGAGCCACCGTGACAGGACTGCCGTGACCGCCGCAATCGCGAGGAGGATGGGAACGAGCCGCAGTCGGCGGTCGACTTTTTGATGCTGTGCAGCCAGCCTCGTGGCGATGGCGATGGCAACGATGTTGATGAGGCCCAGGCCAAGACCGACGGCGAGAAGTAATCGCAGATAGCGAACCTCCCCGCTTATGCCCTCGGAGTAGACGACGAGTGCCGCTGTCGTCGCCAGAGGAACAGCGCCTATCAACCAGGCGTTGCGAGGCTTCGGTTCGCTTTCGACAGTGGCCGCTCGGTCTTGATTGCGGCCAGTGACTCGGTCGCGTGGCATCCGGAGGTGTCCACGCAGCGCATTCGCCAATAGTCGCAGAGGGAGGGCGATGAGGAGCACAAAAACCAGTCCAAGCGCTGGAGCCCACAGCCAATTACCGCTCCCTGCGGCTTCAGCTAGGGTGGGCAGATTATCCGCGAAGTCGGACGGTGTACCCCAGTTGGTTAGTGCCTCGATCAGGGTCGGATTTCGGCCGTCCGACTCGGGGAAAAGGGGCGTACTCGTCCATGGCGGTGCGTCACTGTCCTCTGGCGGAGCGGGGAGGGGAGCTTCGGCGGGGAGCGGTGCTGGAGCGGGCTCTTCAGCGGGTGCAGGCGATGGTAGCGGAGTCGCCCCTGCTGGTGCTGGCCCGACGGATATGGGAATGGGAGCGCTGTTGCCCAGGGCGTAGTTACCTGCCGCGTCGCGCAGTACCGCTTGAACCACGTGCGCACCGTTGTCCATTCCCTTGAGTGAACAGGTCCAACCATCTTCGCCCACCTGGGTAGAACACCACGGGACGCCATCGACGTACACATCGATGGTTCCGTCTGGCTCACCGCCGCCCGCGACCACCATCGGTTGGCTGAGGATGCGACTGTTGGCCCGCGGCGTGGATATCGATGGAGCTGCAGGTGGATCTTTGTCGATCGTCACAGCGATGGCGCCGGAAGATGTGGACACGTCTGACGGGCCGCCCATGTTGGGATGGGACTGTTGTGCAGAAACGGCGTAAGCGCCGCTGGGGGCGGCAATAAAGCACGACCAGTATCCTGTGGCGGAGGCTGCCGGGCAAACGTGAGAACCCCAGTTACCTATCCGCAGCGTGATTGTGGCTTCCGCATATCCTGACCCCGATATCAGGCCCGGAGTCAGCAGCTGATTACCCCCAAAAGACGGCGGACCGAGAACATCGATAGTGATCGTGCTGGAGCCCGATGCATTGTCATCGGGGTTTTGCGTTGCGGTGATCGCGATGTCTGGGGCGCTGGCATGCACGACCGTGCAACTCCAGGTTGAAGTGAGATCTGCCGGAATGGAACAGCTGGCTGTGCGTCCGACAGTCACTTGCACCGAAGCGCCCTCTGCCTTGGTGCCGGTGACGTTGATGGTGTTCGAATCAATGAAGCCCTGATGCGGTGGCGATGTGATTGTCACCGGTGCTGCGTGCAACTCTCCCTCAGGTGCGAGCTGCTCCGCTCCAACGCTTTGCACGTTGACGATGGCCATGCCCGCCGCCAAAATGACTGCAAACACGACGGCAAACGCGCGTGCCCCGCTGGCGCTGCGACGTGACTTGCGCGGCAGAACGGCTCGGGCGAGGCCGTCCATGGATGAGGTAGGCACCGGTATTCCATCTGGCGAGGTC
>JAODMI010000069.1 GCA_025464755.1 Homoserinimonas sp.
GACCCTCGGGCTCGGGCGCCTGTTCCAAGTACCGAGTCTCTACCCCGAGCTGACTCCGCAGCAGAACATGGCATTCGCTCGCGCCGAAGCGTTCCGCACTGTCGAACTCCCTGAAGAGCTTGACCGTTTTTCTGTGATGGGTGACCTGCTCGCGGGTGATCTTTCCCTCGCCGACCAGCGATCACTCGAGCTGGCAATGACAATCGCGTGGGGCCCAGAGATTGTGTTACTCGACGAGCCCGCCGCGGGACTCTCGCACGAGGATTCACTTCGGCTGGCCTCCCTCATGCGGCGCATCAACGTACAACTCGGATGCACGCTCCTCGTCGTCGAGCACGACATGGACATCGTGCGCGAGCTCGCCGACCGGGTCGTCGTGCTAGCCAACGGGCGCGTTCTGACGGTAGGAACCATGGACGAGGTCGCCGCGCATAACGACGTGCGCACGGCATATCTGGGAGCGGTGTGATGCTGGTAATCGAGAATCTCACGGCAGGTTACGCCAAAACGGCTGTCGTCAACGACGTCACCATCACGCTTGAGGCGGGGACGGTCACGGCGCTCCTTGGACGCAACGGTGTGGGCAAGACAACGTTCCTGCGCGCAATCTTCGGCCTGTGCGATATTCACGGTGGTCGACTCTCAATCGACGGCAAGGAACTCCCCGCCGGGAAAGCAGAGGTGCCCGCGAGGCACGGAATGACCCTGTTGCCCGACGACCGCGGGGTATTTCCCACCCTCACGATCGACGAAAATCTGCGCCTCGCGCAGCGCAAAAGCTACAGCCCGCCCATTGACGTACGGCAGCTGTTCCCGCTCTTGGTCGAGCGCTCGCAGCAACCCGCAGGCCAACTATCGGGCGGACAAAAGCAGCAGGTAGGGATAGCCCGGGCGATCCTCGCCGGCGAGCGCTTCATCGCCATCGACGAGCTCTCGCAAGGCCTTCAACCTTCGCTGGCGCAGGCAACCCTCGAAGCTCTCCGAGTAATCGCGTCCACTGGCGTGGGCGTGCTCTTCGTCGAACAGGGGCCGCGATACCCGCTCGCCTACGCCGACCGCATCATCGGCATGGTCAAGGGCCACTTCGTGCTCGACCGCTCCGGCGAAGAGCTGCGCACCGACCCTGCAGCCGTCACCGACCTGCTCGTCGTGAGCTGACACATATATCCACCGGCGCCGCACGCGCACCACCGAAAGGCACGAAGTGACTGACAAAATCTGGAGCTGGACCGCCACACGCACGGCCGAGGCGATCCTCTCGGGAGATATCACCTCGCGCGAGGCGACCGAGTCGGTTCTGTCGCGCATCCGCGAAGTGAATCCCTACGTCAACGCGATCGTCGAAGTCACCGACGAAGGGGCCCTTCAGGCTGCGGACGCCGCGGACTCTCGCCTGCGTTCAGGCCAACCGCTCGGCCCGCTGCACGGTCTCCCCATCACAACAAAAATCAACACCGACATCGCCGGTCATGCGACAACCAACTCCGTGCTGGAGTTCGCCAACGACATCGCCGATGAGGACCACCCCGCGATCGAGAACCTGCGTGATGCCGGAGCTGTGTTCGTCGGCCGCTCGAACACTCCGTCATTTTCGATCCGCTGGTTCACCGACAATGAGTTGCACGGCCGCACGCTCAACCCGTGGGATGCCTCTCGCACCCCCGGCGGGTCCAGCGGCGGCGCGGCGGCGGCTGTCGCATCCGGCATGGGCTTCATCGCCCACGGCAACGACATAGGCGGCAGCATCCGCTACCCGGCCGCCAGCTGCGGGGTAGTAGGTTTACGCCCCACACCGGGCCGGGTACCGGACTGGCCGGCGCCACGATTCGGCGCTCCGCTGCTCGGGACGCAAAACATGCAGGTGCAGGGCCCGCTAGCACGCACAGTCGACGATGTCGCGCTCGCATTCTCCGCCATGGCAAAGTGGCACCCCAAAGACCCGTTCGCAGTTCCTGTGCCCCTTGAAGGCGAACCCCTTGAGGGGCCCATCCGCGTGGGTGTCATACGTTCGGTGGGCATTGTCGACCCCGCCCCTGCAGTGGATGCCGCAATCACTCAGGCCGCCGCCTCGCTTGAAGATGCGGGCTACCTCGTCGAAGAGATAAACCTCACCCTCTTCGCCGATGCGTGGCGGTTGTGGTGGCAAGTCGTGCAGGGCGTCGAGTTCGACGGTTTGGGCAAGCTGATCGAGCAGTACGGCGATGAAGCCATCCGCAAGTCGGCCGACAACCAGTTCGCCGCAATGCACCGAATCGTGTCGGGCTTTGAATTGAGCGATTACGTCGGCGGGTACGCGCAGCGTGCGACGCTCATGCGCGACCTGCAACTGACACTGCAGCGGTACCCCATTCTGGTGCTGCCGATCTCGGCGGAGCAGACGTTCGAGATTGATGCCGATCTGCGCGACGTCGATCGTATGGAAGAGGTCGTTAAGGCCCAATGGCCGATGATGTCGGTCGCGGCGCTTTCGGTCCCCAGCCTTTCCGTACCGGTCACGGTCGCCCATGGGCTGCCCACCAGCGTGCAGTTGCTCGGCCGTCGCTTCCGCGAAGACACCCTCTTGGCCGCCGGTCGCGAGATCGAGTCGCGGGCGTCGGTGCCAACGCCAATTGACCCCAGGCGCTGAGACCGACTACCCCTTCGAACCGACCGTGGCCGGATACCTTCGGCAGCGCCCGCGCAAGTTGGCCCTAAGACACGACGCAGCATCCGCCATGGCTACCAGCAGACGGACACCCATCCGACCGGCTAGCCTGTTGAGGTGAGATTTCTGCGCGGCGCCAGCCGTTCTCTTGTCGCCGTGACCGTAGCGGCGCTGTTGTCGTCGTGTGCCGTCAATGAGCAGAACGTGACCACGAACTCGACCCTATCCGGAACCCTGGTAGGGGGCGGCTCATCAGCGCAGCAGGCCGCTCAGGAGGCGTGGGTTTCCGGCTTCCAATCCATGCACCCTGACGCGACGATCGAGTATGACCCCGCAGGTTCCGGCGCGGGACGGGAAACCTTCCTCGCGGGGGGAAGCTCGTTCGCGGGAAGCGACCGCGCATTCACCACGGAGGAGATAGCGGCAGGACCATTCACCTCCTGCGCTGAAGGCAGCACCATCATCGAGCTGCCCACCTACATCTCACCGATCGCGATAATCTTCAACCTCGAAGGCATCGACAACCTCAACCTTGACGCTGAGACGATCGCGAAAATCTTCACGGGCGAGATCACCAACTGGAACGACGAGAGAATCGCGAGCCAAAACACCGGGATTGATCTGCCCGACC
>JAODMI010000131.1 GCA_025464755.1 Homoserinimonas sp.
TCGTAGGCCAGCAGTTCAACGTCCGGGTTGTCACTGCGATCGCGGACGAGCATCGACATTTCCACAGCCTGCAATTGGTGCGTTTGCATATCGCGTGCGAAGCCGGCCTCGGCACTGGTCGTGCCCGGCATCCTCTCATAAGGTGCGGATGCGCGACCGACGAAGAACGCTAGAGCGATGAGAGCCGTGACCCCAAGGATCGCGCCGACGATGAGACGCGTGCTGAAGCGTGGCTCAGGCGATTTTTCCGGGTCCATCAATTGCTCCGTCACAGCGCGCTCCAGGCTCTGGCACATTCTCGGACTGCCAGTACTTGTCGACGAAATCGGTCAGGCGTTCGTCGTCAACACCGTCCAGTTTCACCTGGGCACCCCAACCAGAGGCTACGAGCGGAGCGTCTAAGCCTTCGTAAGGCGAGACCAGGATGTGCGTGCTTGGCAGCTTATCTACCAAGAGTTGCAGCTCTTCTTCGCTAATTTCCTCGGCGTTGTAGGTCACCCACACCGCGCCGTGTTCTAGCGCGTGCACGGCGTTTTCGTTCTGCTGTGGCTCGGTGTAAACGCCGCAGTTGAGCCAGGCGGGGTTGTGCACGCCGCCAACTGGCGGGTTCGTCCCGTATTTCTCCTCGTAATTTACCGGCGTCTCCACATGGCCGAACTCGATGTCTTCCCAGGTTTCGACACCTGCGACAGTGATGTCGTCGGGGTTGCGTTGGGTGCTGCTGGTGACTACGACGGTGATCAGGATGGCAAGAACAGCTACAGCAGCCGCCGAACTGAGAATGATGGCGACCAGACGGTTGCGCTTGGCTTTGGCTTGTTCTTTTTTGAACGCCTTGACCTTCTCCTGACGGCGTTCCTCGCGCTGCTGTTTGACGGTAAGCGCTTTCTTCGCGCTCGGTGGGAGTGCCGGTTCTGACCCGGTTGAGGGCTGGGGTGTGTCGCTCTTGGCCAAGGGGTGCTGTCCTGTCGGTCGGGAGGGGATACTGACAACATACCGAGTTGTCGCTGAGAATTAAGCGCGCAAGCAAACACGCAAAAGCGCAAATCGGGCGCCCGTAACACTCCCAAGTGTCGCTGGTAGATTGGCCCCATCATGAAGTTTGCGAATACGATCCTCGACCTGGTGGGTAACACCCCGCTCGTGAAACTCAACAGCGTGACAGATGGCATCGCCGCCACGGTGCTCGTGAAGGTGGAATATCTCAATCCCGGCGGGTCATCTAAAGACCGCATTGCGACGCGCATCATCGACGCAGCAGAGGCATCCGGAGAGCTCAAGGCGGGCGGCACAATTGTCGAACCGACGTCTGGCAACACCGGCATAGGGCTGGCACTTGTCGCGCAGCAGCGTGGCTACCGCTGCGTTTTCGTTCTGCCAGACAAGGTCGGCGAAGAGAAGCGCAACGTACTGAAGGCATACGGAGCAGAGGTTGTGGTGACACCTACAGCTGTCGCGCCCGACAGTCCGGAGTCGTATTACAGCGTTTCCGACCGGCTCGCGCGGGAGATCCCCGGCGCTTTCAAGCCCAACCAGTATGCGAATCCGAATGGCCCGCTCAGCCACTATGAGACAACCGGTCCGGAGATCTGGAACGATACCGACGGCGAAATCACACATTTCGTTGCTGGAGTCGGCACAGGGGGAACTATCAGCGGAGCGGGTCGCTACCTTAAAGAGGTATCCGGCGGCGCAGTTCAGGTCATTGGCGCTGACCCGGAAGGTTCGGTGTATTCCGGCGGAACGGGTCGCCCCTACCTCGTGGAAGGTGTCGGCGAGGACTTTTGGCCGAGCGCCTATGACCCCTCCGTCGTCGACCAAATCGTCGCGGCATCCGACGCCGAGTCGTTCGAGTACACCCGACGGTTAGCCCGTGAAGAGGGGCTGCTAGTGGGCGGGTCGAGTGGCATGGCCGTTGCGGCCGCGCTGAAAGTGGCACGCGGATTACCCGCCGATGCCGTCATGGTCATTCTGCTGCCCGATGGCGGACGCGGCTATCTGAACAAGGTATTCAGCGACACCTGGATGCAATCGCACGGGTTCCTCCACGCGTCGGACGGTGCAACCGTGGCAGACATAATCAACCAGAAATCCGGCCAGTTGCCCAGCCTGGTCCACGTGCACCCGCACGAGACGGTTGCCGACGCTATCCAGATCATGACGGAGTACGGCGTCTCACAGATTCCCGTTCTCACGGCGGAGCCCCCGGTTGTTATGGGCGAAGTCATCGGCGCGCTCACCGAACGGGACTTGCTCGGGCGCGTATTCAACGGTGACGTCTCCATGACGGACACCATCGAGGAGATCGTCGGCTCGCCGTTTCCGCTCATCGGGCTGCACGAGCCCATCACGACTGCGCAATCCGCTCTCGTGGCTGCCGACGCCCTGCTCGTCACCGAAGACGGTAAGCCCGTTGCGGTGCTCGCCCGGCACGATCTGCTCACGTTCCTCTCCAAATAGAAGGCACACCATGTCGAACCAAGATTTCAGCACGCGCGCAATCCACTCGGGGTCCGAGCCGGATTCGGCGACCGGCGCGGTCATACCGCCCATCTACCAGACCTCAACCTATGTTCAGGACGGCATCGGCGGATTCCGCAACGGCTACGAATACTCCCGTGGTGGCAACCCGACGCGCAGTTCCTTGGAAGTTTTGATAGCCGACCTTGAAGGTGGCAAGCACGGCTACAGCTTCTCCTCCGGGCTGGCTGGCGAAGACATCCTGTTGCGCGCAGCGCTGAAGCCAGGCGACCACGTCGTCATGGGCAATGATGTTTACGGCGGAACCCATCGGCTGGTGAATCGGGTGTTTGTGCCGTGGGGGATCGCGCTCGACACGGTGGAACTCACTGATTTGGACGCCGTTCAGGCGGCCATCACGCCTTCCACCAAGGTTCTGTGGATTGAGACACCGAGCAATCCGCTGCTCAAAATCAGTGACATCACCGCGCTCGCCGAAATTGGCCATGCAGCAGGAGTGCTCGTCGTGGTGGATAACACCTTCGCCTCTCCCTACCTGCAGAACCCTCTCGCCCTGGGCGCAGACGTCGTGACACATTCGACAACGAAATACCTCGGCGGCCACTCTGACGTGCTGGGTGGCGCGCTGGTTATGAACGACGATGAGTTGGCCGAGAAGGTAGCGTTCCTCCAGTTCGCCGTCGGCCCGGTGTCAGGCCCGATGGATGCCTGGCTCACCACGCGAGGAATCAAGACGCTTGCAGTTCGCGTTGAGCGTCACAGTGCGAACGCGCAGGCGATCGCCGAGCGGCTGGTCGGTCACCCTGCTGTCGAGCGCGTCTACTACCCCGGCCTCGCCGACCACCCCGGCCACGAGGTGGCGGCGCGGCAGATGCGCGGCTTCGGCGGAATGCTGTCGATCGCATTGCGCGGCGGAGCTGAGGCTGCCCGTAGTTTCACTGAGTCAACGTCGCTGTTCCATCTCGCTGAATCTCTCGGCGGTGTGGAATCGCTCATCAGCTATCCCTCCGAGATGACCCACGCATCCGTTCGGGGCACAGCCCTGGAAGTGCCGGAGAACATTGTGCGCCTTTCCGTGGGGATCGAAGGCGTTGACGACCTCATCGAAGACCTACTTGAGGCACTGCCCGCGTCATAACCCCTTACGGGAGAGCGAGCGTTAACGCACAATGGGCTCATGGCAAGCCCTGGCTCCCACAACGACGAAGCAATCAACCTCGTTGATTCCATCGCCACAATGCTGCATGGCTCGGATTCCCGTGTTGCGGTAGCGGAGTCGCTGACCGGCGGCGAAATCGCCGTGCACTTGGCGGTCGGTGAGAGCTCGAGTGAATGGTTTGCCGGGGGAGTGGTGGCTTATGCCGCAGATGTGAAATTTCGGGCGCTCGGCGTGACGCCCGGCCCCGTCGTCACGGCGGCAGCCGCCCAGGAGATGGCAGCTGGAGTCGCCAAGCTGATGGCAGCCACTGTAACTGTTGCCGTCACCGGCGTAGGCGGACCGGACGAGCAGGAAGGGCAACCGGTGGGAACCGTGTTTATTGGGGTGCGGACGCCATTCGGGGAGCACGCTGAAGAGCGCCATTTCGACGGGGACGCCAGAGAAATTGTTGCGGCGACGACCGTGGCTGCCCTGAAACTGTTGGAGGCAAGCATTCGCCACACCGTCAACTGACGGTGTGCGCCGGCGTCACGTTTTCGGGCAGCGAGGAGGCCACATCGCTCACCATCGTTGCTTGAGTACCTTGCGTCTTGCAGCAGGGTTTTCGTCGCTAGCAACTCATGCTGTCGTGGACCACGCAAAGGGGGCGCAGTACTTCGGGTGCACAGTCATGACCGGTGAGCTGGCGCCCGCGAAACGGCTTGACGCGCAGGCTGTGTGCATAATGGTCTCGCATCGCGCACATGTGAACGTACACATTCAAGCCAACGACGGACCGGGAATGAGCACTGAACCAGAGAAGCTTCGCGCTCCCAATATCCGTGATGTTGCGCGTCTTGCCGGCGTTTCATATCAGACGGTATCGCGTGTCCTCAACAACTCCGAAAGTATCAAGCCAAGCACTCGCCAGCGCGTGCTTGAGGTCATCGACGAGGTCGGATACCGGCCCAATCAGGCGGCTCGGGCTCTTGTCACCAGTCGCACTCGCACCATCGGTGTCCTGTCAGGTTTGACCTCGCATTATGGCCCCACCACCGCAGTGCATGCCATCGAGTTGGCGGCGAGGGAAGCGGGTTACCGCTTGAGTATCAGTAACACCGAAAGCGATTACGAGTCGATCAGGGCGGGCCTGGACCAGCTGACCGGTCAGGCGGTCGAGGCGATCATTGTCATCGCTCCCCAGGTGCGGGTGTATGACGCCATCGACGATTTGGCGCTTACCTTGCCCTTCGTGACACTCGATTCCACGGGCAGGGGCCGCCACCACAGCATTTCCGTTGACCAATATGCCGGAGCACGCATGGCCACCCGGCACCTCATCGAGCTGGGGCATACGGAGATTGTCCACGTAGCAGGTCCGCAGGATTGGATCGAGGCGGATGCTCGCATGCAGGGATTTTTGCGAGAGATTAACGATGCTGACCTATATACGCACCCTCCAATTCTCGGTGACTGGACTGCGCAGTTCGGCTATCACGCCGGTCGTGAGCTGGCTCGCGAGCGTGATTTCACCGCAGTCTTCTGTGGCAATGACCAGATGGCGTTGGGTTTGATGCATGCTTTCTACGACGGCAGTGTGAGTGTGCCAGGGGACGTCAGCGTAGTGGGCTTCGATGATATTCCGGATTCGGCGCACTTCCTCCCGCCTCTAACAACGGTCCGCCAGGATTTCGCGGAGATCGGCCGGAGATCAGTTGCCCTCCTGGTGCGCGAACTCGACGGATTCGGTGATGCCGATCAGCGACAGATTGCTCCCGAGATGATCATCCGCAAGTCGACGTCGGCGCCAGGGCGGATGCCTGGGCACTAGCCGCGCTTGCAGCTTCGGGCGTCGCGATCTTTTCGTGCAGGCGCAGGCATCATCCACAGGTAGCGCAACCGGCCCCCACAGCGGAAATTCAGGCAATAGCGCGCACAAACACAGCTTTGTGTCGCATTTCGGGGTCCTCACGCGATAATTCCTGAGTTTGAGTGTGATTGCGGGCTGCGACATGGTCGGCGTGACCGCGGGACGCGACATGGTCGGCGTGACCGCGGGTGCAGCAGATGAGCGAGGTGACATGCTGATTCGCTGACGACCGGCATTCGGATCACGGCGGCGTTACAGGTCACCGTTACCAAGACGCAACCATCCCTCAGCTTGACATCGTCGGGCACTCCCGACCTACAATGTCCAAGCACACCAAATGTGAACGGTCACACGCTTAATCGCAGCGCGTAACAATCTGACAAGGGAGTCGTCGTCGTGAGTAGCTCTGACAGCACATCTACCGCCAGAACTACACCGGGCGAGCGCTATGTCGTCGGAGTTGACTACGGCACGTTGAGCGGTCGGGCTGTAGTTGTCCGCGTTTCCGATGGCAGAGAATTGGCCTCTGCAACTCGCGACTATCCGCACGCGGTCATGGACACCACACTGGCGGCCGGCGGTGCGTTGCTACCGCCCGAGTGGGCTCTCCAGGTACCGGCCGACTATGTGCAGGTTTTGAAAACCGCCGTCCCTGAAGCCGTAGCCAAAGCCGGAATCAACCCTGCCGACGTCATCGGTATCGGAACAGACTTCACCGCCTGCACCCCGCTGCCCGTTCTTGCCGACGGAACGCCGCTCAACGAACTCCCCGAGTACGTTGAGCGCCCCCATGCCTACGTCAAGCTGTGGAAGCACCATGCCGCCCAAGGGCAGGCCGACCGCATCAACCGACTCGCTGCGGAACGCAACGAACGCTGGCTGCCCCGCTACGGCGGGCTCATCTCGAGCGAGTGGGAATTCGCCAAGGGCCTCCAACTGCTTGAGGAAGATCCTGAGCTTTACAACCGCATGGATCACTGGGTTGAAGCCGCTGACTGGATCGTTTGGCAACTTACCGGCAGTTATGTACGCAACGCATGCACTGCCGGCTACAAGGGAATTCTGCAGGACGGCGAGCTGCCGAGCCGCGACTTCCTGGCAGCCTTGAACCCTGACTTCGCCGATTTCGCTGACTCTAAGGTGGCGCATGAAATCGGCCAGCTCGGTGACATGGCGGGCACGTTATCGCCTGAAGCGGCAGCCTGGACCGGGCTGCCGCAGGGTATCGCTGTAGCTGTCGGCAACGTGGACGCCCACGTCACAGCGCCAGCTGCGCAGGCGGTTGAACCTGGGCAGATGCTGGCGATTATGGGCACGAGCACCTGCCACGTGATGAACGCGGATGTCCTAGTCGAGGTCCCGGGCATGTGCGGTGTCGTAGATGGCGGTATCGTCAGTGGCTTGTACGGCTACGAGGCCGGACAATCCGGGGTCGGGGACATCTTCGCGTGGTACGTGAAGAATCAGGTTCCTGGGCACTATCACGACGCGGCTGACAGGGCGGGCGTCAGCGTGCACCAGTACCTCACCGATCTGGTCAGTGGCCAGCCGGTAGGAGCTCACGGTCTGGTCGCCCTCGATTGGCATTCCGGCAACCGCTCAGTGCTCGTCGACCATGAGCTCAGTGGCCTCATCATCGGCGCAACCCTCACCACCCGTCCTGAAGAAATTTACCGCGCACTGCTGGAGGCCACGGCCTTCGGCACCCGCAAGATCGTTGAAACGTTCAATGCGAGCGGAGTTCCTGTGAAGGAGTTCATCGTCGCTGGCGGCCTGCTTAAGAACCAGTTTTTGATGCAGACATACAGCAACATCTTGCGGATGCCGATCTCCACCATCGTGAGTGAGCAGGGCCCTGCCCTCGGGGCTGCCATCCACGCGGCGGTAGCTGCAGGGGCCTATCCGGATGTAAGGGCAGCCGGGGCGGCTATGGGCCAAGTCAACAAGAACGTATATGTGCCTGATGTTGACGCTGCTGACGCCTACGACGCACTGTACGCCGAGTACTCCACGTTGCACGATTACTTTGGCCGTGGAGCCAACGATGTGATGAAGCGGCTTAAG
Source organism: Homoserinimonas sp. (assembly GCA_025464755.1). Taxonomy (GTDB): domain Bacteria; phylum Actinomycetota; class Actinomycetes; order Actinomycetales; family Microbacteriaceae; genus RYN-87. The sequence continues at coordinate 7,554 of JAODMI010000131.1, forward strand.
GGGATGCGTCGGGAGGCGCTGGCCGGTGGGGACCTGACGCGCTCGACCAGTGCAGCGGCGTCGACCATCGAAGAGCGATCGAGTAGCGCAAAGGGGAACATGCATGAATGACATCGAGGCGGCTGTCGCATCCGTTCGCGCGGATGTAGCCAAGCTTCACGGCGAACTGACCAAGTATGGGCTGGTCATGTGGACCGGCGGCAATGTGTCCGGACGAGTTCCTGGCGCCGACCTCTTCGTGATTAAGCCCAGTGGGGTGGATTACGACGAGCTGACTCCGAACACCATGATCGTTTGCGACTTGGACGGCAACGTCGTCCCGGGGACGGCGGGCAGCGACCGCAGCCCGTCAAGTGATACGGCCGCTCACGCCTACGTTTACCGCACGATGCCCGAGGTCGGCGGGGTCGTGCACACACACTCGACCTATGCCACAGCCTGGGCGGCCCGCGGTGAGGCCATCCCGTGCGTGATCACTGCGATGGCCGACGAGTTTGGGGGAGAGATTCCTATCGGACCGTTCGCCGTCATCGGAGATGATTCCATCGGGCGCGGCATCGTCGCCACGCTGCGAGGACATCGTTCGCGGGCCGTGCTCATGCAAAACCACGGCCCGTTCACGATCGGTAAAGACGCACGCGACGCCGTCAAGGCGGCCGTCATGGTTGAGGATGTCGCCCGCACCGTTCACATCGCCCGTCAAGGCGGCGAGACCATACCGCTTGCGCAAGAGGCCATTGACGCACTCTTTAACCGATACCAAAACGTTTACGGCCAAGCGCCGGCAGGAGCCATCTAATGCCCAAGCTCATCACGTCGCTTAACCAATACGAGGTCTGGTTTGTAACCGGTAGCCAGAACCTTTATGGCGAAGAAACACTGCGGCAGGTTGCCCACCAGTCACAAGAAATTGTTGCGGCCCTAGATGCGGCATCCGATGTGCCTGTCAAGGTCGTATGGAAGCCCGTGCTTAAGGACAGTGAGTCCATCCGCCGACTGGCGCTGGAGGCTAACGCTGCCGACAAGGTGATCGGAATTGTGGCGTGGATGCACACGTTCAGCCCGGCCAAGATGTGGATTACCGGGCTCGACTTGCTGCGCAAACCGCTGCTGCATTTGCACACGCAAGCAAACGTTGCCCTGCCGTGGGGCGACATCGACTTCGACTTCATGAACCTGAACCAGGCCGCCCACGGCGACCGGGAGTTTGGATACATTCAGTCTCGTCTCGGCATCAGTCGAAAGACAGTCGTTGGGCATGCCAGCAACCCTGCTGTTACGGCGCAGATCGGCACATGGCAGCGCGCAGCAGCGGGATGGGCCGCCACTCACGAACTAAAGATCGCGCGTTTCGGCGACAACATGCGGTACGTCGCGGTTACCGAGGGCGACAAGACTGAGGCTGAGCTGCGGTTCGGCGTGCAGGTCAACACCTGGGGCGTCAATGAACTTGCGGAGGCTGTCCACGCAGCCTCAGACGCCAACATCGATTCGCTCGTCGGTGAATATGAAGAGCTTTACGACGTGGTGCCGGAACTGCGCAGGGGAGGCGACCGTCACAATTCCCTCCGCTACGGCGCTGCAATCGAGCTGGGCCTTCGCTCCTTCCTCGAGGAGGGCGGCTTTGGCGCTTTCACCACCAGCTTCGAGGATTTGGGTGCGCTGAGGCAACTTCCGGGCCTGGCCGTTCAGCGACTCATGGCCGAGGGGTACGGCTTCGGCGCGGAGGGTGACTGGAAAACGGCGGTCCTGGTTCGTACCGCTAATGTCATGGGTGCCGGGCTTCCAGGTGGCGCGTCTCTGATGGAGGACTACACCTATCACCTCACACCCGGTGAAGAGAAAATCTTGGGCGCTCACATGCTCGAGGTCAGTCCTTCCCTGACGACGGAGAAGCCGTCCCTCGAAATTCATCCGCTCGGCATCGGTGGCAGGGAGGACCCGGTCCGCCTAGTTTTCACCGCGGATGCCGGCGCGGCCGTCGTCGTCGCCATGAGCGACATGCGCGACCGTTTCCGCCTCGTAGCAAACGTGGTCGACAATGTGCCGCTCGACGAGCCGATGCCTAACCTTCCCGTGGGTCGTGCGGTTTGGGTTCCCCGTCCGAATCTGGCCACATCTGCTGCTGCTTGGCTCACCGCGGGCGCAGCGCACCACACTGTGATGACTACGGCTGTGGACATCGATGTCTTCCGTGATTTCGCCGAAATTGCGGGCACCGAACTTCTCGTCATCGATGAGAACACCACCCTGAGCGAGTTCATGCGCGAGGTGCGCTGGAACGCTGCCTATTACCGGCTCGCCCAGGGCCTGTAATAGCAGGCGCACAGACCTCCGACTTTTATGGACGAAGCCGGTAGCGAACGACATTGACGCAGAAGTCCACAACCACAATGAGAGGAAACACAGTGAAGAACAGGAAGCTACTTGGTGGCATCGCAGCCGCAAGTGCACTCGTTATCGGCTTGTCAGGCTGCGCGGGCGACCGCACGGGTGGAGCCACCGAAGAGGGAGACACCGAAGGTGCACTGGTCGGGGTTTCGATGCCCACTCAGCAGTCCGAACGTTGGATCGCCGACGGGGAAAACGTGCAGTCATCCCTCGAGGAGCTCGGCTACAAGGTCGACCTCCAGTTCGCCAACGATGAAATTCCGACACAGGTCTCGCAGATTGAGAACATGATCACCGGTGGCGCCAAGGCCCTGATCATCGCGTCGATCGACGGCACCACGTTGACTGATGTGCTTCAGCAGGCCGCCGATGCGAAAATTCCCGTCATTGCCTACGATCGCCTCATCAACGGCACCGAGAATGTCGACTATTACACAACCTTCGACAACTACGAAGTGGGCGTCCAGCAGGCGACCTCTTTGCTGAACGGCCTTGGCATTGTCGATGAGAGTGGGGCAGACACCGGCGAGGCCGGCCCGTTCAACATCGAACTGTTCGCCGGCAGCCCGGACGACAACAACGCCCGGTTCTTTTGGGACGGTGCCATTGCAACCCTGCAGCCGTACCTTGATAGCGGTGTGCTGAACGTTCCCAGTGGACAGCTCGACTTCGAGCAGGCGGCGATCCTTCGCTGGTTGCCCGAAACCGCTCAGGAGCGCATGGAAAACATCCTCACCATCATCGGTGACGTCAAGCTCGACGGTGTTCTTTCGCCTTATGACGGACTTTCGATCGGAATTATCTCCGCTTTGACGTCTGGTGGATACTCGGCTGATGCCCTTCCGGTTATTACCGGACAGGATGCCGAAGTCGGTTCGGTCAAGTCGATCATTGCCGGCGAGCAGTACGCGACCATCTTCAAGGACACCCGCCTTCTCGGCGAGCAGGCCGTCAAGATGGTCGACGCACTCCTGAACGGTGAAGAGCCTGAGGTCAACGACACCGAGACGTACGACAACGGCGTCAAAGTTGTACCGTCTTACCTACTCGAGTCGACAATCGTCACGGCTGAGAATTACGAAGAAGTTCTTATCGGTGGCGACTACTACACCGAGGACGATCTCAAGTAAGTTAGCCCAACGGTCGGGTCCGGCGGAACCGTCCGCCGGACCCGACTCCGGCAGTCACTATCACCACAACAACGAAGCGAGGCAGGGAATGGTCACGAACATTCTCGAGATGCGCCAAATCACCAAGACGTTCCCTGGGGTCAAGGCGCTGCAGGATGTAAATCTCACCGTTCAGCGTGGTGAAGTGCACGCAATCTGCGGAGAGAACGGAGCGGGCAAGTCCACGCTCATGAAAGTGCTTTCGGGGGTGTACCCGCACGGAAGCTACGACGGCGAAATTGCCTTCGAGGGCGACACCGTGCAGTTTCGCGACATCGGAGACAGCGAAGCTAAGGGCATCGTCATCATTCATCAAGAATTGGCGCTGAGCCCTTTTCTCTCCATCGCCGAGAACATCTTCTTGGGCAACGAGATCGCGACCCGCGGCTTCATCGATTGGGATAAAACTAACCTGGAGGCGTCGAAGCTTCTGGCACGGGTTGGCCTAAGCGACAGCCCGATCACCAAAATCGTGGACATCGGTGTAGGAAAACAGCAGCTGGTCGAAATCGCCAAAGCGCTGTCCAAAGAGGTGAAGCTGCTGATTCTGGATGAGCCGACCGCTGCGCTGAACGATGAAGACTCCGCCCACCTGCTCGACCTCATCAAGCACCTGAGGGAGCAGGGAATCACGTCGATCATCATCAGCCACAAACTGAACGAGATCAAAGCCATCGCCGATAAGGTCACAATCTTGCGTGACGGCCGCACTATTGAGACGCTCGACATGCGTGCGGATGATGTGTCGGAAGACCGAATTATTAAAGGGATGGTGGGCCGCGACCTCGAGCACCGCTACCCCGACCGCACTCCCAAGATCGGTGAGGAGATCTTCCGTATCGAGGGCTGGACCGTGCATCACCCGTCCGAGGCGGGTCGCGTCGTAATCCACGGTGCCAACCTGTCGGCGCGTGCGGGTGAAGTCGTGGGGATAGCCGGGTTGATGGGGGCGGGTAGAACCGAACTGGCCATGAGTGTCTTCGGACGTTCGTATGGCAAGGGCATAACGGGCAAAGTCTTCATGCATGGCAAGGAGGTGCGCACCCGCACCGTTTCGGAGGCTATCGGGAACGGTATCGCGTATGCGACCGAAGATCGCAAACACTTCGGGCTTAACCTCCTGGAAGACGTCAAGCGCAACGTCTCGATGGCGGCCTTGGGTAAACTCGCAAAACGCGGCTGGGTTGACGGTGAGAAAGAATTCATCATTGCGAATGAATACCGAAAGAGTATGAACATCAAGGCTCCTTCCGTGTCGTCTCTGACCGGCAAGCTCTCTGGCGGCAACCAGCAAAAAGTCGTGCTCTCCAAGTGGATGTACTCGGATCCTGATGTGCTTATCCTCGACGAACCAACGCGCGGCATCGATGTGGGTGCCAAATACGAGATTTACACGATCATCAACAGGCTCGCTTCGGAAGGCAAAGCCGTCATTGTCATCTCGTCGGAGCTGCCCGAACTGCTCGGCATCTGCGACCGCATCTACGCCCTGTCGGAGGGTCACCTCACGGGTGAGTTCGGTATTGCAGACGCCACCCCCGAACTCCTTATGCAGTACATGACCAAAGAAAAGGAAAAGTAACGATGGCCGCCATTAAGGACGCAGTCGGCTTCCTCGGAAGCCGACTCCGACAAATCGGTATTTTCATCGCGTTGATTGTCATCGTCATCCTGTTCCAGGTTTTGACTGATGGTCGGCTTCTCACCGCAGGCAACGTGTCGAACATCATTGTGCAGAACAGCTACATTCTGATCTTGGCGATTGGAATGGTGATGATCATCATCGCCGGCCACATCGACCTGTCGGTGGGCTCGGTGGCGGCATTTGTCGGTGCAATGTCCGGTGTGATGATCACCCAGTGGGGGTTTCCCTGGTGGGTCGCCATTCTCGGTTCGCTCATCATCGGCGCCCTGGTCGGTGCCTGGCAGGGATTCTGGGTCGCTTATGTAGGGATACCTGCGTTTATCGTGACGCTGGCGGGAATGCTAATTTTCCGCGGTCTCACGCAGATTGTGCTGGGCAACCGCCAGATCACGCCGTTCCCCACGGAGTATCGACAGCTCGGCGGTGGGTTCGTATTCCCGAATGCTTTCCCTGCAACAAGTTCGCCAGCGGAGTGGATCACTGTTGGACTGGGTGTGCTCGCGCTCATCTTCCTGGTCGGGCAACAATTGCGTGGACGCGCATCCCGGGTAAAGCACGGCCTAGAAGATGAACCACTGGCATGGTTCGTAACCAAGCTCGCGTTCACCGCCATGCTGGTTCTCGGCCTTACCTACCTTCTGGGTATTGCGCCCGGATCGCGGGGAACCCCGATCGTGCTGATCGTTCTGGGCGTGCTGGTTGTGATTTACAGTTCCGTCATGGCACGCAGCGTCTTCGGAAGACATGTCTATGCCCGGGGCGGAAACCTTCACGCTGCCCAACTATCTGGCATCAAAACGCAGCGGGTGGACTTCTACCTCTTCGTCAACATGGGTGTTCTGGCTGCATTGGCAGGTCTGGTCTTCACGGGTCGGCTCAACTCCGCGGGGCCCGGCGCTGGAAACCTATTCGAGCTGGATGCAATTGCGGCGGCCTTCATCGGTGGCGCTGCAGTCACCGGCGGGATCGGCACAGTCATCGGCGCAATCACCGGTGGTCTGATCATGGGGGTACTCAATAACGGCATGTCGCTCATGGGCATCAACACCGACTACCAGCAGTTCATCAAGGGCATGGTCTTGCTTTTGGCGGTTGCCTTTGACGTTTTCAATAAACGTCGCAGCGGCGGACGCTAGGAGAAAAAGTGTTGCGGGAGGCCCCAGTCGCAAGTCGGCTGGGGCCTTTTGCGCATCAGCGCTAGGGTCGACAACACTATATGCAGCAAGAAACGGGACCGAAATGACTTCTGGCAGCGACGACTACCGGGACGCCGGGCTGGGCTTCCCCCACGACTTCGTTTTGGGGTCAGCCACCGCTTCCTACCAAATCGAGGGGGCATGGGACGAGGACGGCCGGGGGCCCTCGATCTGGGATACCTTCAGCAAGACGCCCGGTCGCGTGGTCAACGGTGACACCGGAGACGTGGCATCCGATCACTATCACCGGCTCGACGAAGACCTCGACGTGATGAAAAACCTCGGGTTGGAGGCCTACCGCTTTTCAATCTCGTGGCCTCGGATTCAGCCTTCAGGCAAAGGCCCGATCAATGCGGCCGGCATCGACTTCTATTCACGTCTGGTCGATGGTCTGCTGGCGCGAGGCATCCGGCCAATCGCCACTCTGTACCACTGGGATTTGCCCCAGCCGCTCGAAGACGCTGGCGGATGGCCGAACCGTGACACCGCATTTCGTTTCGCCGAGTATGCGGCCATCGTCGGTGAGGCGCTTGGTGACCGGGTACACACCTGGACAACGCTCAACGAACCGTGGTGCTCCGCCTATCTCGGGTATGCAGCGGGGGCGCACGCGCCCGGACGCAGCAGCGGGGCGGACGCCCTCGCCGCCGTGCATCACCTCAACCTTGGGCATGGGCTGGCGTTGCAGGCGCTGCGAAGCGTTGTCAGCAACAACGCGCAATTCTCTGTGACGCTCAACTTCCATGTGATCCGCCCCGGGTCCATCGGCTCGGATGAAGCCGTCCGACGCATCGATGCCCTTGCCAACCGCGCGTTCACCGGACCTATGCTCCGCGGGGCATATCCGGACGATCTCATTGATGACACGCGCAAAATCACCGACTGGTCATTCGTGTTGCCCGGCGATCTCGAAACCATCAACCAGCCAATAGACATCCTCGGAGTTAATTACTACTCCACCACCACGGTGCAAATGTGGGACGGAAGGAAGGCGCGACAGACAGCGGACGGTCACAAGGATGCCGGTGGCACTCCTTGGCCCGGCAGTGAAATGGTCGAATTTATTCAGCAACCCGGTCCTTATACGTCAATGGGTTGGAACATCGCGCCTGAAGGACTGGAAGACCTGCTGCTCGACCTGCACAGGCAGTTCCCGGCCCAGCCGTTGATGATCACAGAAAATGGCGCCGCTTTCGAGGATGAGCTTGTCGAGGGTGCCGTGCACGATGTGAAAAGGATCGACTACCTGCGCAGACATTTCACCGCGGCTCACCGGGCCATGCAGCGTGGTGTGGATCTCCGCGGATATTTGGTCTGGTCCCTGATGGACAACTTCGAGTGGGCGTACGGTTACACGAAACGTTTCGGCATCGTGTACGTGGACTACACGACGCTGAAGCGAACAGTGAAAGACAGCGGGCACTGGTTCTCTGAACTGGTGCAGTCGAGGCGCATCCCGGAGTAGACGAAATGAAGGCATCAGAGGCCAAGAAAGTTACCCGACGTTGGCCGCTCATCAGCGCGCTGGTCGCCATTGTGCTGTCAGCGTTGCTCGGCTTGCTCATTGCGACGCGGTCGGGCAACCTTCCCCTGTCGCTCGACAGTGAGTGGATGGAAGAAATTCTCGAGGAGCGTGCCATCTGGCTGGACGTCCCCGCGTTGTTCATGGATTGGATAGGCGGCGGAATCGTTGGCGTGGTCATTGTGCCGGTAGCGACGATCGTTGTGCTCTGCGCACTGAAACGTTTTTGGGCAGCCCTCTTCTACGGATTAGCGGCTTTGGCGAGCGCCGGAGTGGTGCAACTGCTCAAAGGCCTGTACGGACGTCCGCGCCCCGAAGACATTCTGGTGACAGCTGACGTCGGGTCATTTCCATCCGGGCATGTTGCGAACGCCGCCACCATCGCCGTGTCGCTGGGGATTATCGTTGGGCGAACATGGGTCTGGTTTGTTGGCGTGCTGTACACCATTCTCATGGCCGTGAGTCGCACCTATTTGGGAGCCCACTGGCTCACCGACACCATCGGTGGCGCTCTCATCGGCGCCGGCGTGGCCGTCATGGTTTGGGCGCCTCTGGCCTCACGGGTACACCTAGAGCGAAGTAGCAAACGCCGCTAACGTTCAGAGCATGAGGATTCTGCTCGTCGGCGCCGGTGGCGTCGGCAACGCCATTGCGAAGATTGCTGCGCGACGTGACTTCTTCGACGTCATGGTGGTTTGCGACTATGACCTCGCCCGGGCAGAGGACACGGTCGCATGGATCGAGCAGAAGCACGGACCGCAGCTGGGCCGTTTCCTTGCGGCCCACATCGACGCTGCAAACGCCGACAACGTCGCGGCAGTGGCTCGCCACCATGGTGCGACGCATGTCATGAACGCAGTCGAGCCCAAGTTCGTTCCCCCGGTTTTCGCCGGCGCCCTGGCAGCCGGAGCGGACTATCTCGACATGGCGATGAGTTTGTCTGAGCCGCATCCCACTCACCCGTATGAAGAGCCGGGCGTCAAGCTAGGCGACGACCAATTCGCGCAGTCCTCTGACTGGGAGGTCGCCGGGAGGCTTGCCCTTGTGGGCATGGGAGTGGAACCGGGGCTCAGCGACGTCTTCGCGCGTTATGCCGCAGACCACCTCTTCAGTGAAATCGAGGAGCTGGGCACCCGTGATGGGGCGAATCTCGTCGTGCGGGATGAGGTCGGTAACGCAATTTTTGCGCCATCCTTCAGTATTTGGACGACTATCGAGGAATGCCTGAACCCCCCGGTCGTCTGGGAAAAGGAGCGCGGCTGGTACACGACCGCGCCGTTCAGCGACCCTGAGATCTTCGAGTTTCCTGAAGGGATTGGTCCGGTCGAGTGCGTGAACGTCGAGCATGAAGAGGTTCTGCTCATGCCGCGGTGGGTGGACGCTAAGCGCGTCACGTTCAAGTACGGGTTGGGGGACCAGTTCATTGGGGTCCTGAAGACACTGAACCAGCTGGGCCTTGACAAGACCGAACCGTTACTGGTGCGATCTGCGGACGGCCCGGTATTGGTGTCCCCGCGTGATGTTGTCGCTGCCGGGCTGCCCGATCCGGCCACCATCGGACCGCGAATGACCGGCAAAACCTGTGCGGGAGTGTGGGTGACAGGCCTTGGCCTCGACGGTCGCCCGCGGGAGGTGTACCTCTACCACGTGAGCGATAACGAGTGGACGATGGCGGAGTATGAGTCCCAGTGCGTCGTCTGGCAAACCGCGCTGAACCCTGTCATCGCTTTGGAGCTGCTGTCCACAGGCGCTTGGGTGGGGCGTGGGGTCCTCGGTCCTGAGGCGTTCGACTCGAAGCCATTTCTCGATTTGATGGCGTCGCCGGAGTCACACGGCGGTTACGGCCAGCAGTGGGGTTGTGAGGACCGGTTACCGCTTGATCGGTGAATTGTGAAGATATCTCCCTCGAAAAAGGTGAATGTCTTTGCATAAATGGCTTGAAGGAATAGAGTTAGCGCCCAAGTGGTATATCGCCAAACCTATTTTCGCCCGAAGCCAATAGGCTTGATTGACGGATGCTGCTGATTACGACGGACCGCTCGCCCACGCTAATGAGGCGGGTGCAATGGCCAACTTCGCCCGACTGCCGGCAGCGATATCGCATTCGTCAGGGGCGCGCTTGAGGTTCGCGGATGCGTACGGTACCGAGTGCGGAGACTGGGGGAGTCAAACGGGCCAATGCCCGAGGGCGCCCAGAACCGGGGAGGCCCGGATCCGGGAGGCCCGTCTTAGCGCGTGAATTCAGCGATCTCGAGTGGTTGGCCTGTTAATAACGGCATCCAAGTTCACGGACCTACAGTGCCGGTAGTGCGTGAGTTAGCGCATGAAACGAGCAGCGCTTCGCGCGATATTTGCTGCCAACTGATGTGGCGAGCCGTGGGATTTAAGACGTCGATTGACACCCCGACCATGAGAATCTACAGCCACGTCACGCGAAAGGGCGTCGTGAACCGTTTCGCTGAGCACTCCGATCAGGCTGAGCGCATATTTCAGCATAAAGAGGAATGCGTCCTCATAGAAAGGGTATAAAAAGCCAGATCAGAAGCAGTTGTTACTGGCGGAGAATGGGGGATTCGAACCCCCGAGGGCTTGCACCCAACACGCTTTCCAAGCGTGCGCCATAGGCCACTAGGCGAATTCTCCTGGCAATCATCATCCAATGTTCGGACAACGACCTCACAGAATCTTACGCGATCCGAGGGGCCACGCGTTCCCCCACCAAAACGCAGGACTTTTCGCCGTATCAAGTCGTTCGTCCGCAACGCGGGTCAATTAGGTGAACTTGGTCCTGCATATTCGGGTTGCGGAACCGAGGGCGGATGTCGGGTAAACTGTCGGAGGCTCCTCGCGTGGCGCCATCCAGGCCAACTCCCCCAGGACGGAAACGTAGCAAGGGTAACCGGGCTCTGGCGGGTGCGCGAGGGGTCCTTTTTTTGCCCCGGGTCTGAGATCGCGTGAGGTCGGCTCATGGGCAGTATCTGAGGCGAAAGTAGATGTCTGTTGCATTCGTCGTTTTCAGTGGCTGCGCCCAGAAGCTTCTGTCTGACCAGACACAGGGCAACCCAACGTGCAACCCCGGTCGCATGCACCGTTTGTAAAAGGGCACTCTGTGACGCCTCACGCCAACGCTGCCTCGCACCTAAGCTGGGCAGGTGGCTCGCAATATCTACATCACCTCAGTCGAAGGACATGCCGGTAAGTCAACGATTGCGCTCGGGCTGCTCGACACCCTGAGCCATGAGGCCGAACGGGTTGGCGTATTTCGCCCTGTTGCCCGGTCGAGCGACGAGCGCGACTACGTGCTTGAGCTGCTCCTCGCTCACGAGGGCGTCGATCTTGGTTACGACGAGTGCGTGGGCGTGAGCTATGAAGACGTGCATGATGATCCGGATGTCGCACTGAGCAGAATCGTTGAACGGTTCAAAGCGGTCGAGCGGCAGTGTGACGTGGTAGTGGTGCTTGGCTCTGATTACACCGACGTTGGCAGCCCCACCGAACTGTCGTACAACGCGCGCATCGCCGCCAATCTCGGCGCACCCGTCCTTCTCGTTATCGGCGGGCAGTCCGAGGAATATGGCAATCGCAGTGCCGAGGACCTTCGGCAAGTTTTCGGTCTGGCCAGCCAGGAGCTGGAGCTGGCGCATGCGCACCTTGTCGGCGTGATCGCGAACAGGGCGGACCCGGCCAACCTGGCGGAGATCATCCGCGTTCTTGAAGAGCATGTGGAAGTGCCGGTGTGGGCCATCCCGGAGGACCCATTCCTCATCGCCCCCAGCATGTCATCGCTCGTGGAGGCGGTCGAGGGAACGCTGTTGAAGGGCGATCCTGAGCTGCTACACCGTGAAGCGCTCGGCGTCGTCATGGCCGGAATGTCAATGGAGAATGTGCTGACGCGACTCATCGAGGGGTCCGTCGTCATTGTTGCGGGGGATCGGGCGGATGTTCTGCTGGCCATGCTGATGGCCCATTCTTCCGACACCTTCCCGTCACTGGCTGGCATCATCCTGAACGGCGGTTTCGACATGCTGCCGCAGATCGAGTTGCTCATTGACGGGCTGGGCTCGGGCCTGCCGATCATCCGCACCGGTCTCGGAACTTACGACACGGCAGTCCGGGTGACGAAGACGCGAGGCCGTCTGGCGGTGGATTCCCCGCGCAAATTCGACACGGCGATTGCGCTTTTCGAGCAGCACGTTGACGTGAAGCTCTTGCTGGAGCGGCTGCAGGTAAACCGGTCGTCGGTCATCACGCCACTCATGTTCGAGTACGCACTGCTCGACAGGGCCCGCGCACATCGGCAGCACATCGTGCTGCCCGAGGGCACGGATGATCGTATCCTCCGAGCGTCAAGTACGCTCCTGCGCCGAGGCGTGGCACGGCTAACAATTCTCGGAGATGAGGCGGAGATTCGCGCGCGCAGCATCGCGCTTGGCCTGGACCTCTCCGCCGCCACCATCCTCAGCCCGCATGATCCTGAGCTGGTCGAGCGTTTCGCGCTCGAGTACGCAAAATTGCGCCAGCACAAGGGCGTCACTCCGGAGGACGCGCGCGAGGTCGTCACTGATGTCTCCTATTTCGGCACAATGATGGTGCATTTTGGCCTCGCCGACGGCATGGTCTCTGGTGCCGCGCATACGACAGCGCACACTATTCGGCCCGGCTTTGAGATCATCAGAACCGAACCGGATGTCTCGATTGTCTCGAGCGTTTTCCTCATGTGTCTTGAAGATCGCGTTCTCGTGTACGGTGACTGCGCCATAAATCCCGACCCGAATGCTCAGCAGCTTGCTGACATTGCGGTGTCGTCTGCCGCCACGGCAGCCCAGTTCAACATAGAGCAACGAGTTGCGATGCTCTCCTACTCGACCGGAGAATCTGGTAGCGGAGCTGATGTCGACAAGGTGCGGGAAGCTACGGCACTGGTGCGCCAGCGGCGACCTGACTTGATGGTGGAGGGACCCATCCAATATGACGCCGCTGTGGACGCCGCTGTCGGTCTAAGTAAAATGCCGGATTCGGAGGTGGCGGGTCGAGCGACAGTGTTCATTTTTCCCGACCTGAACACCGGGAACAACACGTACAAGGCGGTGCAGCGAAGCGCCGGAGCGGTGGCCATCGGACCCGTTCTGCAGGGCCTGCGCAAGCCGATCAATGACCTTTCCCGCGGCGCGCTCGTGCAAGACATTGTCAACACGGTGGCCATTACAGCCATCCAGGCGCAGGTTTTGGCGGGAGCTAAAGCATGAGCGAAGTTTTCGTCGTCAACTCGGGATCCTCTTCGATCAAGTACCAGCTGATCGACCTCGAAACGGAGTCCTCATCAGTCGGCGGCCTCATCGAGCGGATCGGCGAGCCAGGGGAGGTGCCCGACCACACGACCGGCATGCTGCAGGTGCTCGATTCGCTTGGCGGCGGCCACGACATTGTTGCTGTGGGGCACCGGGTCGTCCACGGAGGACCGTCTTTTACCGGCCCCACACTGATCACCGACCGGGTGGAGAGTGAGATCGACGAGCTCTCTGCTCTCGCACCGCTCCACAACCCCGCAAACGTCCTCGGCATCCGTGCTGCCAGGGCTGCCATGCCCAATGTGCCTCACGTTGCCGTCTTCGACACCGCCTTTCATCAGACGATGCCGGCGGCGGCCTATACCTATGCGATCGATGCCGAGTTGGCGCAAAAATATAAGGTGCGGCGTTACGGATTTCATGGAACCTCCCACAAATACGTCTCAGAAGAGGCCGCCCGATTTCTTGGCCGTCCGCTCGAGGACACAAAGACCATCGTTCTCCATCTCGGTAATGGAGCATCTGTCACCGCAGTGGATGGCGGCAAGTCCGTGGACACGTCGATGGGGCTCACGCCGCTCCAGGGCCTTGTGATGGGATCCCGTTCCGGGGACATAGACCCGGCCGTCATCTTTCATCTGAGTCGTGAGGCCGGACTCAGCATCGATGAACTTGACGTGCTGCTGAATCGCAAGAGCGGTCTGCTCGGGCTGACTGGCACCGGAGATATGCGTGACGTGCAGGAGGCCGCTTCGCGGGGCAACAGGCCGGCCCTTGATGCTCTCGCGGTCTGGCGGCACCGCATTCGTCACTACATCGGCGCGTACATTGCCACGCTCGGTGGCATCGATGCACTTGTTTTCACCGCCGGCATCGGGGAGAACAACTCCTTATTGCGCAGGCGCGCGTTGGCCGGATTGCAGTTTTTGGGTATTGAGGTGGACGACGACCGAAATGAGCTGCAGTCACGCCATACGCGATACATTTCGCCCGAGGGCGCCCGGGTCTCCGTGCTGGTTGTGCCGACGAATGAAGAGCTGGAGATAGCTCGGCAGGCTGCCTCGATTTCGATGTGACATGCTTGCCGCGGTGCACGCTGCCCCGTACCGAGGCCGGCGATGGTGTGTGCGCGTTCGGGCATGCGCTGTTAGGTTTGGCGTCCTCCCGCCGGGGAGACGCCGCCTCGCTACGGTGCGCGAGGCAACGGCGCCCTTCCTTTTCCCGTGCGGGGGATTAGTGGTGCACAGGTGTGAGCTCGAAGCGATCCGTGTCAGACGTGAAGGCTATCCTGTGTAGGTGGTCACCGCCCTATATCGCCGATACCGGCCAGAAAACTTCGCCGAGCTGATCGGGCAGACGCAGGTAACCGATCCGCTGATGACGGCGCTTCGCACCGATCGGGTAAACCATGCGTACCTGTTCAGCGGCCCGCGAGGTTGTGGAAAGACTACGTCGGCCCGAATTCTAGCCCGGTGTCTCAACTGTGTTGAGGGGCCGACCGATACCCCATGCGGCACATGTGCGTCATGCGTTGAGCTATCCCGAGACGGTAGCGGCTCTCTTGATGTTGTCGAGATCGACGCGGCCAGCCACGGCGGCGTCGACGACGCCCGTGACCTGAGGGAGCGAGCCATTTTCGCCCCCGCACGCGACCGCTACAAGATTTTCATTCTCGATGAGGCGCACATGGTCACCACGACCGGCTTCAACGCGCTCCTCAAGATTGTTGAGGAACCGCCGGAGCACGTCATGTTCATCTTCGCGACCACGGAACCGGAAAAGGTCATCGGCACCATCCGCTCGCGTACACACCATTACCCGTTCCGGTTGGTTCCGCCGGCACAGATGCTCGAATACGTGCAGCAGCTAGCCGAGAGCGAGGGTGTGCAGGTCGAGGCCGGTGTGCTGCCGCTCGTTGTGCGCGCTGGCGGAGGTTCCGTTCGAGACACGCTATCGCTGCTCGATCAGCTCATCGCCGGTTCTGACGGGCCGAGCGTGCAATACGAGCGGGCTGTCGCTTTGCTGGGTTACACGCACGCAACATTGCTGGGCGAGGTCATCGAGGCTTTGGGTAGCAAGGCCGCGTCGGCGGCCTTCGCCGCAGTCGATCGTGTGATCCAAACCGGGCAAGACCCGCGACGTTTTGTCGAAGACCTCCTTGAACGGTTGCGCGACTTGATTGTGGTCAGCGCCTTTCCCCCGGGTACCGGATCTCATGGCGCATCGGCCGTGCTTCGTGGTGTGCAGCAAGATGAGCTGGAACAGATGGCGCAGCAGGCCGCACGTTTTGGCACAGCAGAGCTGAGTCGCACCGCCGACGTTGTCAACGCTGCACTCACCGACATGACGGGTGCCACCTCGCCAAGGTTGCATCTCGAGCTGATGGTGGCACGAATCCTCGTCCCGTCGTCTGACGATTCCGAGCGTGGCGCGCTGGCTCGAGTTGAGCGGCTGGAACGCCGGGTCGGCGTTGCGGGAGCCATGTCGACGGATGCTAGGCCCCCCGCCTCCCCGGCCTCCGACAAGACACCGGCCCCCGCCTCCTTGGTCCCCGAACCGGCAGTGGTCCCCAAGGGCGTCCCGGCCGGAAGCCCCACAGCTGCCAAAGCGCCCACCGACGGGCAGACCGGGCAAGACGAAAACGGCCCGGTCAAACGTCGCCCCGACGTGATGAGCCTCCCCGACTCGGTGCCGGCGGCTGCGAATTCCGAAGCGTCCATCGCCACGGCGCCCATCGGAACGGTGACACTGCAGCAGATTAGGGACGCCTGGCCCGAAATCCTCGACGCCGTAGAGAAGGCCAAGCGCAGCGCCTGGATGGTTCTCTTCACCGCTCAAGCACGTGAGCTGCGCGATGGCGACGTGCTCGTCTTGTCGTTCCCGAGTCAGAAGGACGTGGATGGGCTAAAGCAAGCGTCCGCACCGGGTCAGGGTGTTGGGGACTATTTGAAGCGCGCCGTCGCTGAGGTTCTCGGCATCACGCCGAAGTTGGTGGCTGTCGTAGACAACGTCGCTGGCGCACCTGCCCGCCCCGCCCCGCAGCCTGCGGTGGCGCAACCGCAAACTTCGGCGCCGACGGTTACACGCCCTGCCGCAACCCAGTCTGAGGCTGTTCCGTCTTCGGAATCACCTGCGGCGGGGGGATGGGCTACGGTTGCCATCCCGGGATCTTCGGGAAGCGACTCAACTCGTGACGTGACCCGTCATTCAGTCAGCGACGATGACGCCCCGCCTCTCGACGATGAGCCGCCAGAGGAATGGGAGCCACCGGTCGAGCGTTTTGCACCATCGCCCGCCGTCACGTCGGCGCAGCCGCGTCCGGTCGTGAAAAAACCTGCAGTGAGCACGAACGCGCCCGGCCAGCGAGCCCGTTACGGCGAAGCGGTCGTTCGCGAGATCTTGGGAGCAAGCTTCATCGAAGAGCAGCCGCACAATCCCCGAGTCATTCCGGGACCGGGGGCGAGCTAGCGCATGTATGAAGGCATTGTGCAGGAACTCATCGACGAGCTCGGCCGGCTGCCCGGCATCGGGCCCAAATCGGCGCAGCGGATCGCATTTCACATCCTCCAGACGGAGACTTTCGACGTGACTCGTCTGGCCGACGTCCTCCGGGAGGTCAAGGAAAAGGTGCGCTTCTGCGCCATCTGCGGCAACGTTTCTGAACAGGAGACGTGCGGCATTTGTCGCGACCCGCGCCGATCCCCGGCCACCATTTGTGTTGTTGAAGAAGCCAAGGATGTTGTCGCGATCGAACGCACACGCGAATTCCGTGGCCTGTACCACGTACTTGGAGGGGCAATCAGTCCGATCGATGGCATCGGCCCGGATGACCTCCGCATCCGTCAACTGATGCAGCGTCTTGCTGATGGATCGGTTACAGAAGTTATTATTGCCACGGATCCGAACCTTGAAGGCGAAGCCACAGCGACCTACCTGTCTCGCCTGCTCATGCACCTGGGGCTCCGCGTCACCCGGCTAGCCTCCGGGTTGCCGGTCGGCGGCGACCTGGAATATGCAGACGAAGTAACACTGGGCCGGGCCTTTGAGGGCCGACGGTTGGTCGAAAACTAGACCGATAGAATTAGAACTTGAACCGACGGGCGAAGATCAGCCAGCGTCGAACAACACCTCACTAAATTTCCGGGAGATTCGCGTGGCCCTGATCGTACAAAAGTACGGTGGCTCCTCAGTCGCTGATGCGGAGAGCATCAAGCGCGTTGCAGCGCGCATCGTCGAAACACGTCGCGCGGGCAACGAAGTGGTCGTTGTGGTGTCGGCCATGGGTGACACTACCGATGAGTTCCTAGATTTAGCCCTCGCTGTTTCGGACTCGGCACCAACGGGCCGTGAACTTGACATGCTGCTGACTGCGGGCGAACGAATCTCCATGGCCCTGCTGGCTATTGCGATCAAAGGCCTTGGGCAGGAAGCGCGCTCGTACACCGGCAGCCAAGCCGGAATGATCACGGATGAGAAGCATGGCAGCGCACGCATTGTGGAGGTCACTCCCGGGCGGGTTAGGGAAGCGCTGGACCACGGAGCGGTTGCCATCGTCGCTGGCTTCCAGGGCTTCAACCGCCTTACCGGCGATATCACAACCCTTGGGCGGGGCGGCTCCGACACCACTGCGGTCGCCTTAGCAGCCGCACTCGGGGCAGACGTCTGCGAGATTTATACCGACGTCGATGGGATCTTCACCGCTGATCCGCGCGTCGTTCCAAGCGCTCGCAAAATTGATCGCATCACCAGTGAAGAGATGCTTGAGTTGGCGGCAGGTGGCGCCAAAGTTCTGTATATCCGCGCAGTGGAATACGCGCGTCGTCACGGCGTAACACTTCATGTCAGATCCTCGTTTAGTCATAACGAAGGAACGCTCGTAGTGAATGCCAAGGATGGAGAAATCGTGGAAGAGCCAATCATCACCGGCATTGCTGCCGACCTAAGCGAAGACAAAATTACGGTCGTCGGTGTCCCTGATATCCCAGGTAAGGCTGCCCAAATTTTTACCATTGTCGCGCGTACGAACGCGAACATCGACATGATTGTGCAGAACATCTCAAGTGCATCCACTGGGTTGGCGGATATCTCCTTCACTCTTCCCAAGTTTCAGGCGCAGAAGGCACTTGATGCACTCACCGACGAAAAGAATGCTGTGGGCTTCGAAAGCCTGCAGCATGATGACCAGATCGGCAAGCTTGCGCTGGTCGGCGCTGGTATGCGCACAAATGCGGGGGTTTCCGCCAAACTTTTCACTGCGCTGTTCGATGCCGGGATTAACATCGAAATGATCTCCACCAGTGAGATTCGTATCAGCGTCGTCACCCGCGCCGAAAATATTAATGAAGCAGTCCGCGTGGTCCACAAGGCGTTCGAATTGGACGCGGAAGTGGAAGCGGTAGTTTACGGAGGTACAGGCCGATGACTGGTGTGAATATTGGCGTGGTCGGTGCCACCGGTCAGGTGGGCGCCGTGGTGCGTCGTCTGCTGGAGGAGCGCGACTTCCCGGTAGCCCGCATCCGTTATTTCGCATCGTCCCGTTCCGCTGGCATCACATTGCCCTGGAAGGGCGAGCAGATTGTTGTCGAGGATGCCGGGCTGGCCGATCCCACGGGTCTCGACATCGCCATCTTCTCGGCCGGCGCGACCACCTCGAAAGCTCAGGCTCCGCGCTTTGCCGCTGCAGGGGTGACGGTCGTCGACAACAGTTCTGGATTCCGTATGGATCCCGATGTGCCGCTTGTTGTCAGTGAGGTCAACGCTCATGCGATCGCGAATGCTGTCAAGGGGATCATCGCAAATCCTAACTGCACGACAATGGCTGCGATGCCTGTGCTGAAGGTCCTACATGAAGAAGCCGGACTGCAGCGACTGATCGTCAGCACCTATCAGGCGGTTTCGGGGGCAGGGCTGGCCGGGGGAGAAGAGCTCTTGGAACAAGCAAGGGCCGCCGTCGCGCAGGACGCCATCGCTCTGGTTCACGACGGCCAAGCGGTTGCCTTTCCTGAAGCCGAGACGTTTCCGCGCACGATCGCGTTCGACGTCATCCCTCTGGCCGGGAGCATCGTCAATGATGGTTCCTATGAGACCGATGAAGAGAAGAAGCTGCGCAATGAAAGCCGCAAGATTTTGGAGCTGCCGAACCTGTTGGTGAGCGGTACGTGCGTTCGCGTTCCCGTGTTCACCGGCCACTCGCTTTCGATCAATGCCGAATTTGCATCGCCCCTTTCGGTCGAGCGCGCTCAGGAGTTGTTGGCGGATGCTCCGGGCGTGACCTTAACCGACATCCCAACCCCCCTCCAGGCAGCAGGAAAGGACCCCAGTTTTGTCGGACGAATCCGTCAAGACGAGGGCGTTCCGAATGGTCGTGGGCTGGCGCTCTTCATCAGCAACGACAACCTGCGCAAGGGTGCGGCGTTGAATGCGGTGCAGATTGCAGAATTGGTCGCGGCGAAGCTCGCGTAGCCTGCCGCTGATGGTGCACCGCGCGTGTGCTGCCGGGCACTGGTTTTGTGGGGTTAGCGTCGGTGCGTGCCCGCGCTCAGCCGTCAGTCGTGTGCACCGCGCCGGGCAAAGTGCACTGGCGAACAGTGTGCGGACGGCTGTGTTGGCGCACTAATGTCGTGCGTATGCCACGCCGATGGTCATGTGAAGCCTGTCCTGGCCGAGGACGCAATCCGTGCACCGTAAACTTATGGGTGTGAGCTCTTCAACCGTGCGCCAGGACGCCCCCCTCGACGTAGCGCTGATCGGTGGCGGAATCATGAGCGCCACTCTCGGCGCCATGATCAAGCAGCTGCAGCCAGACTGGTCGATCCGAATTTTCGAGACGTTGTCGGATGTCGCGCTTGAGAGCTCGAATCCTTGGAACAACGCAGGCACCGGCCATGCGGCCCTGTGCGAGTTGAACTACACCAAGGAGCTCCCAGACGGAACCTTCGACATCTCAAGTGCGGTGACCGTGAACGAGCAGTTCCAGGTTTCCCGGCAGTTCTGGTCGTTTTTGGTCAAGAAGGGTCTGCTCCCCGACCCTCAGGCGTTCATCAACCCGGTTCCGCACATGAGTTTTGTGTGGGGCGAGGAGAACGTCGACTACCTGCGACGTCGTTACGAGGCGCTTAAAGGCAACCCGCTGTTCCAGGGCCTCGAATTCAGCGATGACCCACAGGTGATCCACGCTTGGGCTCCCTTGCTCCTCCCGGGCCGTAAGAAGTCCCAGCCGATTGCGGCTACCCGGATGGTTGTTGGAACCGATGTCGACTTCGGTGCCCTCACTCGCAATCTCCTCACCTATCTCACCGATAACGGGGCAACCCTGACGACCGAGCGTAAGGTGACGGGGCTGAAAAAGGAACGCGATGGGTCTTGGCGCATCTCGACGCGGCACTCCATCGGGCTGACTCCCGCCGTGACACGAGCGCGGTTTGTCTTTGTCGGCGCGGGTGGGGGTGCGCTCAGCCTGCTGCAGAAGTCGGGCATCAAGGAGATTCGGGGCTATGCGGGATTCCCTATCAGTGGCCAGTTCCTGCGTACGGACAATCCCGCCATCGTGGCTCGGCACAGCGCAAAAGTGTATGGGAAGGCTTCCGTTGGAGCTCCACCTATGTCGGTTCCACATCTCGACACCCGAGTGGTCGATGGCCAGTCCAGTTTGATGTTTGGTCCGTATGCCGGGTTTAGCACTAAGTTTTTGAAATCCGGTTCCCTTTTGGACCTTCCGCTGTCGATTCGCCCACACAACATCATCACCATGCTCGCCGTTGCCAAGGACAACCTTGACTTGGTGACATATCTTGTGAGTGAAGTGCTTGCCACGCGTAAGAAGAAGCTGGCAGCGCTGGAGGCTTTCATGCCGGAAGCCAATGGTGATGACTGGTATCAGATTACGGCCGGGCAGCGCGTGCAGGTTATGAAGAAGGATGCCAAGAAGGGCGGCGTCTTGCAGTTCGGTACTGAAGTTGTCACCTCTGCCGACGGTTCTATAGCGGGCCTGTTAGGGGCGTCTCCGGGCGCGTCCACGGCCGTCCCCATCATGTTCAAAGTTCTCGAGCGTTGTTTCCCTGACCAGTTCGAGGGCTGGAAGCCTCAAATCAAAAAAATGGTGCCCAGTTTCGGCAAGTCCTTGTCGAGTGACCCGAAGCTTGCCGCGCGGATGCTGGCGGCGACGGAGAAAGCGCTGGCTATCGGCCCTGTGGCCTAACAAGAGTCTTGTATTGGGGCACAAACTGTTTCCCCGCGGCTAGCAGGTCACCCTTTCACCCCACAAAACGGGGTACATGGTGAATATGTTTCCTGACATACTCATATCCAGTTACCCCGAACTGGAGAGGCGGACCGTGTGTCTCTTGGCCTGCCCAGTCATCTCGCGTCTGTAACCGTTAGTCGCTCGCACGCCAGAACGCTGCACGTTGCGGCGTTTGTCGCGCTACTGTGTGCAGCTGTCGTGGTTGTCGCGTTCGCCGCCGACAATCAGGAGTTGATTCTGTGGCCGGCCCTGGCCGCAATAGCGTTCATCGGTGTGGCGCTGTGGCTTGTTGACCGATACCCCAGCGTGCTCACATCGGTGAGTTACCTGGTGGTGGGTGCCGCCAGTGTGTACTGGTACACCCTGGCCGTGTACTCCCAACTCACTGTCATCGCTGAGTCTGCGGCGATCTGGTTGGCCTTACCGAAGATTGCCCTGGTGATGGTGGCCAGCCCGCTGGTTGGTTCCCTTTCCGCTTCTGTTTGGTGCGTGCTCGGCTATGTGTCTGCGGAAGTGGTTGCCAGCGTGGCAGTCATCTCCTTAGGGGGCGACCTCTTCCAAGACGCGTACACCCTCCTCGCCATGGCAATCGTGCTCGCAACGATCCTCCTCACTGAGCTTGCGCGAGTGAGGGCGCGGCGCGCTCAGCCGCAGCTGCACCGGGCTGCACGGGACGAACGTCTCGCCGATCTGAGGGCACGTCTGGAACTGAAGGCAGCCGCCCTGCTGCACGACACGGTGCTCAGTCATTTGAATGCGATCGCCAGTTCACCGACCGTTGCCGTCAGTGACGAACTCAGATCGCAAATCGAACGTGACTTAGAGATCATCGTCGGCCAAGAATGGCTCAACGACGGTGTTTCGGGGGAGCCGGCCCAGGCGGCGGAGAATTGGAAACAGACCCCGTTCTATACGGCAGTCGATGCCGCTCGTTCTCAGGGCCTAGAGGTTGAGGTCACGGGCGATATTTCGGCGGCGGCTCGGCTGAATGACGAGCGAGCCACTGCGCTTGGCCTGGCTGTCACGCAGTGCCTATCGAATGTCATCATGCACTCCGGACAGTCGCGCGCCGAGGTGGCAATCTACGGCACCGATACTGATGTTTCGATTATGGTCATCGACCATGGCGTTGGGTTCGTCGTCAACGCCATCGCGCCGGACCGGCTTGGTCTGCGAGCGTCCGTGAGCAAGCGGATGGAGGCCGTGGGAGGTGCAGTTCAGGTCTGGTCAACGCCAGGTATGGGGACATCCGTTCTGATTCAAGCGCCTGTCGCGGCGCAGGCACAGGTGCCTTCAGCCGTGACGGCAGGGGACGCCGTATGAATCGTCAGGTGCACACCAGACAGCAGCTGGACCCGATCGGAACAGTTGGCAACGCCTTGGCCACGGTTATGACGACGGCAAGCGCCTTTGTGTTCGCCGTTGTGATGACAGGCAACGTCATCGACACCGTCACCAGACCAGCCCTGGCCATCGTGGCCCTGCTGTTGCTTGGTGCAGGGTGCGTTCTACTTCTCCACGCTGCAAGCCCCTATCGTGCACCATTCACGCGTCGTACGCACCACATAGTTGTGATTAGCGGTCTCACCGCGATCGCTTGTCAGGCCGGAGCCGAATGGTACGACGATCAGATGGTCCGGAGCGGTTGGTGTGCCATACCGCTCGGCTTGCTCTATCTGGCCATGGGCCCCTATCGTCCGGCGCAAGAACTCGCTCTGTCTGGCACCGTCTCATCGCTCATTGCGGGTGCCATCGCGTTGCTGCATCTGCACACGGCGAACGATGATGTCCCCGCTCTGGCGCTTATCGCCGTCACGGTGTTGCCCATCCTGGCGCTCAGCTACGCCTCGGCAACGTATTCGGGGGCGGTTGTGAACGCCCTCGTGAGTTGGCGAGAGAGCCTGCAAACCGCTCGCAAGGAGGTGACCCGAGATGAAACGGATGGCGTTGCCCGTTCGGTGCAGCAAGACCGCATCACCCTCCTCAACCGCGAGGTTGTGCCATTCTTCTCCTCCGTTGTCGAGCGTGGTGAGCTAACCGAGGGTGACCGGCAGCATGCACGCAGCATTGCCGACTCGGTAAGGCGACTCATGGTTTCGGAGGTCGACCGCAGCTGGCTGGAACAGGTGCTGGAGCAGCTCATGTTCGCCAGCACAGCCGGGCCACAACGGTCGCTGATTCACGACGACGAGCACATAGCGCACCACATGACGGACGACCAGCGGACCGCGCTACGGGCGTTCCTGGTTGCCCTCCGCGAGGAGCACCGCCCAGAAGCAGGCTTCTTGCAGATCGACCTGTTCAGTGAAGCGGCAAGCTGCCGCGGAGTACTCGTTGCGAAACTTGCCCTGACAGAGATGACCCTGCGATCGCGCTTCGCCCCCTACTTTGCCGTTCTGCGGGTGATATTCGCGGACCTGCGCATTGAGTACTTCCACGGAGTGCTAACACTAAGCTTTTCGTATGAGCAGCGCTAGCGAGAGGGGTGTCACGCCTGCAGGCGAGACGCTCGGCGCCGTTACCATCACGCGCCAGGGGCGCCCAGTGCGGTTAGCTCTGCTAGACGACCACGAGGTTCTGCTTGACAGCCTCAGCAGCTGGATCAACGCAAACGCCCCGGATTTCGATTTGGTCGTCAGCGCCAACACCTGGCTGAAACTGGTGCACAGCGACCAGTTCCCCACAGACCTCGTTTTCGTCGACTTCCAGCTTAAGGAACCCGTTTCTATCGAAGCGCGCGTGCGTACCTGCCGTGCAGCCGGCGCGAAAGTTATTGTGCTGACGAGCCTGGACACGCGTGAGGCGCGCGAACGCGCACTGGATTCCGGGGCATCCGCCTTCCTATCTAAGTCGTTGCCCATGAATGAGGTCATGGACGTTGCCCGCAGCATTATGGGCGTGGAACGCGGCGCCAGTTTGCAGAAGGACTGGCGGCCCCTCCCCAGTGGGGCCACAAACCCGACACGTCCAAAGCTGAGTCAGGGCGAAGTGGAGGCCCTGAAACTGTATGTGTCGGGCCACACCACCACCGAGGTCGCCACACAGATGAATGTGCAATACGAAACCGCGAAAACCTACCTTCGCCGCGTCCGGGAAAAATACGCGAAGGCTAATCGACCGGCCAGCAAAAAGGCGGAACTAGTGCGCCGTGCTGCCGAGGACGGATACCTGCAGTAGTGGCAAAACTATATTTTCGATACGGTGCGATGAACAGCGGCAAGAGCACCGCGATGCTCCAAGCCGCCTACAACTATGAGGAGCGCGGGCAGCAGGTTCTTCTCACCAAGCCGCAAATCGACACCAAAGGCGACGCCTCGATCGTGTCGCGGCTCGGTGTGAGGCGGGCTGTCGACTTCGTCATCGCCCCGGAAGACGACGTTTACGATGCCTTCCAGGGGCAACGGTCTCGCGTTCGCGCTGAAACCGGCGTTGATGTCAGCTGTCTGCTTGTGGACGAGGCGCAGTTTCTGACGGATGGTCAAGTTGATGATCTGCTGCGCATAGCTATCCTGGAAGGCATTCCGGTGCTCGCGTACGGCATCCGTACAGACTTTCAAACGGTCGCTTTTCCGGGAAGCCGCAGGTTGCTTGAGATTGCTCATTCGTTAGAAGAGCTGAAGACCATCTGCCGCTGTGGGCGTAAGGCAGTCTTCAACGCGCGCAAGATCGACGGTGCTTTCACCTTCGACGGTGACCAGGTGGCCATCGACGGGGCGGACGTGACCTACGAGTCTCTTTGCGGCGCTTGCTACCTGCAGGAGAGCGGCGGAATATTAAACAATGGTCGCCGTTCGAGGACCGATTTCGTCTACAACTCTGCACCAGACCCGGACTTCACCTGATGAAAGTACTACTGACCGGCGGCGCCGGATACATTGGCACTCACGTGGCGGTCGAGCTTGCAGCATCTGGCCACGTGCCCGTCATCGTTGACAATCTTGTTAACAGCAGCGACGAAGCGGTGAGGCGCGTAGGGGAGATCATCGGGTGGCCGCTACCCTTTCACCCTGTTGACCTGCGTGATGAGCCCGCTCTGCGCGCGGTGTTTGAGGTGGAGCAACCGGATGCGGTCATTCACCTCGCCGGGTTAAAAGCAGTCGGCGAATCTGTCGCCGACCCTCTGCTGTACTACCGGGTGAATCTGGAGTCGACGCTTTCCCTGGTGTCGGTAATGCACGATTGTGGCGTCAAGAAGATTGTCTTCAGCTCCACCGCTACTGCCTACGGCACTCAGGTGCAGCCCCCCTTCGTAGAGTCAAATCCTGGCGGCCTGGGCATTTCGCACCCCTATGGCAAAACGAAGTACATGATTGAGCAGGTGCTTGCTGACCTCGCGGTAGCCGACCCGGCCCTTGAGGTGACGCTTCTGCGTTACTTCAACCCCATCGGCGCACACCCGAGCGGGCGCATCGGAGAAGATCCAGCGCAAATCCCCAACAACCTGGCTCCCTTTATCCTGCAGGTCGCCGTCGGTCGCCGGGATCAGGTGCAGGTATTCGGTAATAACTATCCGACGCCGGATGGGACAGGTTTGCGCGATTACGTGCACGTGATGGACCTGGCCGACGGTCACGTGGCGGCCCTTGAACACCTTCGTCCGGGAAGCCGCCTCTACAATCTGGGAACTGGCACGGCCACGTCGGTGCTTGAACTGATTCGCGCGTATCGGCAAGCCAGCGGCCAGGAGATTCCCTACGAGATTGTCGCTCGGCGTCCGGGAGACGACCCGGTAACGTACGCAGTTGTTTCGCTCGCCGAGCGGGAACTCAAGTGGACGGCCAAGCGATCCATTTACGACGCTTGCGTGGACTCCTGGGCCTGGCAATCCGCAAACCCCAACGGGTACACGAGCGATCAGTGACGGTTCGTTTTCCGGAGGCGAACTACTTCATTGCGGGCAGCCGCCTTCGACCGGGAATGGATGGCGGCTATACCGTCTCCAGCCTGCGCCGGGCGATGCAGTTTCAGGATCACGCCGGCGTGAACCCTGTGCTGCTCACATTCGATTTCTGGCCGGATTACGCCCAGGTGAAACGGGATTTCATCAATATCGGGCTGATGACGCAGCACACGGTCATCCGCAACCTTTTCCAGGATGCACGTGACACCCCACAGTTCTTGCATTCAGCGCTGGTCAAGCTTGCCGAGGAAATTACCCCGCCGAGGGGCGAGCGTGTTGAGACCACAGACGTTGACTTTTACGGCCGCCCGTGGCGCACCATCGTGGCGGATGCCGCGACCGGCCGCACACTGCACACAGATTTTCTCACCCACGACGGACGCCCACTGTTGCGCATCCCCTACGTAACGGGCCGACCCGATTGGCATCGTGCCCCGATTAGCATCATGGTGTTCGGTGATGACGGGGAACCGATCGGTACGATCGACGGTTTCGGCTCGCTCTACCGGTTATGGCTGGAACACGTTCTCGATACCAGCCCGGGCGGTCGCTGCAATATGGTGGTGTGCGAGTCACGTCAGGTCGGGGAGATGCTGGTTGATGTCAGCCGAGATGACCTGCGCATTATTCACACCGTACACAGCACCCATACTGCGGCGCCTTACCGGTGGGACTCTCCGCTGGACACTTTGTGGGCAAGTTGGTTCGAGGTGATGCACCGGTTTGACGCCGTCGTGTGGCTCACACAACGCCAGCGGGAGGACGTTGAGAGAAGGTTCGGTCTTCATGACGAGACCTTCGCCGTGGTACCGCACGCGCTGGATCAGGTGCAGATGCCATCAGAGCGTCGTGACCCTGACCTCGCGGTGATGATCGGGCGGCTGGCCACACTCAAGCGTGTCGACCATGCTCTCCGTGCCTTTCGACTGGTGCTCAACGCGAATCCCTCAGCGCGTCTCGACATCTATGGGGACGGCCCCGACGAGACTCGGCTGCGTGCCCTTGTCGAAGAGCTGGGCATGCGCGGTTCGGTTCGCTTCTTGGGGCACCGGGCGAATGCTGCCGACTGCCTTGCGCGTGCTGCCGTGCTCGTCTTCGCAAGTACTTATGAGGGCCAGGGCCTCGTGCTCGTGGAAGCACTCGCGCACGGATGCCCCGTCGTCTCATATGACGTCAACTACGGGCCCTCAGACATTGTGAGCAATGGCGAGAACGGGTTGTTGGTATCGAACGGGGACATAGCCGGTTTAGGGGCGGCGTTGTCGTCGGTCTTGGGGAATAAGGAGACGATCGCCGCACTGTCGGCCGGCGCATTGATGACCGCCGAAGGTTGGACGGCCGAACATTCAATGGCTTCGATGGCGAACGTGTTCGAGCGAGTGTTGCACGCGCCGCCACGCCGATAGCAAAGCCCAGGAGCTGGGCGCAAAAAGAGGGCCGCACGATGTGCGACCCTCTGCATTTGTCGGGGTAGCGGGATTTGAACCCACGACCTCTTCGTCCCGAACGAAGCGCGCTACCAAGCTGCGCCACACCCCGATTGGTCAGCGCCGAACCGGAGTTCAGCGCGCCTTCTTAAGAATAGCCGAAATCGTCGCTGGTAAATGTCAGCAGTACGGCCTCCGGTTTGCACGCAAACCGCACCGGTGCGTAAATGGAGGTTCCAAGTCCGGCCGAGACGTTAAGGAAGGCAGCGCTGAGCGCATGGTGCCAGACGCTAAGACCGCTCGCCTGCTTGCGGGGAAGGTCACAGTTGGTTACCAAGGCTCCGTAACGCGGAACGCATACCTGCCCGCCGTGGGTATGGCCGGCGAGGATGACGTCGGCACCATTCGTTACGAAAGAGTTGAGCACACGCTTGTAGGGTGCGTGCACAACTCCCACGGTCACGACATCACGGTCGGTGGTTGCGTCTGACTCCTCCTGACGAAGATCGTCCAGAGCACCCGCTAGAACTTCAAGCTTGTCCTTGCCGATATGAGGATCGTTGACCCCAAAGAACTCCAAAGGGGACCCGTTGACGGTCATAGACACCGCCGCATTGTTCAAGCTGTGCCAGCCCAGCGAGTCGAAAAATTCTTCAAGGCGCGGGGTGTCAAGCCGAGAAGGACGGGGAGAATATCTCGACGGTCCCGTGAAGTAGGTGAAGGGATTTTTCGCGAGGGGACCGTAGTAATCGTTTGATCCGTTGACGAAAACACCTGGGATGCCCTGGAAGACCTCAAGGGCACGTTGCACACCTTCGATGCCGTCCGGATGACCAAGGTTGTCGCCCGTGTTGACGATCAGGTCTGGTTCCAGATCGCGAAGATTACGAACCCAGTCCTGCTTATTGCGCTGCCACGGAGCCATGTGCAGATCGGAGAGATGGAGGACCTTGATCGGGGCAGACCCTGGCTCCAGTATGGGTACGATCTCGCGTCGAACAGTGAAGCGATTGCGCTCAACGAGCGCACCCCAGGCGAGCGCGCCCAGGCCCACGGTCGCCAGCGCAGCTGCGGCTACTGAAGCGACCGATTGCCGGGTCATCAGCAGCTGTCCTCGGGTGGGGCTTCGCCCACCTTGTTGCTGTTGACGTTCAGCGTAAGGGGGGACGCGCTACTCATCGGGGTGCCTGCGGGAGGATCGCTGGAAACCACCATGCACATCGCTGCTGGATCGGGAGTCAGCACATAGTTGATGGTCACAGCGCCGGTGAAGCCGTTTGACGCAAGCAACGCTTGCGCGGCGTCTCGTTTGGTTCCTGCCAGCTCGGGCATCGTCTTGTCGAGTGACCCATCGCTAATTGTCATAGAGACCGTCGACCCCCGGGAAATCTGTGCGCCAGCCCCGGGGTTGGTCGCAGCTACCCGACCTGCTGGAAGGGTGGAGGCCACAGTTGCACCGTTCGTGGCAACAAATCCAAGGCTTTCCAAAAGCGCACGCGCCTGCTCAGGGGATTGTCCGGTTACATCCGGAACTGTCGCAGCCTGCCCGGAGAGCAAGTTCCTGGGTGGTTGCGGGAAGTCTTGGGCGGGGTATTTCGCGTCAATTGCCTGCATGACTGTCCTGAAGATTTTGTATCGCGCGTCATTTGCGTTGCCATTAGGCAGGCGGTAGCGACTCAGGTTTGCGTCGCCGACAATATTTCCCACCCATACTGCCAGGGACGCTTTGGTTGAAGTTCCCACCATCCAGGTGTGTCGAGCGGCGTCGGTAGTGCCTGTCTTGCCTGCAATCTCTGTGCCGTCGCGGGGGTTAGCCGGGTTGCCCGTCCCACCGCTGCCGTGAACAACCGCGGTCAGTGCGTGAGCAACTCCTGCCGCCACCTCAGGGGTCAGCGCTTGCTGGCATTCCACGGCTTGGCCAGGCAGTTCCTCGCCCGCAGCGTTGGTGATTTTCTCCACGGCGATCGGTGCGCAGTAGGTTCCGTTGTTGGCGATAGCTGCCAGTGCGGCCGCCATGGAGAGCGGGGCGATTTCGTTGGTACCGAGGATTGCGGCGGGGTTCGCCTGAAGCTCACCGTTGTTGGCACGGTGCACGCCAAGCGAGAGCGCGGTGTCACGGATGGCGCACTGGTCGAGCTTGTGGGCCATGGCCGCATACGCCGAGTTGATGGATGCGGTGGTAGCGCGCATGACAGTGGTCGAGGCTGAACCGGCGGCGCCCCCGAAGTTGGGAACCTTCCACGGTCCTGCACCAGCAAAGCTGGTGCAGGAGGCCTGGAATGTCGACTGGTCGTAGGTCTTCACCCGTCCGTCGACCGTCTCATTCAGGCCATGGTCATTCTTTAGCCACTCGGCGAGAGTGAAGATCTTGTACGTCGATCCGACCTGAAAGCCGGAGGATCCACCATAGTCACGGTCGGTGTTGTAGTTCACCGCAGTTGTCGCGGGGTCCGTGTCGTCGGCGCTGTTGTAGATCTTGTTTTGCGCCATTGCCAAAATTCGCCCGGTTCCGGCTTCAACCGACGACGCCGCAGCGCCCAACTCGAACCGCGTTTCCGTGGCGGGAGCTTCGGCGCTGACACGGTCTTGCGTGACGGCTTGGATATCCAAGTCGAGGGTGGTCTGAAGGGTGTAGCCCCCCTTCTTCCAGTTGGCGCGCCGCTCGTCCTCAGTCGCGCCCAGCGACTCAAGTTCGGGGACCAACCAGGTCACATAGTCGCAGAAGAACTGACCAGCTGTTGCATACAGGCACCCGCTCTGAGGTGGGCTCGCCACGACGGTGATCGGCGTGGCGATGGCTTCCGCGTGTTGTGCTGCATCAACGTAGCCAAGATCCAACATGTTGTTCAGGATGAGGTCCCGGCGCTGCTGGTTTCGCTCGTAGTTGTCGGGGGTCTTCAAGCTCCGGTATGAAGGGGTCTGCACGATAGCGATCAAGCTCGCGGACTGCGCCAGAGTCAGATCAGACGCGTTGACGGAGAAGTACTCCTGGGCGGCAGACTGAATGCCGTAGGTGTTACCGCCGAAACCGGCGATGTTCAGGTAGCCGAGAAGAATCTCATCTTTGGTGTAGCGCTTCTCCAAGCCGATTGCGTACTTAGCTTCTTTGATTTTGCGGTCGAAGGAGCTCTCGGTGGCCTTCGCCAGAGCTTCCTTGCGTTTGGCCTCTGTCGGCTCGTTGAGGGCTTCCATGACCAGGATGTTCTTGACCAATTGCATGGTCAATGTGGAGGCGCCACTGGTTGTCTCGCCAGCAGCGGCGTTGCCAACGGCTGCGCGGATGATCGACGCCATGTCGACCCCGCCGTGTTCGTAGAATCGGCGGTCCTCGCCAGCCACCAGGGCATCCTTGGCGAACTGCGAAACCTCATCCCACGAGATTTCTTCCCGGTTTTGGTAGAACACTTCCGCGATTTCCACAGGCTGGCCGCCTTGGTAGGCGAGGATCGTGTTTTTTTGAGACTGGGCGTCCAGCTCAATGTAGTCAGGGAGGTTCTCGAAGAGGTCGATACCGCTCTTGGC
The DNA here is from genome assembly GCA_025464755.1 of Homoserinimonas sp. GTDB lineage: Bacteria > Actinomycetota > Actinomycetes > Actinomycetales > Microbacteriaceae > RYN-87. The sequence goes on from JAODMI010000131.1 coordinate 38,856, forward strand.
TGCAGCGCCAGTAACGGCCAATGCAGGGGCAACCATCGCCGTTACCAGCAGGCCAGCGAGCACGCTGAGGCCGAGGAGGCCGAGGAGCGCGCCGAGAAACCCACCGGGCTTCGAAATTTGGGCGGACATAGCCTCTAGGGTAGGGGATGGAAACCCTGACTTACCTGAACGGACGCCGCAATGCATAAGTGGGAGTACCTCACAACGCCGTTAATGATTCACAATACGGCCGCCATCCTCAATAACTGGGGTGCCGAGGGCTGGGAGTTGGTGCAGGTCGTTACCGGCCCAGAGGGCGGGCTTGTCGCCTACCTGAAGCGCGAACAGAGGGAGGACTAACAATGTCGCTTATTCACACCCGTCTGGCCGAGCTCGGGCTGGAGCTTCCCCAGGTCGCCAAGCCTGTCGCCGCCTACGTACCGGCGGTAGTTACCGGAAATCTTGTGTACACGGCTGGCCAGCTGCCTTTCGTCTCCGGCGCGTTGCCTCTCACCGGAAAAGTCGGCGCCACGGTGACGGCGGAGGACGCTAAAGAGCTCGCCGGCATATGCGTGCTGAATGCTCTGGCCGCGGCGGCATCCGTCATCGGATCTCTGGACCGCGTGACACGAGTCGTTAAAGTTGTCGGTTTCGTGGCGTCAGAGCCCTCCTTCACCGGACAACCCGGTGTGATCAATGGCGCGTCAGAGCTGCTCGGCAAAATCTTCGGCCAGAGCGGCGAACACGCCCGCAGCGCGGTGGGCGTCTCGGTTCTCCCCCTCGACGCGCCCGTCGAAGTGGAACTCATCCTCGAGTTTGCCTAACTTTTTTCCCAGTCCGCTCGCTGCGGTAGCGGGTGCCTCGCCGTCGGGACTGTGGCTGCTGCAGGTGTTTGGTGAGCAGTCACGTCCCAGTGTGCCGCTCGCGGGTGGGCTGACGAGCTCGTGCCATTTTTGCCGCGGTCAGCGCGTAGGCAAGCGCGCGGACTAGGGGAGTCGCCTGGCTAGCGCGATCCCATAGCCCCATGCCGCTACTTTCGTACGCCACCCGTCAGCTTGTCGCTGATGATCTGCATCACCGAGGTATCGGCGAGCGTGGTGGTGTCGCCGATAGTGCGGCCTTCGGCAACGTCACGCAGCAGTCGTCGCATGATTTTTCCGGATCGAGTTTTCGGCAGTTCGCTGACCACGAAAACCTGTCGCGGCCTTGCGATCGCTCCGATCTGCTCGGAGACGTGCGCACGCAGAATGGTGCTGGCTTCGTCGGGTGTCTGCGCATCCTCCTGGTCGGCGCGCAAGATTACGAACGCGACGACAGCCTGGCCGGTGGCCTCGTCCGCCGCGCCAACCACAGCCGCTTCGGCCACCATGGGGTGTGACACGAGCGCTGACTCTATCTCTGCTGTCGACAGTCGGTGACCGGAGACGTTCATGACATCGTCGACGCGGCCCATCAACCAGATGTCGCCGTCTTCGTCAAGCCGCGCGCCGTCTCCGGCGAAATACATTCGGCGGCTTTCTGCCCCGGGGATGTCGAACTTCTCCCAGTACGTTTCGATGAAACGTTCTGGGTCGCCCCAAATGCCGCGCAACATTGCCGGCCAAGGTTTGGTGACAACAAGCAGCCCGCCGTTGCCGTGGCCAACGTGTTCTGCGCGGTCATTCAGTACGGCGATAGAGATACCGGGCAGCGCAACCTGCGCCGAGCCCGGTTTTGTGGTCGTGACGCCGGGTAGAGCGGAGACCATGATCGCTCCTGTCTCGGTTTGCCACCACGTGTCGACGATGGGCGTCTTACCGGCGCCGATGACCTCGCGATACCAGATCCAAGCCTCCGGGTTGATGGGTTCGCCTACTGATCCAAGCAGCCGCAAGCTGGAGAGATCGAATCTGTCGGGAATCTGTCGTCCAATCTTCATGAACGACCGGATGGCGGTGGGAGCCGTGTAGAACAGGCTCACCCTGTACTTCTCGATGATCTCCCACCAACGTCCGGGATGCGGCGTCTCTGGCGTGCCCTCATAGAGCACCTGCGTCGCGCCGTTGGCCAGAGGCCCGTAGACGACATAGCTGTGCCCGGTGACCCAGCCGACGGCGGCCGTGCACCAGTAGACGTCTTTCTCTGCGTCGAGGTCGAAGACGTACTTGTGAGTGAAGGCGCATTGGGTGAGGTAGCCGCCGCTGGTGTGCAGGATTCCCTTGGGTTTTCCTGTCGTGCCCGAGGTGTAGAGGATGAACAGCGGATGCTCCGCCCCAAACGCTTCAGCGGTGTGTTCCGGCTCGGCAGCCTCAAGCTGCTCATGCCACCACGAGTCCCGACCATCGACCCAGTCAATATCGTTGCCGCCCCGAAGTACGACGAGCACGTTCTGCACCGTGTGGGTGCCAGTCTTGGCCAGCGCGGCGTCAACCGTCGGCTTCAGTGGCGAGATCTTGCCTTTGCGCCAGCCACCGTCAGCGGTGATCACGAGTTTCGCGCTGGCGTCATCCACCCGTGATCGGATGCTGTCTGCGCTGAAGCCACCGAAGATCACCGAGTGGACTGCGCCGATTCGTGCCACAGCGAGCATCGCGATGACCGCTTCGGGGATCATCGGCAGGTAGATTGCCACGCGGTCGCCAGCCTTGACGCCGAGCCCGATCAGCACGTTGGCCGCCCGCTTGACCTCGGAAGTCAACTCCGCGTAGGTGATCGCGCGGCTGTCGCCGTTCTCGCCCTCCCAGAAGATGGCAACGCGGTCGCCGTGGCCTGCCTCCACATGGCGGTCGAGACAGTTGTATGCGACGTTCAGCTGGCCATCTTCAAACCACTTCGCAAATGGAGCGTTGGTCCAGTCGAGGCCTCGCGTGAAATCTTTGTGCCAGTGCAGCAGCTCGCGCGCTTGGGCTGCCCAAAAAGCCTCTGGGTCGGCGCTTGCCTGGATGTAAAGTTCCGGCGTCGCCTGAGCGGAGGCAGCAAATTCGGCGCTCGGTGCGAACCGTCGCGACTCATGCTGAAGGCTGTCGATATTTTCGCTCATTGCGCTTTTTCGCTCCTTTGCGACAGGTGAATGGTGCTTGTTGGGCAAGCAGTTTCGAGACTAGCGGATGAGGCTCAAACCGCTATTGCGCTCCCCCTTGTCTAAGGTACACTTGTGCCACCGAATGAGAATTCGGCTTAAGTAGCGCACAGCGATTCCCCCCAATCCAGCGCTGCTGTGGCGGCGCCTGTTCCCCCCAACCGGCGCCGCCCCTCTCGTTAACCGGTGTATCGACTGCCCAACCCTCCACCGTCGACAAATGCACGGGAATGCCACATCCGGCTCGCATGGTCGCGGCCGTGCCCGCCGTCGCCTTAGCGTTCGGCGTGTGCCTGAATTGAGTCGCATGCCTGCCGGGTCGTCGCCACCGGGAAGCCCAACTGCGCTGATGAATCGTTTCGTTGCGCGCAGACCGATCGTCGGCGGAACGAGCAATAGCAAGCCGACCTCGACGGTCGCGCCGCCTGCGTACGCTGCCGTGCCCGCGTTAGAAGTTCGGGTGGGCCGCGAAGGCGTCGCCCTCAGCGAATTCGCCGAACTGTCGCAGCTCGCCGCAGACCCGCGGACCACCGACATCTTTGTCAACGGCGGTTCGGTGTGGGCAGACATCGGGGACGGCCCCATCGTTCAAGAAGCGCTGCAGCTGACGGCGGACAGGGCGCGGGAGCTGGCCGTTCGGTTGATCGCTCTCGGTGGCCGTCACATCGACGAGGCGACTCCATGCGTCGAT
>JAODMI010000160.1 GCA_025464755.1 Homoserinimonas sp.
GCGCTTCCCCACCGGCGTTCTGCTCCTTAACAGCAGCCCAGGGAGCGAACATGGTCTGGCCCTTGGCGAAGGGTGAAGCGCTCGTTTTCGGGCGGCGGAGGAACAGATCAGACACCTGCCATTCGCCGGGGCCCGTCTCCTCGATGGCCACGTCTTCGATAGTGGCGGTTCCCGATCCATCGACGTAAGTGACTTTGCGCCCCAGGATTTCAGCAATCACACGCACTTCACCGCCGCGCTGCTCAAAACGGCGCAGGTTGATCAAGCCGGTGGTGATGATCTGGCCGGATCCTATGCTTGTGACCCGCCCGATGGACAAAAAGACATGGCGTCGGCCTGGCACCTCCACGATGAAACCGACAACGCGGGGTGCGCGAGTGGTTCGGTAGACCACGAGCACGTCCCGAACACGACCCACCTTGTCGCCTGCGGGGTCGAAAACGGAGCACCCGGCCAATCGGGCTACAAAGACTCTTGAGGCGCTCACGCTACAACCCTACCTTCGCGTGAAAGAATGGACGGGTGAGCAATCAGAGTCCTTTTGCGCGGCGTGGCCCGGTCATCCCCACCCTGCCCCGGGGCGAGGTGTTAGGCACCTACGACACCTACCTCGAGGCGCAGGCAGTTGTCGACCGGCTATCGAAGGCGGAATTCCCGGTAAAGCAACTCGCCATTCTGGGAAACGACCTGAAAACGGTCGAACGGGTGACGGGCAAGCTGACATACGGGCGGGCTGCCGCCGCGGGCGCGGCCAGTGGGGCCTGGTTTGGGCTGTTCTTCGGCCTGATCCTGTTCCTTTTCTCTGGCGAGCCTGGATCCCTTGCTTTCGTGGGCGCGGCGGTGCTCATCGGCGCCGGGTTCGGCATGATTTTCGGCATCGTCACCTACGCCATGAACCGCAGGCGCCGCGACTTCACATCAACGCATCAAGTGTTGGCAAGTAACTACCAGATCATCATCGACCCGCAACAGCTGGTACGGGCGCAAGAACTACTGCGCGGACCAGCCACAACGGAGTAGACCGCTAGCTTCTGAGCCATGCCTCAACGTCGTCTGCTGTGCGCGGGATGCCGATAGACAGGTTCTCTGCCCCATCGGTGGTGACCAGAATGTCATCTTCAATGCGAACGCCGATGCCGCGAAATTGTGCGGGGACGGTGAGATCGTCCGGCTGGAAGTAGAGACCGGGTTCGATGGTGAAAACCATGCCCGCCTCGAGGATGCCGTCAAGGTAGAGGTCGCGTCGCGCCTGCGCGCAGTCGTGCACGTCAATGCCCAGGTGGTGCGACGTTCCATGCACCATGTAACGGCGGTGGTACTGCTGGTTCGGTTGCAGCGATTCTTCGGCCGACACGGGGAGCAAACCCCACTCGGCGGTTTTCTGCGCGATTACCCGCATGGCCTCGGCATGGATTTCCCGAAAACGGATGCCGGGGCGCACGATTGCGAAAGCAGCATCCGCCGCTTCTCGCACGGCCTCATATATCTGGCGCTGTACCGGGCTGAAGGTGCCACTGACGGGGAGTGTTCGTGTGATGTCGGCCGTGTAGTAACTGTCGAGCTCGATGCCCGCGTCGAGCAGGATCAGGTCACCGTCCCGCACCGGCCCATCGTTGCGGGTCCAGTGCAAGATGCAGGCGTGGGCGCCGCTGGCGGCAATGGTGTCGTAACCCACCGTGTTTCCACCGGCGCGTGCGCGGCGGTTGAACGTCCCTTCGACCAGGCGCTCACCTCGGGGGTGCGCCATGATGGCCGGCAGGTCGGCAATGACATCGTCGAAGCCCGTGCGGGTGGCCTCCACAGCCAGCCGCATCTGCTCTATCTCGTAACTGTCTTTGATTAGCCGTAGTTCCGACAGATCACGAGACAGGTCATCGTCACCTTCGGCAACATCCACTGCCGCAAACCGACGGCGGGCGAGAACCTGTTCGGCGATGTCACGGTCACCTTCCCGCACCATCAGGGTGTCGCCGTCGATAGCCTCAAGGACTGCCGCGAATTCGGCGATGCCCCGAGCGTCCAAAACGAGATCGCTTGCGACCTGCGCCAGCGAGGGACGCGTTCCAATCCAGAACTCGCCGATCTCAGGATTGGCGTAGAACTCGTCGGAATCACGTCCGGCGCGCTCACGGAAGTACACCGTTGCTGTGTGTCCGGTGACAGATGGTTCCATAACCAGGACTGCTCCTGGCTCGGAATCCGAGCCCCAACCGGTCAGATACGAGAACGCCGAATGCGCCCGGTAAGGGTAGTCGGTGTCATTTGAGCGAACCTTCGCGGCGCCGGCCGGCACGATAAGACGTTTACCGCTGTACTTGGCCGAGATCAGTTTTCGCCGTGCGGCAGCGAAAGAAGCCTGTTCCCGGGGCGAGGGGAGGTGCTCCTCCTGGGCAGCCCAACCTGATGAGATATACGCCGTGAAAGTGTCGGAGCCGGGAGTTGTCGAGCGGTTCGAGTTAGGGCGAGGAGCTTCCGGGGCGAGATCGGTGTTAGCCATACCCCATTGTCTCGTGCGCAACGACCACAGTGGCCGCTACTGCAGATTCGATGAAACGACGCACGCAGGTAGAAAGTCGGGAGGGGCTGCAGGTTGAGATCGGACAGAAATCGGCGGCTAGGCCACCCGAAAGCCCAGCCGCCGACGAACCGTTCGTCTTTATCGGGAGCGCAGTGTGGAGCGCCCTGAGGAGGGAAGCCACTGCCCTTGAGAGGGAACCATCGAAGCATCGGCATACCAGACAACTCTCTGGCTGATATGGGCAACGGACGCTACAGGGGTGGGTGCCTCAGATGCGGCCGCTGCCGTACCTTCGTCGTACTGTGCTGCGTAATCTTCTGCGGCCGTCATCGGCTGTGCCTCTCTGTCATCATTGGCGGGTCGTCGACCTCAGGTGCGCCTGCCTTGCGGCAATACTCGCAGAGACTGAACAGTCTTGTACGTTTTGTGCCCCCGCTTGACTCTCGCGTGACATCTGATACCCTCAGCCACACCGACTGCGCATATCAGCTACCCGACTGCCGCTGATCCCCGCGCGAGATTGGGATAGGCATGTCCACAGTCATGGAGCCGAAAAAGCAGGAACCAGATCGCTCGTTCGTTGAACGGCGAGAGGGCGACAATCCTGGTGCCCGGGAGAGAATCCTTCGCGCCAGCTATGACTTGTTCTCCGGACGTGGCATACGAGACGTTTCCATTGACGAAGTGATCGCGGCATCCGATGTCGCAAAAGCGACCCTGTACCGGCATTTTCCGTCCAAAGATGAGCTTGTTCTCGCCTTCCTGTCCCGCCGGGAACAGGTATGGACCTATGACATGGTGGAGGCTGGAGCCGTGGCGCGGGCTAGCGACCCTGAAGGGCGACTCCTGGCCATATTCGACGTCTTCAACGACTGGTTCCAGGAAGACAATTTCGAAGCATGCTCCTTCATAAACGTCCTTCTTGAGATGGGGCTTGAACACCCCGCCGGCCGCGCAAGCACTCAATACCTGGCCAATATTCGTACGGTAGTGGAAAAGTTCGCTACCGATGCCGGCCTACGCGACACCGATGAGTTCGCTCGGTCGTGGCACATCCTGATGAAAGGCTCCATCGTGCAGGCCGCGGAAGGTGACCGCCAGGCCGCCAAGCGGGCTCAGGGCATGGCGCGATTACTTATCGAGCAATTTCGTCCAGCTGCCGCCTAACAGCCGACGCAAGCATCTGGCGCGGCATCGTCGAGTCACCGGCTGCAACTATTGCGTGCGAGACAGCTGTGCCATGACAGGCCGGTGGTCGCTTCCATCGCCGTCGAGGCTGCCAACCACCCGCATGCCAGAAACCTTCCAGTCTTGCGTGGCCATGATGTGATCGATCGGGGAGCCGAACAGTGCTGGAATGCGTGTAGGCCAGGTTCCTAACGCTGCATTGCCAGAGCTCAGGGCGGCGTCGAAGCAATCACCCAAGGCAGCGCCGGGCGCGTCACCCAAGCCAGAAAAGTGGTCGATGGTCGCATTGAAGTCGCCCGCCATGACGATGTTGTCGCCCTGGCAGAGTTGGGCGAGAAGCTCAAGGTCTGCAGGCCAGTTGTGAAACTGGCCGGGGATGGGCGCAACGGCATGGACGGCGATGATGGTGGGACTCGCACCGTTACTCGGTGTTGCCACGAGGGTTGGCAAAACTTCGGTTGTCTTGGCTGCGCGGTCGAAGGTGTACTCACCCAGGTCAACGCTGGTCAGCAGTGAAGTGGATCGGGCGGGGGAAATCTGGTCGTATGACAGGGTGTGTGACCACATTGCGCTGCCGCCAGCCTTCATGAGCGTTGCAGCCTCAATAGCCACCTCAGACCGAGTCTCCGGGAGCACGACAATATCTGCGTCGCTTTCGAGTGCCAACTCGGCGATGGCTCGCGGTTCGGTCGCGGGACCGAGAGTGTTCCACGACAGCACTGTCACGTCGCCTGAACCCTTCTCTGTGAAGGCGCTGTCGCCGAAGCCGCGAGTGGAAAGAACGGCCGCTGTCACCATAGTGAACGCGACAAGCAGCACAGTCAGCGATAAGCCCAGCCGCCGAAATCGCCGATTGAGTACCGACAGCGCGAGCAACACGATGATAAGAGCAACAGCCGAAGTGGCGGCGATCGCGCGCAAGGAGACCAGATGCGCTATCACCGGAACGCGGTGCAAACCCAAAAGCTGGGGCCAGGCCGCCGCGAGCAGGACAGCGCCCACGGCAAGGGTGAGGGCGGCAGCGGCGATACGGCGAAACATGGCCTTGCCACCATAGCCGCTCCACCTATACGAAAAGGTCGGAGCCTGAGTGCATAGAGTTGCAGCATGAGCGGCGCAATTGACCTGCACACCCACAGCAGTGTCTCCGATGGCACTGAGACACCCGCGCAGTTGGTGCGAGCTGCAGTGAGCGAAGGAATCGGCACCATCGCCTTGACCGACCATGACTCGACGGCCGGCTGGCGGGAGGCGGCCACCGCAGCATCAGGGACCGGTCTCACGGTGGTTCCTGGAATGGAGCTCAGCACTCGTTACAGCTGGAAGAGCGTTCACCTGTTGGCTTATCTGTTCGACCCGATGAACGCTGCGCTCGTTGCAGAGACCGCACGTATTCGCTCGGCACGGCTCACCCGGGCGGAGAGCATCGTGGGTCGCCTGTCCGTCGACTACGACCTCACTTGGGATGATGTTTTGGCCCAGACGACGGCAGGCGCCACCGTCGGCCGCCCGCATATCGCGGACGCCCTGGTGGCGAAAGGACATGTGCCGAACCGCAGCGCAGCATTCGAGAGCATCCTGCATCCCCGTACCGGCTATTTCGAGCCCCACTATGCCCCCGACCCGCTGCAGGGTGTGCGCCTGGTGCGGGCGGCTGGTGGCGTGCCGGTGTTGGCGCACCCTGCGACGCGTGGTCGTGACAGTGTGATTCCCGAGGACAAGCTTGCGGAGCTCGTCGAGGCGGGGCTGTTTGGACTAGAGATAGAGCACCGCGAGAACACGAGCAGTGGCAAGGCCCGACTGTACGAGCTGGCGACAAAATTCGGGCTTATTGTTACGGGATCAAGCGACTATCACGGTCAGGGAAAGCCCAACCGGCTGGCGGAAAACACCACAAGCGGCGATGTGCTCGAGAGCATCATCGCCGAAGGTACCGGATCAGCACCATTCACGGACGGATTGCCGCGCTAACTTCTCAGCGCCGGACTCAGTAAGCACGGTGTTGGGCGGCGCATCCAGTGAGCTACCCGCTACGCGGCAGGAGGAGCGGTGTTTCCTGCGCCCGCAACTGGACGGCGC
>JAODMI010000167.1 GCA_025464755.1 Homoserinimonas sp.
TGGCCCAACATTCTCTGAACTGCTTTGACATTGGCCCGCGCTGATGGCCAAGCTCGCCGCGGTGTGCCTCACCTTGTGCCGCGTGAGGCCGTCCTGGCCGATAATCTCCGCAGCCTCGTCGAACCCAACCGTGACGGAACGCTCTCCCCCGCAGCCAGCCTCCTCGGGCTGCCGCGAACGCCGTCGAGCCGGCCTCCTTGCCTTCGACGTGCGTTTTGAGTTCGGCGAGCAGGGACGCGGGAACCGGAATGGATCTCGCTTCGTAGCCTTTGGGTTGCGAGTCGAGCTGCACGCCGTCGACTTCGACGATCGTGTGCTGCGCCTCGAGGCGCCCGCGTGTGAAGTCGATGTCCTTGACGCGAAGACCGGATGCCTCGCCCCACCTCGATACGCTCGAGCGCCTGCTCTGCTCCAGCGGACTGGCCATCGTCTTATCGCCGTCCCTGGACTCGGGCCGAACGCGATAGAAATTGCCGAGCGGATTGCCGCAGCTGTGCGTGCTGAGAATCGCGACGAATCGGTACGCGCGTTCCTCGACTACGCAGACCGCCTGGCGCACACCGGCCGCAGAACGCGTAATCCTGAGTGGAGCCCGGCCCGACTGGTTCGTCCGCCTGGGACGCCGCTCTTGCCGCTGTTTCCGACTACCGGCTGAACACATCCAACCTGCCACGCGCCGACTGGATCTTGGCTTCAGCGCGGACTCTCGCGGTTGGCGCTGCGCCGCACCTCAGCGAATATGGCCTTGAACCAAACGTCGACGACATACCCCTCAAGTTTCGGCGCCGCAATGTGCTGACGGAACGCTCGTCGCTGCAAAGCGCCTAAGGGACGATGTCGGCGATGGTCGCCTCGGCGTCGTCCATCTTGATGTACATCACCCGCGCACTGTCGGGTACGAGAGTAAAGCCGAACTTGAGGTAGAACTGCCCCGCACTTTCGCTTATCGCGTGGACGACAAGCGCTCGCGCGCCTACGATTCGAGATGCCTCCACACCCTTGCGGATAGCCTCCTGGAGCAGCGAGACGCCAAGGCCCAATCCTTTGAATCGTGTGTCGACCGCCAGGCGGCCAATGAGGATTACGGGGATTGGTTCTGGCATGTTGCGACGAAGGTTCGACGTCGCCTCATCGTGAGTGAGTGAGCTCGCGGAGAGGCAGTAGTAACCCGCGACCAACCCCGACTCAGTGTCGACGCTTACAAATGTTCGAGAAGCGCCGGTGTGCTCATTCTTGAGCGCTCGGGAGCGCACCCACTCATCGAGCGCCGCCTCGCCACAGTCGAATGTCGCGCAGTCGTCCCCCGGGCTGATCGGCCGTGGGCGAGAGAGCGAAGTCAATCGCTGAAGACGGAAGGCCGGCGGAGGAGATCGGCGAGTCCGGAGAGAGGCTTGGCGGGCTCATCCAGAACTTGATTGAATGCGTCCCAGGCGTGCTTGGACATTTTCAGTTCCCGCTCTTGACGAATGACTTCGCCGGCTTGCTCAACAAGCAATGGGACGGAAAAGTCCGTCACCGAGCGCCCCGAAATGGCAGCGGCCTGCTCGATGTCTCGTTTTTGGTCGGACGTGAGGCGCAGCTCGATCCGTTCGCTCTTAATGGTGGTCGCCATTCGTCAAGTGTACGGCAAGCTTCCGTACGTTTCTAGACGCGCGTACTCAGTCGCCCCTCGCATAGCCTGCGACCCCATTTGCCCCAGGCCACTGATGCAGCAGCCACCCACCACCTACTGTGAACTTATGCCCACCTCGACAAACAAGGCTCGCAACACCATGGCACGCATGCAGGGCAACAGTGTTTTTCGCCGACTTGCACGCGGCGGTTACGCCGTCAACGGGCTGCTGCACATCCTTATCGGTGTCATTGCGCTCGGGATCGCCTTCGGCAGCGGAGGGCAGGCAGACCAGGGCGGCGCACTGTCCCAACTCCGATCCAGCCCGGGAGGCGGCGCGTTGCTGTGGACAGTCGCGACAGGCTTATCTGCCCTCGGCCTCTTCCAAATGATTCTGGTGGCACAGGTGCCGGGTAATAAGAAAGAATCATGGGGCGAACGCGCTAAGGAAGGCGGCAAAGGCATCGCCTACCTGGCCGTAGCGTGGACGGCCGCCAGCTCCGCCAACGGCAGCTCAGCAGACAGCTCAACTCAAACGCAAAGCTTCAGCGCTCACATGCTTGCTACGCCCGGCGGCGTGTTCTTGCTGGTCCTCGTTGGTCTGGCGGTCCTTGCTGTCGGCATTCACTTCGTAGTGAAGGGCGTGAAGCAGTCATTCCTCTCCGACATCTCGATGCCCTCCGGCGCTGCCGGGCGTGCGACAGTCTCTATGGGAACAGTCGGCTACATCGCCAAAGGCGTCGCCCTGGCGGTGGTTGGTGTCCTGTTCGCCGTTGCCGCCCTCACGTTGGATGCGTCCGAGGCGACGGGTTTAGACGGCGCCCTTAAGACGCTGGCTGGCCTGCCTCTCGGGGAGGCGATCCTGACGGCTGTAGCGCTCGGGCTGATTGCGTACGGAACTTACTGCTTCGTACGGGCACGCTACGCGCGGCTCGGCGGCCGCTGAACGGGCAGTCGCTGGGCACGCCCCATGCTGCGGCTGCACCCCCATTGTGAAGCACGCAACCTGCGCTCAACGTTGAACCCTGCATCCCCGTAGCCGCCGACGCTAACACTCACCTTTCCCTGCAATCGGATTAGGGCCGTGGCACCAGAACGGTGAACTGCGCCACTACGACCCTGAGTGCGATTCGAGAAACGCATACAACTCGGTGTCATCGACGCCGGGGAAAGTTCCCGATGGCAGCGGCGACAAGATGTGGGCATGCAATTTGGCACTGGCCCACGCACGGTGGCTCCACCGTTCAGCCACGTCGCCAGACGGACGGCGGCAGCAGCTCTCGTCAGGGCAGTGCGACGACTCGCGGTTCGTGGTGTCTCGGCCACGAAACCATTTGGCGTCCGCGAAGGGCACACCGAATGTGATGGAGAATTCGTCAGACGAGGCGCTACCCGTTTGCGTTGAACACCAGTAGGTACCGGTAGGAGTGTCGGTGTACTGGTAAAACTCGGTGGTGCGGTTGGTGCGGGTGAGAGCAACCCGGGCACTCCAGTGTCGACATACCAGCTGACCTTCGGTAGATCCGGTGACGTCAACCGGTAGGCGCAAGCCGTCGTTCTCGTACCCCTTGTGCAGCGCCCCGTCGTCGCCAACACGTAGGAAGTGCACAGGCATGGCGAGATGCGTTGTGGCGAGGTTGGTGAAGCGCAAAGCCGCGGCTTCATGCGTGACACCGAATGCATCCCGAAAATCTTCTACGGCGATGTTGCGGTCGTTCTTCGCCGCGGTCAGGAACTCGACCGACTGATGCAACGGCATCAGGCAGGCCGCCGCAAAGTAGTTGATCTCCAGCCGTTGCCTCAAAAACTCCGCATAACTGGCTGGTTCGTGGTGGTCCAGCAGCCGGTGCGCCATAGCCTGCAGCGCCAGGGACCTCAGTCCGTGTCCGCCAGGAATGGACGCCGGCGGCAGGTAGATCCGTCCGTTCTCCAAATCCGTTACCGACCGCGTCGAGTGCGGAAGGTCGTCGACGTGCATAAGTTCAAAGCCGAGCCGTTCAGCCATGAGGTAAACGGAGCGGTGCGTGAGCGCACCGGAAGTGTGCCCCACGCTCGTGAGGGTGTCCTCTGCCAGCCGTTCGATTTCGGGGATGTAATTGTCTTTGGTTCGCATGTACTGCCGCAGCTCGGTGTTCGCTCGCCGGGCTTCCTCCGGTGTTGCGATGGCCTGACGCGCGCGGGTACTCAGTTCGCGGTGAAGCCCGACCAGAGCCTCGAGGGTGTCATCGGGCATCGACTTACCGGGCCGTACCGCGGGCAGACCAAGGGCTGCATAAACAGCGCTCCGCTGCATCCGGTCCAGCTCAATTTCAAGCGCCGCACGCGGTGTTGGAGGCGCATCACTGAGCAGTTCCGCTACCGGCAGTTCAAGCGTCGCCGCAATCGACTGCAGCAACGACAACCGTGGCTCGCGGCGGCCGTTCTCCATCAAGGACAGCTGACTGCCGGCGATACCGACCGACGCGCCCAGTTGCTCGAGGGTGAGCCCCGCATCAGTGCGGAAGTGGCGTATACGCTGGCCCAGCGTTGCAAGATCGGTCATGATTTTGAGCATAGCGAAAGATTTCGCATTCTTTCGCCCACTATTCGTGGAATCGGGGCCGTATGGGGCAGCACACTGGTGAGAAGTTAGTTTTTCGTTTCGGCGGGAACTATTAACAGGACGGACCAGCTCATGACGCTAACCCCCACGCGACCGCAGGGCTC
>JAODMI010000046.1 GCA_025464755.1 Homoserinimonas sp.
GCCAGCACGGTGAAGAGCAGGCACGGCGAGAGCACAAAGAAGACCAGGCGGGCGATGACCGGCTGGGCACCCTTACCAAGCAGCCCCAGCCGTCCGGCGATGTAGCCAATGAAGATAATGGCGCCGATGACCACGAACCCCGTCAATACGCCAGACACATCCCCATTGTGTCAGGTCGGAAGTTGCACGGGCGGCGCGCGCCCTAGAATCGGTGCAATGACCGACATCGTGCACGACACAGCGGTAGCCAATTACAGCTTCAGCCCCGCCGTCGCGAAAATCTTCGAGTCTCTCCTTGCGGCCATCAACGACGGACGGCTACTCCCCGGCGAGCGCATCAACGACGCCGCTCTGGCAGATCAGTTCGAGGTATCACGCACACCCGTCCGGGAGGCGCTCCAGCGGCTGCGCAATATCGGCTTGATCGAGGCGGCCCCTAACCGTTTCACGAGGGTCGCCCTGGTAAGCCCGGAGGAGACGGCGCAGGCGATGATCGTCTGGGCCGCTTTGTACGCGGCCCTGGTTCGCGAGGTCGTTCCGCACGCCCCGCCGACAGTGGCGGACGCCATGCGAGAGGATCACGACGCGTTCCTGCGTCGCCTCCGCACCCGTGACTTCTTGTCCATCGCCACAGCCAACTTCGCTTTCTTTCACCATCTGACGACCCTCACCGGCAATGGCGCCCTCCGCCGCGGTATTGAAAGTGTTGTCCACCTCATCCGCCTCGGCAGCCTGCACCTTCCCAAGAGCATCGACGTCGAAACGCTCGCCCGGGCCCAATCTGACCTGCTCACCGCGGTGCAAGCGAGAGATGCCGTTGCCGCCGAGGCGAGCATCCGGCTGGTGCGCAATATAGAGGTACCGCTGCAGTAGATCAACGATCCGCCAACGGTGGCTTATGGCACCGGTTAGCAATAGCCTCGAATCATGCCTCATCTCGACGTCAACGGCGCATCGCTGTACTACGAGGCCGACGGACACATCTCCTCCCCGGCGCTCCTGCTGCTGCACGCTGGAATCGCAAACCTTCGGATGTGGGATCCGCAGGAGGAAGCGTTCGCCCAAGACCACTACGTCATACGGTTCGACAGTCGCGGTTTCGGTGAAACGCGCACGGAAGACGTTAACTTCTCTGACCGCGCTGATGCCCTCGCCATTCTCGATCACCTGGGGATCGAACGTGCGACGCTGATCGGCTGCTCGCGCGGTGGATCGATCGCGCTCGACCTGGCCGTGGAATCGCCATCACGAGTCAGCGGCCTTATTACGATCGGCTCCGGGCCGAGTGGATTTCCTGATGTGGAGCTCACAAACGAGGAAGACGCCCTCTTCGACCAGATGGATGCTGCATATCAGGCGCAGGACTGGGAAGCTCTCTGTGACCTGGAGGTGCGGCTTTGGTGCATTGGGCCGGCTCGGCGAGAATCCGACCTGGACCCGGCGTTCGTGGCGAAGGCTTACGAACTCAACCGCGCCAACCTACCGCACGTGCTTGAGCATCCAATTCCTACACCGCTTGAACCTCCCGCCTACGACAGGATCGTTGACATCACTGTCCCGAGTCTGGTTCTCGTTGGAGATCATGACCTCAGCGAAGTGCTGGCACAGCACGAGTATCTGAGCACTACCATCCCCCGGGCGGATAGCGCCCGCTTCCCTGACTCGGCTCATCTCCCAGGGCTGGAACAAGCGGCCGACTTTGAGCGCGTTGTCCTCCAATGGTTAGCGCAACACGGTTTGTAGCCGTAATCCTGCGTTCGTCACGTGTCCACGCAATAATCACTCGGAATCAGCAGCCAACCGGCGCGGTGATTTATCTACGCTGAGGACGGCGGGATCCCACAGTGGGCACGCGATTCGACGGCGGGGAGGTAGGCCATGGCACAACTCAGCGACATCAACAGCGGGGTCATCGGCGAACCAGAGGTCGTTGAAGACGGGGGTCGCCTGGCCGCCCAGCCTTCCTGGCTGCGGCTGAAGGCGGCGGCATCCGAAATTCGTACGCTGCAGCGGCAGGACGGTTCCGTATCAGGAGACGCCTCCCGCGCGAAGGGCCTCATCTTCACCATCATCGCGGCCATCGAAGAGCTCGCTCCCTTTCTGCGCCATGACGGCGACTATTTGGCCGCACTCATCACCGATTTCGAGCGCTGGGTGGCTGACGGTCTTGGCGTCCCCGACTTCTACGATTCGCTGATGGCCTTTCAACCGCAGCGCAACCGGGTCGACGGTGTGCGGCATTTGGTGGTCTTTCCGATGTTCACCCAAAACGGCAGTACATCGCGGCTGGTCGAAGCGGTCCTCATCGAGGTCATCTGGCCAGCATTCGTCGCCGACCTCGAAGCAGGGGACTATTCCAACGAACTCTTCGTTCCCATGCGTTTCCTAGATTTCACCGCGGGTTACGACACCAACGCGGCCGTGTTGGTCCCCGAAACGGTTGCCATGCGTCAGATTCCCCAGTTCACCTGGGGCGCCATCTTCGCCGACCGTGAGGCAGCACGGTTCCGTCGCGTGGTGCGGGCGGCTGCCGAGATCACCCGTCTCAGGTTGCCTGCCGATGCTGCTCGCCTGCTCGACGATCAGGCGCTCGCCGAAGAGACCTTCGTGATGTGGGACCTGATTCACGATCGAACGCACATGCGCGGGGACTTGCCTTTCGACCCGTTCATGGTCAAGCAGCGGATGCCGTTCTTCCTTTACTCACTCGAGGAGTTGCGTTGCGATCTCACCGCGTTCCGAGAGGCGGTCAAGCTGGTGCGTAACCCTGACACTCCAGACCTGACCAAGGACCGAGCCCAGCTGGTGCAGTATGCGGTGATTTTCGACCGCATCTTCCGGTTCTCGCTCACCGGAACGCGAGTGCGCAACTACGACGGCCTCGGCGGCCAGTTACTTTTCGCTTGGCTGCACCAGCAGCACGTACTGCACTGGACGGACACGCGTCTGAGCATCATTTGGGAGCAACTTCCGGATGCGGTCATCGCGCTCGCCAGTGAGATCGATGCACTCTACTGGCGCTCAATCGACCGCCCGAAGGCCGCGCACTGGCTGGCGGCCTACGAACTGGTGTCGAAAACGGTCACGCCGCACCCGGCGTCCCGCTGGGCGAAGGGCGACCTGCCACTCGACGCTCCACCGCGCGAACTCACCGATGCGGTGATGGACGACGAGTTTCCGTTGTCCATGTTCTTCGAAGCACTGGGCAAAAAACTGGCGCCGGTGATCGAGTCGACTTCGGGGATAACGGCGTACTGAGCCAGTCGCATCACTAACCTCCGTAGTGGGTTACGCCTTGTACCGGCTGGGCGTGATGCCCTTCCAGCAGGCCCAGGGCATGCTGGCGCAGCGACCGCAGCGCACCCGCTTTGGGTGACAGGAGCGCCGGCTCCGCGGTGACACCGTTTGCGATGGGGGAAGCTTGTCGAGAGAGGGAAAGCTCTCGCAGCAGTGAGGGCTGGCAGACTGAACAGGTGAAACTTCATGACGACACCTACCGCAGTTTTGCCAGTGACAACTATGCGGGAGCGCACCCAGAAATCTTGGTGGCGATAGCGAACGCTAACGGTGGCCACCAGGTCGCCTACGGCGAGGACGTGTACACAGCGAAGCTGCAGGAGGTCATGAAGCATCACTTCGGCGAGCGCACCGAAACCTTCCCCGTCTTCAACGGCACCGGGGCGAACGTTACGGCGCTGACCAGCCTCCTGCCTCGCTGGGGTGCGGTGATCGCGACCAGCACGGCGCACATCCACACCGACGAGAATGGCGCCCCGGAACGTATCAGCGGTCTCAAACTGCTGACCGTCGACTCCCCCGATGGCAAGCTAACCCCGGAGCTCATCGACCAACAGGCCTGGGGCTGGGGGGATGAGCACCGCGCCCAGCCACTCGCCGTCAGCATTACCCAACCCACCGAACTGGGCACCCTATACACAGTGGATGAGATCCGGGCCATCGCCGATCACGCCCATTCCAAGGGAATGGTGCTGCACCTCGACGGCGCACGCATCGCTAATGCCGCTGCTGCACTTGGTGTGCCCCTGAAGGTGTTCACGACGGATGCCGGAGTCGACATCCTCAGCTTCGGCGGCACCAAAAATGGTCTGCTGTACGGAGAAGCCGTCGTTGTGCTGAATCCAGACGTTACCGACGGGCTGACTTACCTTCGAAAGCTCACTATGCAGCTCGCCTCGAAGATGCGCTTCGTGTCAGCGCAGCTCATCGCGCTACTGGAAGACGACCTTTACCTGCGGTCGGCAGGGCATGCCAATGCGATGGCTTCGCGCCTTCGACTTTCCCTGGAGTCGGAGGTGGCAGCGGGCGCCATAACCGGCCTGACGTTCAGTCAGCCAACGGATGCCAATGCCATCTTTGCTGTGTTGCCTGCAGGCGTTGCGGACCGTCTGCGAGAGAAGTTCCGCTTCTACGACTGGAACAAAGCCACCGGAGAAGTGCGCTGGATGACAGCGTTCGACACCACCGAGGCAGACATTGACATGTTCGTGGCGGCCATCAAAGAAGAGCTGGGAACCCGCCGCTGATCCCGCGCCCGCCTGCAACGGCAGCCCTGATCACGCTCCCCCGCTGCACCAGCCAGTCGCGATCGCGACCATGAGGTCCCCGGACGCTGCCGACACGTTCACCAGAGGCGGGTGACACCTGCACCGGCCATATCTAGGCTGAGTTCATGCGATTTGGACTTTTCGTACCTCAGGGTTGGCGTCACGACCTCGTCGGCATCCACCCCGTCGATCAGTGGGCAACCATGAGCAGATTTGCTGCGCACGCAGATGCGGGGCCGTGGGAGTCGATCTGGGTTTATGACCATTTTCACACTGTTCCGGCGGTGACGGATGAAGCCACTCACGAAGCGTGGACGTTAATGGCCGCCTTCGCAGCAACCACCAAACGGTTGCGGCTCGGCCAGATGTGCACGTGCATGAGCTACCGCAACCCTGCGTACCTTGCGAAAGTAGCCGCTACCGCCGACGTGATCTCGGGTGGGCGCATTGAGATGGGCATCGGTGCCGGTTGGTACGAGCATGAGTGGCGCGCGTATGGGTACGGATTTCCCCGCGCGGGGGAGCGTCTGGCTCGCCTTGACGAGGGCGTGCAAATCATGAAGCAGGCCTGGGCTACGGGCAGCGCCACCCTGGCCGGTGTGCACTATCAGGTGCACGGCGCGATCGTACGGCCGCTTCCCTTGCAGGCAGGAGGCATTCCGTTGTGGATCGCCGGCGGCGGCGAGAAAGTGACGCTGCGGATCGCGGCGCAATACGCCAACTACACAAACTTTACGGGGGCCCCTGCAGAGTTCAGCCACAAAAGTGATCTGTTGCGCCAGCACACTGTTGATGTCGGAACCGACTTCGACGCGATAGTGCGAAGCGCAAACTACAACACGGTTATCGCATCTACAGAGTCAGAAGTTGCGGCTCGGATCGCCGCAATTGAGGCTCGCGTCACGCCTTACATCGGAGCGGATCGGGCAGAAGCGTTCGTGTCCGAATACCGCGACCCTAACGCCGTAGCCGTCGGTACGCCGGAGCGTATCATCGAGCGGATGCTCGGCATGAAACAACGCGGCTTGGGGT
>JAODMI010000074.1 GCA_025464755.1 Homoserinimonas sp.
GGCTCATCTGACCAATCAGGATGTTCCAGAGCTGAGGCAACTCATCGAGCGAGTACTTTCGCATGACGCGTCCAAACCGAGTTACCCGCGGGTCGTTTTTCATTTTGAAGAGAACGCCGGCTCCCTCGTTCTGATCGAGCAGCCCAGCGAGCTGGTCTTCGGCAGTGACCACCATCGATCTGAACTTGATCATTCCGAATATCTTGCCGCCGCGGCCGGCGCGTTCCTGACGGAACAGGACTGGTCCGTTAGTGTCAAGCCGGATGAGCGCGGCCAGGACGAGAAGCAGGGGCAGAAGGGCCAGGATGGCTGCACCGGATACCGTGATGTCGAGACCCCGTTTGAGTACGTGCTTTCCGCCTTCGTAGCGTGGGAGCTCGACGTGCATGAGCGGGAGCCCCTCGACTGGACGGAAGTGTATTCGAGGTCCAGCAACATTGGTTAGGCGATTCGCCAGGACCAGCTCAGCAGCTGTCCCTTCAAGCTCCCAGCTCAAGTCGCGCACGTACTGGCCCCGGTTGCCCGGTTGCCCGGAAACGATCACGGTATCGACTCGTAGCTGCCGCGCCGCCTCCGTCACGGTGTCGAGATCACAGACGACAGGAACTTCTCTGCCGTTGACATGCAGCACGCCACCATCGTTTTGGTCGAGGGCTGCGCCAACGATACGGTAGGCGGCGCCCGGGTTACGATCCATTTGGCTGATGACATACGAGACATCATCGGTGCCTCCGACAACGATTGCACGTGATAAATAGCGTCCCGCCTGGCGTTGCAGGGTGAGCCATTTTCGCCATACCCAACGTGAGACTGTCAGCCCTACGACACCGAGAGGTAGCGCTGCAGCAAATTGTGCAAGTGCAACGTCGGATCTCAGCAGGGTTATGGCGACAAAGAAGAGGCCGAACACCAACATGCTGGCATGGACAACGCCTTTGTATTCTTCAGCGCCTACGCCGACGATTCTGCCGTCGCGGGTGTGGTAGACGCTCAGCGACACAAACCACACGAGGATCATGAGTATTGAGATCGCCCAGTATGGCTGAGATCCGGTGAAGTTTAATGGTGCGGCGCTGCTTCCCGGCACCCGGGCGATGGGTGCCAGCAGCACGGCGGCGGCGATGATAAGGGAATCGCTGAACCGCAGGTATACGCGGTAGCGCCTGGCCCAGGATGCTCGCGGCGGCGGCGACGAGGGGCGGTGACTCACGTACGGGGCTTCCGCATCGATAATCCGGAGTTCTGGACGGTTGGGGGGCGGGTTTGGGACCTCGGATGGGAGATCCGTTCGTATTTCACTCATGCGTCCCTCGTCACCGCCTCGGGAAGGTGCAGCGTTCTCGTGGTGACAGCAGTGTTTGGTTCAGTATTCGTATAGGGGGTGGGTGTGGTCGGGTCCACGGTATGCAGCCTGCGTTTCATTCTTGTAGACAGTAAGTGGTGCGCGATCAGCTATTTTCGGGTAGCGGAAGGGCAAGGTAACGCCGAGGCCGAGCGGGTAAGCGTAGGTCGTCGGGTGTGGGGCTACTGGCGTTGCCGGGCGGGTTTACGTGCCGTCCAGCCAGTGGTGTTGTCGGAAGGCGCATTTTTCGATTGTCCGTTTCTCGCCTATCTGGTGAGAAATAGGTGAGTATTTATCGCATGGCCAGAAATATACTCTCGTAGCTCTAATCTGGCTATACCTCAGGTTTCATGCGGCGTGTCGATTGCTGGCAGATCTGTCTGGCGCGGGCTACGCTGACAACAGATGACCATGAAGAGGCGTACATTCCTGATGGGGTCTTTGTCCGGGATTTCGCTCCTGGTCGTATCGGCCTGCACAACTCCCGCGCCGCGCCCTCGACCCACCGTTACTCTGATGCCATCTGTCGTTCCGCGGCCGGACGGCTTTGTGCGCACCGCCTGGACTGATGACCCTTTTGCTCGGGGCGCCTTCAGCTTTCCGCGAGTCGGCTCAACACCTGAAGACCGCATCGCTATGAGGCAGTCCGTTGATGACCGCCTCTATTTTGCGGGTGAGGCGACGGCGGAGGTCGACCCGGGTACCGTCCAGGGTGCGCGCGCATCTGGCGAGCGAGCCGCAGCAGAAGTGCAGGTCGCGGCAGAGCCCGGGGAGCGCATTGCCATCATCGGTGCCGGCATAGCTGGTGCCACGGCCGCGCGTCGGCTCAGCGACGACGGTTTCAGCGTCGTGGTTATCGAAGGGCGTGACAGAGCAGGTGGGCGCATCCACACAGCTCGAAGCAACAACTGGCCCATTCCCATCGAGCTAGGTGCCGCCTGGGTGCGCAACATTGACAGGGGCTCGCTGGCGGATGATCTCATGCGACTTGGGGCTGAGGTTACCGCGATCGTGTCAACGAAGGACGCCAGGAACCTCACCGGAGCGGCCGTCGACTTAGGCTCGGTTGGCAGCCAGGCCGTCGCGACAGCAATGATGTGGGCGTCGACGCAGCCGGGCGATGTGACGCTTGAAGTAGCACTGCGTGAATCGGGTGCCGCAGATCTGCCGAATGAACCAGAAAGCTCGGGCGTGTCTCAGGCGACGTTGCTGGAGCACTACCTTGCCGCAGATATCACTGCCGGTCAGGGGGTGGACCCTGACGAGCTCTCCGCCTGGTATGCGACCGATCCATTGCTGGCAACCGGCGAAGGGGACCGCCTGGTGACCGGCTACGACGCCCTCTTAACCGAGTTGCTGGAAGATCTCGAGATCCTTCCATCTAGTGCCGTTGTGAACGTAACCTCTAGCGAACGCGGGGTCGCTCTCCGGCTGGCGAGGGGAGACTCACTTTCTGCCGATCGAGTTGTCATAACCGTCCCACTAGGCGTCTTGCAGGCCGGGACAATTGAGTTCGACCCCCCGCTTCCGTTCTCGAATCGTGGGGCGATAAGCGCACTGGGCATGGCCCGGCAAGAGAAGCTTGTCCTGCGGTACGACACTGCTTTTTGGTCGACGGATGCCGTGCTGTGGGCCACTGTCGGCGGTGACGCCGACTTCCCATTGTGGGTCAACCTCGAGCCCATCACGGGAGAGGCTATCCTCGTCGCCACCATGGGCGGTGACACGGCTGACCGGCTCGCCAAGTACACCGATGCGGAACTTCTTGACGCGGCTATGGCGAGCCTTGTGCCGTTCGTTGACCCGGACCATTCCGTATAGCGGCAGATGCTCCCGCCTTTTTTGTGGGG
>JAODMI010000075.1 GCA_025464755.1 Homoserinimonas sp.
CACGTCTAACACTCCGCCCAACGCTCTCGGTGAGGGGCGTTTCGCTGCCGTAGATTTCCGCCGCGAGATCGACGCCATGTCAGCCCAGTTCCGGACTCTGCGAGTGGATGGCGTCGACTATCGCCACCGCGATAGCTCCGGGCACGCCATATCGCTGCATCCAGCCGAGTTCGGTGCGGCTGTTGCATCGGTCGAGGGTGCTGTGACCGTCGATGACTTCGGTGCCGTGTTGAAACATTTGGCAACGGTGCATCCGTCTCGCTATGTGAAACTGATCGACGGACTCTCAGCGGTCGGGCTCACCGACGTACATGTGCTGCACAATCAAACGGATGCTCTCAGACTGGTGGCTTTCGTTGACCGGCTTTATGACGCCCAAGTGCGCATCATCGCCACGGGGATTGTGCTTGATGAGGTGTTCGCCGAAGACATGCTTGCCGGTGGTTACCGCAAGAAGTATTTGCGCGCCGTGTCACGGATGATGGCGCTAACCTCCCCAGAGCCTGCATAGGCGGTTTCGTCGACGGCGCGTGTCGGGTCCCTGCTGGCGTGGGTCTCGACACGCTCACCTGACGGTTCCCGCTTGGCGAAACATGGTATTTACCTGGCGTGATTGTGCGTAACCGCGATGAAACATCGGGGCACCGGGGCTGAAACCTCCGCACAAGATGCTTTCCTCGTACCCGAAGTAGCCCGGTGGCAGCATGACCGAGGGTTACCCAAGGGTTCGTCCTTGCGAACTACGAGAGGTAATAGGAAATCCCATGGATACCGGCGAACTTTCTTGGGCCATTACGGCCACCGCCTTAGTGCTCTTCATGACACCGGGCGTTGCTTTATTTTACGGAGGCCTGGTAAAGGCTAAGAGCGTCGTCAGCATGATGATGATGAGCTTCGGCTCGCTTGCGCTCATCGGCGTCCTCTGGGTTCTCTATGGCTACAACATGTCGGCCGTTGCGGGCGTTGGGGACTTCGCCGGAAACCCTTTCTCCGATTTCGGGCTCGGTTCAGCCGACAATGAGACCCTGGTCGGCGCCACCTACGGTGCCACGTTCGCGATCATTACGGTGGCACTCATATCTGGTGCCATCGCAGACCGTGCGAAGTTCGGATCCTGGATGATTTTCGCCGGACTTTGGGCCACGCTTGTCTACTTCCCGGTGGCAGCCTGGGTTTGGGGTGGCGGTTGGATATTGAATCTGGGTGAGACGCTGGGGCTTCCCGGCGTCATCGACTACGCCGGTGGCACAGCGGTGCATATCAACGCCGGTGCTGCTGCCCTAGCGCTCGCCCTGGTTCTGGGCCGTCGCGTCGTCTTCCAGAAAGGTGCGCACAAGCCTCACAACGTCCCCCTGGTTCTGCTTGGCGCCTCAATTCTCTGGTTCGGCTGGTTCGGCTTCAACGCCGGCGCCGAGTTCGCCAACGGGCTTGAGGGTGTCGGCCTCATTGCTATCAACACTCTTGGCGCCACGGCCGCGGCGACCCTCGGTTGGCTTGTTGTCGAGAAGCTGAAGGATGGCAAGGCTACGGCGGTCGGTGCCGCTTCCGGCGCCGTCGCAGGTTTGGTCGCCATCACGCCAGCCTGTGCAAACTTGACCCCGGGGTGGGCAATCGTCCTCGGCATCCTCGCCGGAGCAGTGTGCGCACTGGCTGTAGAGATGAAATTCAAGTTGGGCTTCGATGACTCGCTTGACGTAGTCGGTATCCACCTTGTCGGTGGAATCATCGGAACCCTGTACCTCGGCTTCTTCGCAACCGGTACCGGGCTCTTCACCGGGGGAAATCTGGGGCAGCTGGCTGTTCAGGCAATTGCAGCATTCGGTGTGTTGGTGTATTCGTTCCTGATCGCCTTGGTGTTGGGCTTCACCATTGAGAAGACCATCGGTTTTCGCGTCAAGAACGAAGACGAGGTTGCGGGCATCGACACAGTCGTCCACGGCGAAGAGGGCTACGCGCTCGACAGGGTCTAGCTTCGCATCTGGCCGCAAGGGGGTGCAGTCCTGAAGGACTGCACCCCCTTTTTTTCGCTAGTCTTTCCCGCGGGCCGTTGGAGGGAGCGTCATGGGGCTTGATCCTTCGCTGCTCTTCGTAATGGCATGTTTCGGGGGCCTGGCCAGTGCGGGCATCTCGATGCTTATCGCGCTTGAGCGAGGGCTGCCTTCAACGTCCGCCGTCTCCTTCGCTGTGGCCTGGTACGCCCTCGTGTTCATTCCGCTGGCCTGGGGCATTTTTGGCGAGGGAAATCAGTGGTCACCGGCCAGTCGTGCGGCCTATGACTATGCCGGCGCGATCCCATTTCACATCGGATTAGGTTCGGCCGCTGCAATGCTCGGCTTTGCGACCCGAAAAGCGCGGCGGCCTCTTCGCACGCCGACTCTGGAAATTGCACGCGGAGCCTACTTGGTCGGGTTGCTTGCCGTCTCCGTTTTCTGGGCAAGCTGGCTTGCTTTCAGCGAGTTAGACATGAACGCCTACACCGTGGCACTTGTTCGAAACACTGTAATCTTTGCCACTGCGTCGTTAGCGGCATCCCTCGCCGTGCAGTGGGCCAAAACGGGGAGTGTCTCGCTGCGCGGCTGTGGACTGGGGGTCGTGTGCGGGTTGGCGACAGCCACTGGCACCGGAGCATCCGTCAGCGCACCGGCGGCCACCGTTATAGGACTTCTCGCAGGGGCTTTGGCTGCTCACTACGCACACAACCGAAGCCGATCTGGCGAGCGGTCTTTCGGTGCGCTGATGGCCATCGCCAACCTTGTTGGGGGCATCACCGGGCTGGTAGCCGTGGGACTTCTCGATCAGGCGCGAGGCTTCCTATACACCGGTGCACCAGAGCTGCCAATGGCCCAGGTAACGGCGGTGACGGCATCCGCACTGTACGCTCTGGCGATCTCCGGACTGCTCGCCTACTTCGCCACACGAGTAACTGAACGACGTAGGCAGAGTCGTACGACGACCGACAGCTCGTCGTGAGGCAAACGCGCGTGCTGCTCCTTGGATACAAGCTGCACCCTGAACACTTCCTCAGAGGGCCTTAGCGCCTCTGGGAGCCAGCAACGACTGCTACGGCCGGCAGTCTCGTCTCTGGCGAGTCGGCGCAAAAAACGACGCCGACGTTTCAGGCGCCACCTGTCTTTTCTGCAACCGACTGCGCGTGTGCGTCCCGCGCGAGCATGGTTGCCCCGGCGACGGCCGCGGGCATGGTCAGGATAGCTCCGAGCGGCACCAGGAACAGCACGTACGTGGCCACACCGAACCCGAGCGTCCTCGCCCGCCGCGCGGCAAGCATCCTGCGGCGCTCACGAAGGCTCAGCCCACGTGCCTGTAAAGCGAAGCCCGTCAGTTCGACGGTGAGAATCCAGCCGCCAGCCAGAGCACCGATAACGGGTACGACGGTTTGACCGAGAAGGGGGATGAATCCGGCGGCGAAGAGAGCGAACCCGATCAACGCGGCAACAAGTAGGAGACGCACGGCATCCCAGAGGCTTGCCCACACGGAGCGCCACCATGCTAAGCCCAGCGCCGGGGGAGCATCGCCCATCATGTTCTCAACATGCTGCCAGATACGTTCGTAGAACACATCCCCAACGGTCAACGTGACTGCGACGAACGTGTAAACAAGAAACAGCAGTGTGAGCCCAAGTACAGCGACAACTGCTGCGATGCGCATGAGCGAGCGCCAGAGGTCAGGCCATGCGGCGGCAAACGGTGTAAGCCAGTCCGCGAGCAATTGAGCATTGACCGCTACTGCTATCAATCCCGCCCCGTACATAGTCCCGATGATCAGTGCTGGCAGGGCGCCGAGCATCATCAGTTTCGGTGCACTACACCACAGCGCCAGGCCACGTCCCAGATACGACATTCCGGAAAAGAAATCACGAACTACCGTGCGCTCCGGGGTGGGCGATGTCTGCATTGATTCAGAATATTCGACGCTCATTCGACCCAAGTGGATTGACTCTGATGCGTATCGACTGTGAAATTGGGTAACCACCAACCGACAGGGAGCAATCATCACAATGCCAGTACCCCAAGTGACGCTCAACAACGGCGTAACCATTCCGCAACTGGGATTCGGAGTGTTTCAAACACCTCCGGAAGAAACACAAGCGGTGGTGGAGAAGGCATTTGCCTGCGGATACCGACACATCGACACGGCGGCTGGTTACTACAACGAGGAAGGTGTTGGGGCTGCCATGAGAGCGTCCGGCCTTCCCCGGGAAGAGATTTTTGTCACAACCAAGCTGCGTAACGGGGATCAGGGGTACGAAAGTTCATTGCGTGCTTTCGAGGACAGTAGACAAAAGCTTGGAGTGGATGTTGTCGACCTGTACCTGATCCACTGGCCGTATGCGAGTCACAACCTCTTCGTTGAAACCTGGAAGGCGTTCGAGAAGCTGCACGCGGACGGGCAAATCCGTGCGATCGGCGTGTCCAATTTTCTTGAGAGTCACCTTGAACGGCTACTGTCCGAAACTGACATCGTGCCCGCCGTCAATCAGATTGAGGTACATCCGACTTTTCAGCAGAAACAGTTGTCAACGTTTACGGTCGCGCACGACATAGAAGTTGAGGCTTATAGCCCGCTTGGGCAGGGCAGTGATCTTAACTCCGACGTGGTGACCGGGCTTGCAAAAAAGTACGAAAGCACATCCGCTCAGATCATTCTCGCCTGGCATCTAGCGCAGGGGCGCATCGCAATCCCTAAGTCAGTGACTCCAGACCGAATCCTCTCGAACTTCGAATCGGTCAACGTGTCACTGCAACTTGACGAATTAGAAGCCATTGACGCTTTAGATTCTGGCAACCGCACAGGCGCTGACCCTGAGACTGCTGACTTCACACAGTTCCGCACCTAGCGCGGCAACTTGTATGTGGGCGATACCGGACTCGAACCGATGACCTCTTCCGTGTGAAGGAAGCGCGCTACCAACTGCGCCAATCGCCCTTGCGACCACAATCCTGCCACAGGTTTCGGTTCGCAACGCGCCGTTCATCTCTCGGTTTGGTGCTCTGCGCTTCCATCAGATAGAGTCATCTCCGCACGCAGAAATGCGAGCAAATGCGGATGTGGCGCAGTGGTAGCGCATCACCTTGCCAAGGTGAGGGTCGCGAGTTCGAATCTCGTCATCCGCTCGAGTGAAGTCTCACGCTAGAAGTGTTAAGACGTGTGAGAACCCACCATGGTGGCGTGGCCGAGAGGCGAGGCAGCGGCCTGCAAAGCCGTCCACACGGGTTCAAATCCCGTCGCCACCTCCACTCAAAATGAAAAGCAAAAACGCCCTGGGCGATTGGCGCAGCGGTAGCGCGCTTCCCTGACACGGAAGAGGTCACTGGTTCGATCCCAGTATCGCCCACAAGAAAACCCCCGGGAAACCGGGGGTTTTTTGTTTCTACACCGTCACCGGCGGTATGGGCCAATATGCGCAGCGCAAGACCCTTGCAATAAGGCGACTCCCGGGCGAGTATCGCCTACATGCGACGACTTTATTACGCAGGCGGATACATGATGGTGGGCGACCGCACCTGCAAAGCTGTGTTGCGTTACGCACGGGCGCTGGCCGAAGCAGATACGGCGGATGTCGTCATGGTGCCCGTTATCACCGAAGGTGGAAGTCACGGCTACGCGCACATCCTGGTTGGTCCCGCGAGCCAACTGTTCTCTACTCCGGTCGAGAACAGCGGGGAGGAACCTGACGATGTCAAAGTTCTCGAAGAACTGGAGCAACACACTCGACGGCTGCAGCCTAAGCGTCCCGATTGGTCGGACGAAATGACAGATATTCCCGATCTGAGTGACCTCGAGTTCTGAAACCGCAACGCCAGGCAGCCCTTTTAGCACCGCGAGCACCGGCAGTAAAGCAGTCGCTTATGACGGTCGCAGCACCTAACTTGGTCGCATGTCGAGCATCCGCAACGTGAGGAAACCATCGTCAGGAACATCCTGGCTCGCCATCGGCTCCCTCTTCGTCGTTGTAGGGATCATCAACATTGTCATGTGGTTCGTTTTTCTCCAATCGGCAACACCGGTCGAGGGTGAGTCAACCGGTGACGGTGCTCTGCAGGCTCTCGTGGTGTGGGCCGCAGCGCTGTTTTTGGGCGCTGGACTTGTGCTTGTGGCAATGGGCTACATCAAGAAGAAGCGATTCCGAATGAATCTTCGGGATGACAGCTCACAGCGGTAGCAGGCTCGCGCCATCGTTCCCGTGAGCGCGAAACTCTCCGCCCTGCTCTGCCGACTAAAGTTGGTTGAATGAGCGATCAGCAGACCGGATTCGACCTATTTCCTGACCGCAACGTCGTTGCCATACGTGTTAACGGAGAACTTCGCGACCTGGCTACAACCGTCACCGTTGCGGATAACGTCGAAGCTGTCACGATCGACTCGGCCGACGGTCTTAGCATTCTGCGCCATTCTGCCGCACATGTGACGGCGCAGGCCCTCCAGTCGATCAATCCTGAGGCAAGACTCGGGATTGGTCCCCCCATAGCCGATGGCTTCTATTACGACTTTGACGTCGAGACTCCCCTTGCACCGGAAGATGTGAAGGCCATCGAAAAGGCGATGGAGCGCATCATCAAACAAGGCCAGCGATTCCAGCGGCGGGTAGTCAGTGAGGACGAGGCCCGCGCGGAATTGGCCGACGAACCATACAAACTTGAACTCATCGGCCTTAAGGGTGTCGCGGCGACTTCGACCAGCGTTATGGGCGACAACGAGTCCGTAGAGGTCGGCGGCGGCGAACTCACAATTTATGACAACGTGGACCCGAAGACGGGGGAAACTGTTTGGAAAGACTTATGCCGTGGGCCGCACCTGCCTAACACTCGCCTGATCGGTAACGGGTGGTCGCTCATGCGGACCGCCGCAGCCTATTGGCGAGGTTCTGAGAAGAACAAACAACTGCAACGCGTTTATGGCACGGCCTGGGCCACGAAAGACGACTTGCGTGCGTACAAAGAGCGATTAGAGGAGGCGGCCAAGCGCGATCACCGCAAGCTGGGCGCAGATCTGGACCTCTTTTCCTTTCCTGAAGAAATCGGCTCCGGACTCGCCGTCTTCCACCCCAAGGGGGGAATCATCCGCGCGGAGATCGAGAACTACATGCGCGAGCGCCTGCTCGCCCACGATTACGAACTTGTCAACACGCCTCACATCACCAAGGGACATCTTTTCGAGACAAGCCAGCACCTCAACTGGTATAAGGAGGGCATGTTTCCGGCTATGCACCTTGACGAGGAGGTGGATCAGGACGGCAACGTTACGCGTCAGGGTCAGGACTACTACCTGAAGCCGATGAACTGCCCCATGCATAACCTGATCTTCAGGGCGCGCGGTCGCAGCTACCGTGAACTGCCGCTTCGTCTCGCGGAGTTCGGCACCGTATACCGATACGAGAAGAGCGGAACCCTGTCGGGACTCACCCGCGTTCGTGGGCTTACTCAAGATGATGCCCATATCTACGTGACAGAAGAACAAGTCAGGGACGAAGTAAAACGTCAACTGGAATTCGTCTTCGAAACACTGCGAGGCTACGGCCTAACGGACTTCTACCTTGAGCTCTCCACACGTGACCCTGAAAAGTCGGTCGGCACCGATGCACAGTGGGAGGAAGCGACCGAAACACTGCGGGCAGTCGCTGTTGAATCCGGCCTCGACCTGGTCGATGATCCCGCCGGAGCCGCGTTTTATGGTCCCAAAATTTCGGTGCAAGCTAGGGATGCCATTGGCCGCACCTGGCAACTGTCCACAGTGCAGCTCGACTTCAACCAGCCGGAACTTTTCAAACTTGAGTACACGGCGTCCGATGGAACAAGGCAGCAGCCGGTTATGATCCACCGTGCGTTGCTCGGGTCGATCGAACGTTTTTTCGCCATCTTGCTTGAACACTACGCAGGGGCCTTTCCTGTTTGGTTAGCACCGGTGCAGGTTGTCGGCATCCCTGTAGCAGACGAATACGGTGACTACCTTGATGGGGTCATAGCGAAGTTGAAAGCCATGGGGGTCCGCGCGGAGGTAGATCACTCCCATGATCGAATGCCGAAGAAGATTCGCACGCATACCAAGGCCAAGGTCCCCTTCCAGCTCATCGCGGGGGAAGACGATCGTGCTGCCGGTGCAGTTAGTTTTCGCTTCCGGGACGGCAGTCAGGAGAACGGTATTCCCGTCGCCGAAGCAATCGAGCGAATCACGGGCGCCATTGCGTCCAAAGCGCAGGTGTAATCGTGCCCGACATCGACGGTGTTCAGGCAGAAAGTTCCCATAATTTTGCCGCGGTCCCGGATGCTTTTCAACGTTTATGGACGCCCCACCGGTTGGTTTATATTCAAGACGGGCAACAGCCAGCGGAAGATGATTGCCCGTTTTGCATCGCTCCGAACAAGGATGATGAGACGGCGCTTATCGTTGCCAGAGGTGAACACGCCTTCGTGTTGCTTAATCTTTTTCCCTACAATTCGGGCCACCTGCTGGTTTGCCCCTACCGGCACGTTGCAACATATGACCAAGCATCTCCTGAAGAGGTCGCAGAGATTGGTACTCTCACGCAGACAGCCATGCAGGTTTTGCGCCAAAGCGCTCAGTGCGATGGCTTCAATATCGGCATGAACCAGGGGAGGATCGCCGGAGCGGGAATTGCCGCGCATTTGCACCAACACATCGTGCCTCGCTGGGCACTTGACTCCAATTTCTTCCCAATCATCGCCGGCACCAAGGCTGTGCCCAGGTTATTGGGCGAAGTTCGGGATGAGATCGCGGCCGCCTGGCCATCGTGAGGGTCGGACGCCCACACGCAGACAAAGCCCACCCCCGTACGAAGGTAGAATTATCAGCATGGTTGACAGCAACACGAACAACGACGCCGCATTGACCGACGTTGGATCCAGCCGCGTGAAGCGCGGCCTCGCCGAAATGCTCAAGGGCGGGGTCATCATGGATGTCGTCAACGCGGAGCAGGCCAAGATTGCTGAGGATGCCGGCGCGGTTGCCGTCATGGCACTGGAACGTGTTCCTGCCGACATCCGGTCGCAAGGTGGAGTCGCTCGAATGAGCGATCCCGATCTGATCGACGGCATCATCGCGACGGTCTCCATCCCCGTGATGGCGAAAGCCCGCATTGGGCACTTTGTGGAAGCGCAGGTGTTGCAGTCCCTCGGCGTCGACTACATCGACGAGTCCGAAGTGCTCAGTCCCGCAGATTATGTCAATCACATCGACAAGTGGCCGTTTACCGTGCCATTCGTTTGCGGAGCCACCAACCTGGGTGAGGCATTACGCCGCATCAACGAGGGTGCCGCCATGATTCGCTCCAAGGGCGAAGCCGGCACAGGTGACGTCAGTGAGGCCACCAAGCACATTCGCACAATCAAGCGTGAGATCGCACGCCTGGCCTCATTGAGCCAAGACGAGCTCTACGTCGCAGCCAAAGATTTGCAAGCCCCCTACGAGCTGGTGGTCGAGGTAGCGAAGACAGGCAAGCTTCCTGTTGTACTGTTTACGGC
>JAODMI010000088.1 GCA_025464755.1 Homoserinimonas sp.
GGCCTTGTCGTAGTCCATAAGTTCTGCTTTAGCCATTAGACGACACCTTCCGTGGCAGCGAAATCTTCTGCGAGCGCCAGATCGGGAGCCCGGCTGATGAGGGTGTGACCCCACTTGTCTTCCAGCAGCGCTTCGAGCGCCGCGCCAACCGTGTACAAGCGTGCGTCTTGACGGGCTGGCGCCATGATCTGCATGCCCGTCGGCAACCCATCCTCAGGAGCAATTCCCATGGGGAGCCCCATCCCCGGGATACCGGCCAGGTTCGCCGGGATCGTCGTGATGTCGTTGAGATACATCGCCAACGGGTCGTTGAGCTTTTCCCCGAGTTTGAAGGCAGTGGTCGGTGCTGCTGGGCTCACCAACACGTCAGCCTGCTGGAACGCTGCGTCGAAGTCGCGTTGGATGAGCGTGCGCACCTTTTGAGCACTCCCGTAGTACGCGTCGTAATAGCCCGCACTGAGCGCGTATGTTCCAAGAATGATGCGCCGTTTAACCTCCGGGCCGAAACCGGCCTCCCGGGTAGCAGCCATAACATCCTCGACGGTTCCGCCACGTAGCGGATTGACCCGCATGCCGAAGCGCACCGAATCGAACTTCGCCAAGTTGCTAGATGCCTCGGCCGGCAGGATCAGGTAGTAGGCGGCCACTGCGTACTCGAAATTCGGAGCGGAGACCTCAACAATTTCCGCTCCAGCGGCGGCCATCAGTTCAAGGGCCTCAGCGAAGGTGCTATGCACGCCGGCCTGGAATCCATCGCCGTTAAGCTCCTTAACCACGCCGACACGGACTCCAGCAAGGGAACGCGATTCCTTACCCGCACGAGCCGCATGGGCGAAGCTTGGCCACGTGTCACGCAGCGAGGTAGAGTCGCGTGGGTCGTGGCCGCCGATGACATCGTGAAGCAAGGCAGCGTCGAGGACGGTGCGGGACACCGGGCCTACCTGGTCTAGTGATGATGCGAGAGCGATAGCGCCGTAACGCGAGACGCCGCCGTAAGTGGGCTTAACGCCGACGGATCCGGTGACAGCGGCTGGCTGGCGAATGGATCCACCAGTGTCGCTGCCCAGCGCAAGGGGCGTCTCATAGGCGGCAACGGCTGCGGCCGATCCTCCTCCAGAGCCTCCGGGGATTCGCTCGAGGTCCCAGGGATTACGGGTCGGGCCGTATGCCGAGTGCTCCGTCGATGAACCCATCGCAAACTCGTCCATGTTCGTTTTTCCGAGCGGCACGAGGTCGGCTTCTCGCAGCTTGCGAACGACAGTGGCGTCGTAGGGAGGAACCCATCCTTCGAGAATCTTCGAACCGGCGGTCGAGGGCATGTCGTACGTGCAAAGTACGTCTTTGATAGCGATCGGAACGCCGGCGAGCGCGCTCAACGTTTGGCCTGCAGCCCGCTTGGCGTCGACAGCAGCTGCCGTCTCCAATGCTGCGGATGACACGTGAAGGAATGCGTGCAGGTCGCCATCCACCGCGGCGATGCGGTTCAGGTGGGCCCGGGTCACCTCAACGCTTGATATGTCTCCCGCCTGCAACTTTTCGGACAGCGCGGCCGCAGTAAGCCTAGTCAGATCGGTCATTACTGCTCTTCTCCCAAGATCGCGGAAACTTTGAAGCGACTGCCGTCGTGCTCTGGCGCACCGCTGAGGGCCTGTTCGACTGTCAGCGTCTCACCGACAACATCGGGACGAAAGACATTCGTCAAGGGAATGGGATGGCTGGTTGCCGGGATGTCAGCGGTGGCCACTTCGGAAACCTTCGCAATCGAGTCGATGATCACCCCGAGTTCGCCCGTCAGCTTCGCGATCTCGTCAGGCGTCAGGGCAATGCGCGCCAAATTAGCAAGATGCGCGACCTGCTCAGTGGTTATTTCAGACATGCGGCTCCGAATGATTGCTTCGCTGGGGACGGACCAATTCTATTCGGTCGGTCGACACTCGCTCTCGCCCGCAATGGTCATACTGTCCTCACCCACCCGAAAAACGAGCACTTCCTGCCGCCGTTCGCCACGGAGCTCGGTAACGGCGCCGCTGGTCGTGCGGCTGACGGCATACCCGAGGCGTTCCCATTCGTCGCGCACGATTTCAACGAACTCCGATGCGGTCGAGGGTGCCGGGCCGAGCCGCAGCCCAGGGTAGGTGGCACCCTCCACCATGACGGGAACCGTGCACCCCCGCGGCGTTGGGTCGTCGCGGTTTGTCCACGCGCCACCGATCGCGCTCTGGGTGCCATCGAGCACCTGGTAAAAACGGTCGCGCGCATCAGTCGCTGACAGCTCACTGCCGTTCAACATGACACACCCCGACAGCGCCAAGGTTGCGGCCGCGCAAAGCACGGCCAATACATGTGTCAGTAATACTTTCATTTGGGCGCTGAGCGGCGATGCTTACTTCATAAGTGCGAGAGTTTTACCCTCATCGGATTGGTTCCCCTTGGTCACCAAATATCCCCGGTCAATACCGAGAAGTGCCATATTGCGTAGTGACTCGCTGCCAACGGCGAAGTATTCGTTGTGCCCGACAGAAGGCGCAAGGTTCTCTTGCGTGATACCGTCCACACCGCCCTGCACGCTCATCCGCTTCGCACCAAACGATGCGGCTCCCGGATCGGAGCCGAAAAAGGCTGTGTTCACAACCGGATCCCAGCTCGCCTCGCCCACGAAAACGTTTCCGTTGCGCACGTGTAGCTGGTCCACGTTTTGCGCCTTGCTACCAGGCGAGCCCACAATAGCGAACGCGTCGATATTGAATCTGCCTGTCGCTAGGGCCTTCATCGCGGTTGTCGACCCGTAGCTGTGCGCAAGGACGCTGACAAACGGGGGCGCGTCGGCTCTCTCCGTGTACAGGGCATCCATGGAGCTCGCTAAATAGAGAGCGCCCTCGTCCGCCAGCGTCTCCGAGCCAACGTTGAACACGTTGGGTGTCTGGTATCCCATCCACGCGACAGTTGCGATGTTGTTGCCATTTGTCCCGCCAGCGGTGTCGCCGAGCACTTCCAGCCAACTGGTCTGATCTGCGTGCAGTCGCGCGGCTGTATCCGCCCAGTCCCCGACCTGGCCTTCGATGGTGAAGAACATGCCCGGTACCAAATAGCTGACGTATTCGGCAGCACTCAGATTGCCGAGGCTGATTGCGGCACGCCCTGGCCAAACCGTGTCGAGCATGATGAGGCTGCGCCGGGGGTTCGCACCCGACTTAGCCATAGCTTCCTCGATCGCGCGGAGCATACTCAGGCGCGCATCGACTTCGGCGGCCGCACCCCGCCCGACACCACTATGAACTTGCTGCTCGAGGCCGTTGATCGTCTCGCTCAGAAACCTACGGTTCGCCAAGTCCCTAGTCGCATAGGGCACGCCAGGTAGGTTACCTACGATCTCCGGGGCGGATTGCATGAAGTTTGCACGGGTGGGCGCAGAGATGTTCTGCCACCAGTCAGCACTGGATTGGGCTGAGGGTGGGTTCAGCAAGAGCTTACGAATCGCAGTCGAATTGTGTTCGACGAAATCAGCCAGTGCAACGGCATCCATCGGAACCAAACGGCGCAGCAGGGTTTGCTCCGGATCAAGCACTGCGGCAGGCTCGGCAACCAATTGTTTTGCGCCGGGCGAAGCTGGGCTTAGTGCGGGAATGGCGTGCGCACCGAAATTCCCAGCGGTCCCAGATAGGACTGCCGAGGCGATTAGGAACGCCACGACTTTATGCAAACGTACTGATCCCCTACCGTTTCACTCGGTCAAAATGAAACGCATTGATCACTTTCAGGTGAGTGTAGCTGATAATACGGGTAGTCAGCACATCTGCATAGCAAAATAGTGCGCTTGCACAATGTTTTGTCGTTTTTCGGCTTGTTCATGCCGTTCCCAATACGACGTTCCTGGTTCACTGGCTTCTCGCACTGGGCGCCGCAGTGTCCTCTAGCGCAGCTGGACCTCGTGTCACCAGGACCGCGAATTGCGAGGCGTCGATGATGCGCAAGCCCAGTTCTTCAGCTTTCCCAAGCTTCGATCCCGCACCCGGTCCGGCTGCCACGAAATCGGTCTTCCTTGACACGCTCGACGCCGCCTTTCCTCCAGCGGCGATGATTGCTTCTTGTGCACCTTCACGCGTGAAACCTGCGAGGGTTCCGGTGGCTACAACGGTAATGCCTTCCAACACTCCACCGGCTGCTGCCACAACTCCGGGCCCGGGATGACCTGGCGTACTGAACTGCACGCCAGCTGCCGCCCATCGGTCAAGGATCTCAACATGCCAGTCAACGGTGAACCAGTCCAGGAGCGCGTCAGCGATGATGCCGCCAACACCGTCGACCGATGCGAGCTCTTCTCGACTGGCAGCGCGAATGGCGTCGATCGAACCGAAATAGTCGGCCAGTGCGCGTGCGGCGACCGGACCGACATGGCGAATACTCAGGCTAACCAGAATGCGCCACAACGGCTTGGTCTTGGCAATTTCAATCTCGGAGAGCAGCTTGATCGCGTTGGACGAGGGTTGGGGGCCGTGCAGGCCCGCCCTCTTTTCTGCTGACGAAAGATTTCGCCGGAATGGAGTGCGCACCTTCGCTGCGCCCTCACCGTCTTCCTTGAGGAGACCCGTTTCGCTGTTGCGGACGACGACCTCAATGGGCAGGAGATCGCCCAGGGTCAAATCGAACAGTCCAGCCTCGGTGACGAGCGGCGGAGTCGATGGCGTCGTCGGCTGGGTGAGAGCGGCCGCTGCGACCTCGCCAAGCACTTCGATGTCGAGGGCACCACGACTGCCGATGTGTTCGACCCGCCCTCGAACCTGCGCCGGGCAGGTTTTCGCGTTGGGGCAGCGGAGGTCTACGTCTCCCTCTTTCGCCGGGCGCAGGGGCGTGCCGCACTCCGGACACTCCGTCGGCATGATGAATTCCCGCTCGCTGCCGTCACGTAAGTCAACAACGGGGCCGAGTACCTCAGGAATCACATCGCCCGCTTTTCGCAGCACGACCGTGTCTCCAATCAGCACACCCTTGGCCTTGACCACATCCTGATTATGCAATGTGGCCTGGCGCACTTCGGAGCCGGCAACCCTGACCTTCTCCATCACGGCAAACGGCGTCGCCCGCCCGGTGCGCCCCACACTCACAACAATGTCGAGCAGCTTCGTATTCACCTGCTCCGGCGGGTACTTGTAGGCAATCGCCCATCGCGGAGCCCGACTCGTGGCGCCCAGCTCGTCGTGCAACGCGAGTTCGTCCACTTTGATGACGATGCCATCGATTTCATGCTCGACGCTATACCGATGCTCACCGAAATATTCGATGAACTTGCCAGCCGCCTCCGCCGTTTGCATCACCCGGTAGTGCGAACTGGTCGGCAGTCCCCAGCCTGCCAGAAGCTCATACGTTTTCGACTGACTATCGACTGGCGGATTGTTCCACGCGCCAATACCGTGTACGAGCATCCGTAGTCTGCTCAGCCTCTTGCGCATCACCTGCAATTGGGCAGCATTTTTGCCTTTGGCTTTCTGACGTAGGCTGCCGGATGCCGCGTTCCGGGCGTTCGCAAAAACTTTCTCGCCCGCGGCCACCTGGTCCGCGTTCAATTTTTCGAAATCCGCGACGGCGAAGAACACCTCACCGCGCACTTCGACGATCGGGGGATGCCCGGAGCCGGTCAGTCGTCTGGGAATCCCCGGCACCAGCGCAATGTTCTCCGTGACATCTTCCCCGACAACACCGTCACCGCGAGTAGCGGCTGACGTCATCACGCCGTTCTCGTACCGGAGGTTGATCGCCAGTCCGTCAATCTTCAGCTCGCACAGGTAGTCAACGCGTCGCCCGGCGTCGCGTTCCACCTTGGCAGCCCACGCCGCAAATTCTTCGACGCTGAACACATTATCGAGACTGAGCATGCGGTCCGCGTGAATGACCGGATCAAAAAGTTCGGCTTGTGCTCGACCGCCGACGGTCTGGGTAGGGCTGTCCTGGCTCTGTAACTCAGGAAACAGGCGTTCGAGTTCCTGCAGGCGCCGCAGCATCCGATCATATTCTTCATCAGAGACGAGGACCGTGTCACCCTCGTAGTAGGCATCACGCAACTCCAGAATGCGCGCAGTCAACGCCGCAGCCTCAGCGTGCGCGGCCTCTAACTCCGCCTGAGGAACCTCTACCTTCGCCCGCGGAACCAGCGTATCGTCCGCATTCTCAGTCTCAGCCACGGCTCCAGTGTAGGCACCGCCACCGTTATCGGTAGCGGCGGGCGAGCGGTCAGGCGGGGATCGGAACAGCGCTAACGGTACGGTCAATGGTGCACTGACCTAGCACGCGGGTGCCGACATAAACCACGGCCGTCTGGCCAGTGGACACGCCGTTCAGCGGCACGTCCGGGCGGATGACGAGTTCGTCACGGGTGACCTCGTCGGCCTCACACATCTTGCTAGCCGAGCCTGTGGAGACCCAAGCCATTGCCGGAACCGGCTCCGAATGCGCGCGCACCTGAACGTGACAGGCGAACGGAGTCGCTGTGTCCAGCGGCGCTAGCCCCGCCCAACTGAATCGGGTACCGGCCACCTCGGCAAGGTCAAGCGCCTCGCGAGGGCCGACCACTACAGTATTCTCCTTCGGACGCACCTCGAGAACGAAGCGTGGACGCCCATCGGGACTCGGAACACCGAGGTTCAACCCCTTGCGCTGGCCAATTGTGAACGCGGCAGCACCCTCGTGCTTTCCGACCACGTCTCCGGTGCGGTCAAGGATCTGACCCTGCTCGGCGCCGACGCGCTCGGCAAGCCAACCGCGGGTGTCGCCATCCGGAATGAAGCAGATGTCGTGGCTGTCTGGCTTCGTGGCCACGCTGAAACCTCGGGCAGCAGCTTCGGCCCGCACTTCGGCTTTGGAAGGCGTCTCGGCGAGAGGGAACATGCAGTGTGCAAGCTGCTCGGCGGTCAGCACCCCCAGTACATAGGACTGGTCTTTCGCCCAGTCGGCAGCGCGGTGCAGCTCACGGTTGCCAGCACTGTCGGTAACAATGGATGCGTAATGTCCAGTCACGACAGCGTCGAAACCCAGGTCGAGCGCTTTTTCCAGCAGCGCGGCGAATTTGATCTTCTCGTTACAACGCATGCACGGATTCGGGGTGCGGCCGGCACTGTACTCCTGGATGAAGTTGTCCACGACGTCGAGTTTGAAGCGCTCCGAGAAATCCCACACGTAGTAGGGAATGCCGATGATGTTGGCGGCGCGCTGGGCGTCCATGGAGTCTTCGACCGTGCAGCAACCCCGGCTGCCGGTTCGGAGGGTGCCCGGCATCCGGCTGAGTGCCAGGTGTACACCGACCACTTCGTGCCCGGCATCGACGGCGCGCGCGGCAGCCACGGCGGAGTCGACGCCACCGCTCATCGCAGCCAAAACTTTCATGGAAGCAAGTCTACGCAGGGGTAGCTGGGCAGATGTCGGCCGCACCCTCATCAGGTGTGGCCGGTCCACGAGTTTTGGACCGCAGTCTGGTTGACATCAGCTGATACCAGCCGGTTAACCACCTGCGTTGGGGGCATCTGGAGCATCCGCCAGCTGCTCGAAGCGGTCGCCGGACTGCAGCGGGGGCACGTGGCCCCGCGGGAGAGTCAGGAAGGGTGCCTACCCGTCATGTCAGGTCGAAAACGCAGGAAAATCGATGCTTCAGCGGCTACTTGCGGCCAGCAGGCAACCTGAGCTGCGGGAGTTCCTGCGTTTTGTGAGAATAGGCTTCGGATGATCAGGGTTGGTTGCTTGGCTGGCTAAGGTTGTCATCGCTTGCTTCCCGAATCCTCAGCGAGAAAAATTTCAGGAAACCTCCGCCCCAGGGGCGCTCTTCAAGGCAGGCGCGGCGCAATCCGCAGACCTTCCGAGTATGCATAGAGTGCGCGACGAGAGCCGAGACAAGCGCATGCTGTGTCAGCGGGCTACCACCCGATCCGCGTACCCCGCGGTTGTCGCCCGGGCCACGGCGGCGGGGAGCGCCGAGAGGAGGGCGTCCACATCCGCATCAGTCGAGGTGTGGCCGAGGGTAAACCGCAACGCTCCCCTGGCCTCGCTCTCGCTGAGTCCCATCCCCAAGAGAACGTGCGACGCTTCCGGTATACCCGCCTGACAGGCGGACCCGGTGCTCACCGAGACACCGGCGGCATCCAGCAAAAACAGCAACGAGTCGCCCTCGCAACCAGGGAAGGTGAAATGCACGTTGTTGGGTAACCGATGTACGGGGTCGCCTCGAAGCACAGCAGAGGGAACCGTGTCCTGAATTTCCGTGATGAGGCGATCGCGCAGTCGTAAGACGTCGGCTTGCGGATGCCGCGCCGCAGCAGCGAAGGACATGGCGGCTGGCGCGTCCTGGGTGCCGGACCGCACCTGTCTTTGCTGCCCGCCACCATGTATCAGTGGAACGACCGCAGCCGTTCGCGCTACCACGAGGGCACCAGTACCGAGCGGCCCGCCGATTTTGTGCGCGGAGACGCTGAGCGCGGCAAGACCAGACTCATCAAACGATATGGGCACGTGCCCGTATGCGGAGACGGCATCGGAGTGCACAGGGATGCCGTATGAGGAGGCAATGGCAACAACTTCGTCGACGGGCTGGATTGTGCCGACCTCGTTATTGGCCCACAGCAATGTGACCAACGCGATATCGTCGTGCGCGGCGAGCATCTGCTCAAGGGCGGGCAGGGAGATGCGTCCCAACGAGTCGATGGGAACCCACTCGATGACGGCACCTTCGTACTGCTGCAACCATTCGACTGTGTCAATGGTGGCGTGATGCTCTCCGTGTGGCAGGACGATCCGCGGACGGGATCTTCCGAGATTGCGTGCCCAGTAGAGTCCTTTGATCGCAAGGTTGACCGACTCGGTACCGCCAGACGTGAACACAATTTCGATGGGATCGCAGCCGAGCGAGGATGCGACCTGCTCGCGGGCTTCCTCGAGCATCCGTTTGGCATTCTGGCCCTGGCTGTGGATGGACGACGGATTACCAACCACGTCGAGTGCTGCGATGAGGGCCCGCCGCGCCGCAGGAAGCATGGGCGTTGTCGCCGCATGGTCCAAATACACGGTCATGGTAACTCCAAAAGTGGGGGTGTGAGGGCGGTGCAGGGGTGTTCCGCGTACTGATTACTCTAGGACGATGTCCTTTGAAGATCCCCTCAATAACCTCGGCGTGCGAATGCATGACGCGGGAGGCGAACTTCGCGTCTGGTCGGCGAGCGCCACTGCGATGGAACTGTGTTTGTTCGCCGACGATGACGTCGAGCGCATCATCGACACCGTGCCGATGACCCGTGACGGGAATGATGTCTGGTCCGCCGCGCACCCCTTCCTGCGCGTAGGCACTCGCTATTCGATTCGCACTGATGGTCCGGATGCACCGGCGCACCACTTTCGTCCGTCGATGCATTTGCTCGATCCGTATGCCCGCGGCCTGGCACCGACACCGCAGGGTGAGTGGCGTTCGTACGTGCAGGACAACAGCTTCGACTGGAAT
>JAODMI010000093.1 GCA_025464755.1 Homoserinimonas sp.
CGCCCCGTCACCGGTACCGGCAACCGCGCCCTCAAGTCGCTGAGCGACATGCTCAAAGGCAAGCAGGGGCGTTTCCGCCAGAACCTCCTCGGCAAGCGCGTCGACTACTCGGGCCGTTCGGTCATCATCGTTGGTCCCCAGCTGAAGCTTCACCAGTGTGGTCTGCCTAAGCAGATGGCTCTGGAACTCTTCAAGCCGTTCGTGATCAAGCGTCTGATTGACCTCAGCCACGCTCAGAACATCAAGAGCGCCAAGCGCATGGTCGAGCGCAGCCGCCCCCAGGTTTGGGACGTGCTGGAGGAGATCATCCGCGAGCGCCCAGTTCTCCTGAACCGCGCACCAACCCTTCACCGCTTGGGCATCCAGGCCTTCGAGCCTCAGCTCGTGGAAGGTAAGGCCATCCAGCTTCACCCGCTCGTCTGTGCAGCGTTCAACGCTGACTTCGACGGTGACCAGATGGCTGTCCACCTGCCCCTGTCGGTTGAGGCTCAGGCCGAGGCGCGCATCCTGATGCTCGCATCGAACAACATTCTGAAGCCGTCTGACGGACGACCGGTCACCCTGCCAACACAGGACATGATCATCGGCCTGCACCACCTGACCACCCTCAAGGAGGGGGTTGTCGGTGAAGGTCGTGCGTTCGCCTCTGTCGCAGAAGCAATCCTGGCGTTCGACCAGCACTCGCTGGACTTGAACGCTAAGGTGCGTATCCGCCTCGATGACCTTCACTTCGCCGACGGTGCAGCCCCCGAGGGCTTCGTCTCTGGTGAAACCTTCCTGCTGAACACGACACTCGGCCG
Source organism: Homoserinimonas sp. (assembly GCA_025464755.1). GTDB lineage: Bacteria > Actinomycetota > Actinomycetes > Actinomycetales > Microbacteriaceae > RYN-87. The sequence continues at coordinate 801 of JAODMI010000093.1, forward strand.
TGCGCTCTTCAATGAGACGCTGCCTGCGGACTACCCGTACATTGAGGCCGTCGCCGACAAGGGCCAGCTCTCGTCGATCGTCAACGACCTTGCCGAGCGGTACCCGAAGGTTGACGTTGCTGCAGCGCTTGACCGCATCAAGGACGCCGGTTTCCACTGGGCAACGCGCTCTGGTGTGACTGTTGCTCTGTCGGATGTTCTCACACCGCCGAATAAGCGGGAGATCATCCTCGGATACGAGAAGCAGGCCGCCAAGGTGCAGAGCCAGTTCGAGAAGGGCCTCACGACCGACGCCGAGCGTCGTCAGGAGCTCATCGAGATCTGGAACAAGGCAACAGCTGAAGTCGCCAAGGCGATGGAAGACAACATGCCGGAAGACAACACGATCAACCGCATGGTCACCTCCGGTGCCCGCGGTAACTGGATGCAGGTTCGCCAGATCGCCGGTATGCGTGGGCTTGTCTCGAACCCCAAGGGTGAGATTATTCCCCGCCCGATTATCTCGAGCTACCGTGAAGGTCTTTCGGTCGCCGAGTACTTCATCGCAACTCACGGTGCTCGTAAGGGACTGGCTGACACGGCACTTCGTACCGCTGACTCCGGTTACCTCACGCGTCGTCTTGTCGATGTTTCGCAGGATGTCATCATCCGCGAGGACGACTGCGGCACTTCACGTGGTCTCGACCTGCTGGTTGCGACTCCGGATGCCAATGGCGTGCTCGTTCGCGACCCCAACGTCGAGAACTCGCTCTACGCCCGCAGCCTTGCTGAGGACGCAGTCGATGACAAGGGAACCGTTGTAGCCAAGGCTGGCGACGACGTCGGAGACGTCCTGATTCAGGACCTCATCGACGCTGGCGTCACGCACGCCAAGGTGCGTTCAGTCCTCACTTGTGAGTCCGCTGTCGGTGTGTGTGCTGTCTGCTACGGTCGCTCACTTGCCACCGGAAAGCTCGTCGACATCGGTGAGGCCGTCGGTATCATCGCGGCCCAGTCGATCGGTGAGCCCGGTACGCAGCTGACGATGCGTACCTTCCACACCGGTGGTGTCGCCTCTGCTGATGACATCACACAGGGTCTGCCCCGCGTCACCGAGCTGTTCGAGGCTCGTACCCCGAAGGGTGCGTCCCCGATCGCGGAGGCCGCAGGAAAGATCACCATCGAAGACACGGATCGCAGCCGCAAGCTGATCCTGACCCCCGACAACGGTGACGAGCCCATTGCCTACCCCGTGCTCAAACGTGCAACCCTCCTCGTAGAGGATGGACAGCATGTTGAGCTGGGCCAGCAGCTGCATGTTGGCGCCATCGACCCGAAGGAAGTTCTTCGCGTACGCGGTGTCCGTGCGGTGCAGATTCACCTGGTAAGCGGTGTGCAGGGCGTGTACCGCTCGCAGGGTGTGCCGATTCACGACAAGCACATTGAGGTCATCGTTCGCCAGATGCTCCGCAAGGTCACCGTGGTTGACCACGGCGACACCGGGCTTCTGCCCGGTGAGCTGGTCGACCGCCTCCGTTACAACGATCTGAACCGCACTGCGCTGACCGAAGGTCGCAAGACCGCTTCGGCTCGCCAGGAAGTCATGGGAATCACCAAGGCATCACTTGCGACCGAGTCGTGGTTGTCGGCCGCATCGTTCCAGGAGACCACACGCGTTTTGACGCAGGCGGCCATGGAAGGCGCATCCGACCCGCTGATGGGGTTGAAGGAAAACGTCATCATCGGAAAGCTGATCCCGGCCGGTACGGGGCTTCCCCGGTACCGCAACGTGTCGGTCGAAGCGACCGAAGAGGCCAAGGCTGAGCGCTACCCGAACCGCATCTTCACAGATGAGTCGGTGTTCAACGAGTCGGACCTCAGCTTCGTCGATTTCGACAGCTTCAGTTCGGATGACTACCAGCCCGGTACGTATAACTAAGCAGTAGTACTTGTGGTGGCCCCTCACTTTGGTGGGGGGCCACTGCTGGTTGCGGGAGCTTCGCCACATTCCTCGCCGAAACTGGCGTTCGGCGTTCTTCCGGCGCTGCCCGTATTCGGGCCTCTAGCAATCACGGGAAACCTAAGGTAAATTCGAACAGTCCAGCTCAAGCTGTTCCGGGGGAATAACGAGCAGGGGGCTGCAGCCGTGTCATCTCTGACAGAGATCCTCATCATCCGTGGAGCGATGCCCATCACCGCCATGGACAACCTTGTCGACGGCTGGAACGATGACGAAGCATCCATCAAAAAACTTGTTGACCAAGGGTTCATCAGCGCGCTCGACTTTGCGTCAGCGAAGGCCGCTCAGCAGGGAGTCCCCTTTGTTGAGCTGACCGAGTATCCAGTTGACCGTGCCGCCGTCAGCCTGGTACCTGCAGCCATCTGCCGTCGGCACGAGGTTTTACCGATTGCGGCCATCGGGAACACCTTGACCCTGGCCGTCGTCGACCCTGGCAACGTGTTCGCGGTCGACGATGTGCGCGCGGCGGTACGGATGCAGGTCACCCTGGTGGTTGCAGAACGCAAAGACCTGCTGGCAGCAATCGACCGCTACCACCGAGCCGATGGTGAGCTTAGCTCCCTGACGTCGGTGCTGGAAGAGGAGAGCACCAGCCGGGAGCTTACGGTTTCCGAGACAGAACCCGGACTCGACGATGCGCCCATTGTTCGGTTCGTGAACCTGCTCATCAGCCAGGGCATCCAAGACAAAGCATCCGACATCCATATCGAACCGGCGCAGCATGACATGGGCGTGCGATATCGCATCGACGGCGTTTTGCACGAAATGCAGCGCGCTCCGAAGTCCATCCAAAACGGTGTCATCTCGCGGCTGAAAATCATGAGCGATATCGACATTGCCGAGCGGCGCAAGCCGCAGGATGGGCGACTTTCGGTCACGCACGGCGGTCGTCAGATCGACCTCCGTGTGGCGACGCTTCCCACTGTTTGGGGCGAGAAGATTGTCATGCGAATTCTTGACAACTCGAATACCGCGCTGAGCCTCAGTGATCTGAACATGCTCGACCGCAACCTTGAGATCTACCGCAAGTCGTTCACCAAGTCGAACGGCATGATTTTGGTGACCGGACCGACAGGTTCCGGCAAGTCGACGACGCTCTACACAACACTGCACGCGGTGTCGCGCCCTGAGGTTAACGTCATCACCATCGAAGATCCGGTGGAGTACCGGATGGCCGGCATCAACCAGGTGCAGGTGAACCCCAAGGCGGGCCTCACCTTTGCCAGTGCTCTGCGCTCGATTCTGCGTTCCGACCCGGATGTGGTGTTGATTGGTGAGATAAGGGATCAGGAGACGGCGCAGATCGCGATTGAGGCATCGCTCACCGGTCACCTCGTGCTCTCAACTCTTCACACCAACAGTGCTCCCGCCGCGATCGTTCGTTTGACTGAGATGAATATAGAACCATTCCTGGTGGGCTCGGCGCTCGACAGTGTCGTGGCTCAGCGACTTGCGCGCCGATTATGTGAGCGTTGCAAAGACCCTTACCAGGGCACGGCGGAAAGTTTGGCGCAGCTCGGCTTCTTCATCGATCCCACACAGCCCGCCCCGACATTGTTCCGGCCCATCGGGTGCATGCATTGCTCGAGCACGGGTTACCGTGGACGTATTGCCCTGCACGAGGTCATGGCGGTTACTGAAGAGGTCGAGAAGCTGGCTGTCGCCCGGGCCTCGAGCATGGAAATTACCAAAGTCGCCGTTCAGCAGGGCATGTCAACGCTGCGTCAAGACGGCTGGAATAAGGCGTTGCTCGGATACACGGCCGTTGAAGAAATATTGAGAGTGGTGGCGTAACCGATGAGTGACCCCGGGTTTGACGATCGCTTCACTGGCAGTGACGCGTTCAGCGGTGGGCGGCGGACCGCTTTGCCAGCAGATTCTGCTGGTTGGCCGGTCCCGGACCCGGAAACCGTCGCACCCGCCTTGCTGCCTACGAATGCGCCTCACTCGGCCGCGTATAGGGAAGAGCCCGAACAGTTCTACCCGTCGGTGCCCTTCGACCGTATTGCTGCGCCGTCTATCAACGTTCCCATCATTGGATCGCCCATGCAGGGGGCGCACAATTTTCCGCCACCCCAAGCCGCCCCGACCAGCATGCCGGCGCCGTCATCGGCATACGTGTCTCGACGCGATCCTAATCTGAACCCCGACGCCGACCTGGAGTGGGCTCTGGAAAAGGTTTTGATGCGCAGCGGCTCCGATCTGCACGTCACGGTGAACGCACCGCCCATGATCCGCATCGACGGCGCCCTCGCCCCTCTCGACGGTGCGCCCAGCTGGAGCCAGGAGAAGGTCACGGCGGCCCTGCACAGCATTCTCACGCCGGCGCAGAAGGCGACATTCGAGTCGGAGCTGGAATTCGATTTCGCGTATACGATGTCGGCCAACGCGCGTTTTCGCGTCAACTTCTACCAGCAGCGCAACAGTATCGGTGCAGCATTCCGACTCATCCCCACGGAAATCAAGGCCCTCAGCGAGCTGGGTGTTCCTGAGTCGATCGCGGCCTTCGCCGGGCTCGCACGTGGACTGGTGCTGGTGACAGGACCTACTGGTTCTGGTAAGTCGACTACCCTGGCCGGCATTATCGACCTGGTCAACCGCACCCGGGCTGACCACATTATGACTGTGGAAGACCCGATCGAGTTTCTGCACTCCAATCACAAGTCGCTGGTGAATCAGCGCGAAGTCGGGCATGACACACACAGCTTCGCCGCTGCTCTCAAGCACGTCCTGCGCCAGGACCCTGATGTGATTCTGGTGGGGGAGCTGCGCGACCTGGAAACAATTTCTGTTGCCCTTACCGCGGCAGAAACCGGTCACCTCGTTTTCGCCACCCTCCACACCCAAGATGCTCCGCAGACCATCGACCGCATCATCGACGTCTATCCGCCACACCAGCAGGGCCAGGTGCGCGCTCAGCTCGCTGCCACCTTGCAGGGCGTGGTCTGCCAAACCCTGGTTAAGCGCGCGTCCGGTCAGGGGCGGGTTGTTGCCACTGAGGTGCTGGTGGGTACGCACGCCGTGGCCAACCTCATTCGCGAGGGCAAGACCTACCAAGTGCATTCAGCGATGCAAGCCGGACGGAGTCTGGGGATGCACACGCTTGACCAGCATCTGGCGGAACTGGTCAATAGTGCTCAGGTGACGTATGAGGCGGCAGCGGAGAAAGCGCACGACACGGAAGTGTTGAAACGTTTAGTTACCCGCACGGAGATGCCGGCGGTCCAGTCCGGTTCTATGTCTGGCGGATTCGACTTCGGTGACAGCTTCTCTCCGGGCAACTATCCCGACAGCAACTACTGATGGCCTCGACTAAGGAGTTCGCTTACAAGGGTCGCGATACACGAGGCAAGGTCGTTAAAGGTCGGCTGGATGCTGCATCGGAGGCGGCGGTGACGATGAAGCTGCGCACGATGGGGGTGTCGCCCCTGGCTATCTCCGAGGCGGGGTTGGGTACCGGCCTCAATATGGACATCAACCTTCCCGGGTTCGAGAAGGGCGTAGCCCTCAAAGATTTGGCAGTGATGGCTCGCCAAATGGCGACGATGATTTCATCGGGTTTGTCGCTGATCCGAACCCTCACAATTCTGGCGGAACAGACAGAGAACACGACCCTGGCGAAGACACTCGACCTGGTAAGAACGGACGTCGAGGCTGGGTTCTCCCTTTCAGGCGCTCTCGGCCGCCACAGTCACATCTTCCCCCCGCTGATGATCAACCTTGTACGCGCAGGAGAGTCCGGAGGCTTCCTCGAAGGAACAATGGGTTCGATCGCCGAAAGTTATGAGGGCGAAGTCAAACTGCGGTCAACGATCAAGTCCGCGTTGACCTATCCGATCGCTGTGCTTGCAATGGCGGTTCTCGCGGTCATTGCCATGCTCACCTTCATCGTTCCTGTTTTCGAGAAAATGTTCACCGACCTCGGCGGGGCGCTGCCCCTTCCGACGCAGATCCTTGTGGTGCTCTCTCGGCAGATGGTGTGGATTGCGCCCGCCCTTGTTGTCGTGGCCGTCGCGTTTGCTGTCTGGTGGAAGGCAAACAAGAACAAGGAGAACGTGAGAGCCTTCGTCGACCCACTGAAACTTAAAATCCCGGTATTCGGCAACTTGTTCGCCAAGGTAGCCATCGCTAGATTCTCGCGTAACTTCGCGACAATGATGGGTGCCGGGGTGCCCATCTTGCAGTCGCTTAGCATTGTCGGCGAGACATCGGGGAATTATGTCATAGAGCGCTCGCTCAAGAAGGTGGCGGAGTCGGTGCGTGCAGGCAAATCGATTGCTGCGCCACTGGCACTTGAACCGGTCTTCCCTTCGATGGTCACGCAAATGATTGCCGTGGGTGAAGACGCCGGCGCGCTAGAGACGATGCTCAACAAAATCGCCGACTTCTACGACCAGGAAGTGCAGGCAACCGCCGGACAGCTCACCGCCCTGATCGAACCGCTCATGATTGCCTTCATCGGTGTCGTGATCGGCGGGATGGTGGTCGCGATGTATATGCCTCTGTTCTCAATATTCGAGCAAGTCCAATAGCTTTCCTCACCTTGTCACCCTCGTTTTGGGGGTGTGCTGCAGAGGTGATCCACCCCCCTCGGGGGTCACGGGCACGCAGATCACAGGCGACAATTATTGCGGGGGCAATTCCGTTGGGGGCCACCTGTCCGCAACTTCTCATCACTTGACAGGAAACATCATCATGAGCACATCCATTAGCGCCGCACTGGCGAACAAGCACGCCGAGATTAAGGCTAACGACAAGGGCTTTACCCTCATCGAGCTTCTTGTCGTTGTCCTGATCCTCGGCGTCCTCGCCGCTATTGCCATCCCAGTCTTCGTCGGACAGCAGGAGAAGGCGCGTGCATCTGCAGTGGAAGCTGAGCTTGCCACGGCTAAGACCGCGTGGGTTAGCTACCTGGTGGAAAAGCCTGACGCTGCTACTGTCCCGCAAGCCGGTCCCGACCTGGACACATTGCTGAGCTTCGGGTGGCCCGCACCGGACGTGGCAACCGTCACAGGCACGCCTGCGACGTTCTGCATCCACATCACCAACTTGAATCAAGAAGGGCACTCGGGCAGCGTCGGAGCGAAAACGAAGGTTCGGGTAGTGAAGTCAACCAGCCAGGTGGAGTGCGTCTAAGTAACGCCTAGCCCAGAGGGTGTCGACCCGTCGCGGTCGGCACCCTAGGGATACGTCACGCGATCACACAGCATCCGAAAGGAAAGAGGTCGGGAATGACTTCCCTAAGCCGCCTCGAAAGTGATGAATTTGGCGTGGGAATGGTAGAGATTGTCGTCTCAATGCTCGTTCTCGCGGTCTTGGCGATGTCGTTCCTTCCGCTTCTGATTCAGGGCATCAAAGTGTCCGCATCGAACGCCACCCTTGTCACTGCCACCCGGATAGTGCACGACGAGATGGAGCAAGTTCGTACACTCACCACGTGCGCATCGGTGACCCCGACACCCACGCCATCTCCCACCGTCACAGATCCGCGTGGTGTGCAGCTCGCGGTCAAGCGCACCGTCGGGCCGTGCCCGGTCTCCTTCCCCGGGACGAGAAAAGTGACCGTCGAAGTCAGCCGCGGCATTCCACCCAAGGTCCTCGCCAGTGCCACGACCCTTGTCTTTGTGGAGAGCTAGCCGCTATGGACGTGCGCACCCGAAGCGAGACCAGCTCTGCAGAGCAGGGCTTCACCCTTATCGAGCTGTTGGTCTACAGCCTGCTGCTGATGGTTGTTCTCGCCATCGTTGGCAGCGTTCTCATTAGCTCCATGCGCGTGGAGAGAACAGTCCGGCGCGTGACCCAGACATCGAGCGCAGGCCAACTTGCTGTCGCCTCCGTCGAGACAGGAATCCGAAACTCATCCGGCTTCTTTTTGACGGCGGTGGGCGCAGATCAGCTCTTGCTGGCTCGCACGGCGCGCGGTACAGCCGCGGTGGTGTGGGGTTGTGAGGCGTGGTACTACTCAGCGAGCGCAGGAACAATTCACTACAAACACTCCACCGCCATTATCCCGACGCCGAACGCAAGCCAACTGAACCAATGGCTTCTCCTGGTCGACGGCGTCACACCCAATAGCGGCAGCACAATATTCCTTGAAGTAGTTTCCGGCAAAAATCTTGACATCGTCTTCAATGTCTCGGCCGATGACAACCCAAATATTGCCATAGCGAGCTCTGCAGTGAGTAGAGCCGGCCCAGGGGGAGCACCGTTATGCTACTGAAGAACCCGCAGCTCAACCGCGCAAACGAAGAAGGTTCAGCGCTTGTAGCCGTGATCGCAGTGATGCTGGTGGGGTTGCTGATCACTACCGTCATCATGACGTCCGTTGTCGGCGCGGTCGGCTACACCTCGGTGGCTCGCGCCGGTGTGCAGTCGCAAGCCTCTGCAGACGCTGGCATCGCCGCCGCGCGAGTGGGTCTAATGACGGGGACGTGTGCGGCGAAGTCGGGCCTCTACGCAAGTGCTGCAGGCGAAGTGCCACAGTACCGTGCGGTCATTTACCAGTCGACGGCAGGAGCGTGGGTGCAGGGTTGCCCAGCTTCCTCCGCCGTCCCGGTAAAAATTGTCGCCGATGGCTCAGCCCAATCGATCGGGGTTGCCGGTAGATCCGCCAATGACGGCAGCCGTGTCGAAGCAATTTTTGCCGCGGCACCGCTTGTCACCACGATCACCCCGTCCGGGCCTGCCATCTACTCCTATTCCTCCACCGGCTTCGGTGGATCCGGCACCTTATCCAGTGTCAGCGGATCTGTTCCCAGCGTGATGGTGCGGCACGGGGATGTGGTGTGCAACGGCTCCAGCAGCGGCGCGGACAACTTTGTTGTCGCTGACGGTACGTTGAGTGTGGACGGATCATGCAAGGTGCGCGGCAGCATTTGGTCATCCGGCAAGACGACACTGACTGGTTCAGCGGATATCGGCGGAAACGTCGTGTCCTCGGGCCTGTCGATGGAAGGCAGCGCGAAAGTCGGGGGAAGCGCGTGGTCCATCGGGCAGGCAGACATGCCAGGCAGCAGCCATATCGTGGGAACCCTGAGCGCTACAAAACTTGTGATGTCAGGCAGCGCGAAAATTAGTGGCAACGTGTGGTCACCGACGGCTCCCACACAGTCGGGCTCCGCTGCAATCTTGGGGCAGTACCTCACCGGAACAGGCCCTCAGCCCATCTCGGCTCCCACGGTGCCTGATTGGGTTGACTTCGCCTACAAGGCGTCCGACTGGACAGGTTTCACAGAGAAAGTGATTTCCGGCAGCTGCGATGTTGCAGTCCTGCAGGCCGCCATCAGCACCTTAGCCGGCGCTAAAGGAGTCATTGATGCACGCGCCTGCACCGGCGGGCTCAGTATCGGCGGCAGCAGCGATGTTGCCTTCACCAATGACCTCGTCATCGTCGCAAATAAGTTCGATTTTGGCGGCAGCGGCAGCCTCACCTCCACAGCAAATGCAAGGTTATGGTTGATCACCCCCGATGACAGCGACGACGATCTCCCTACCTGCCCGGTGGGTGCAGACTTCAGTGTCGGCGGGAGCTTTAGCCTCGGCTCAACAGTTTCGGCCATGATTTATACGCCGTGTTCTGTGAGCATGGCCTCATCCACGCAATGGAGGGGACAGGTGTTCGCCGGCAAAACCTCGATGGGCGGATCCTCGAAGCTGGCGTACGTTGCGATGGGGTTACCCGGTGTCGACTTGAGTGATGGAGTGCTGGCCTCCACTGGCGGGGCAGAGCGACCACTGCAATCCATGCGCGACCTAGTTGGCTGATGTTTACTAGTCCCGTTGTGATCGCTGCAGTCTCCGGCGCAGTCGTGTTCGGCCTCCTCATCGGTTCGTTCCTCAACGTCGTCGTCTGGCGATTGCCTCGCGGCCAATCGCTGAACCATCCGGGCAGCCGCTGCCCCGGCTGCGGCCACGCCATCCGGTGGTACGACAACATTCCGGTGCTTTCATGGCTCATCCTGCACGGTAAGTGCCGCGACTGTGCATCGCGGATCTCAGTGAGGTACCCTGCCGTTGAATTGGCGACTGCGCTGTGCTTCGGAACAGTCGCGTGGTGGTGGATTGCAAAAATCTCGATCAGCGGCATGGGCTTGGTCAGCGGGATTTTCGCGCTGATCGCCTTCCTTTATCTGGCCGCAATCTCGATCGCGCTCGCTCTGATTGACCTCGGCACCCACAAGCTGCCGAACAAGATCGTTCTGCCGGCTTACCTTGTCGGTGGCGCTCTGCTGGCGGCGTCCAGCATCCTGCAGTCAGATTTCGCTGCCCTTGCTCGTGCTGGCACCGGCATGGCCGCCATGTTCCTTGCCTACTTTTTGATGGCGGTCGCCTACCCCGGTGGTATGGGGTTCGGTGACGTGAAACTTGCTGGCGTACTGGGTCTGTATCTGGCGTGGCTGGGTTGGGGCGAATTGATCGTCGGCACCTTCGCCGCATTCGTACTCGGCGGCATCTACGCGGCCGTCTTGCTCGTGCTGCGTAAGGCGAACCGTAAAAGCGGCATCCCTTTCGGACCATGGATGCTCGCCGGGGCCTGGGTCGGGGTATTTTTAGGAGGCAGCATTTGGCGCGGCTACCTGAAATTGGTCGGGGTGGGGTAGTGGCAGCGCCGCATATACCGGGGAAGGGCACATTGTGGCCAAAAGAGTAGTGGGCGTGGATATTGGCAATTCGTGGATTCGCGCCGTCGAGGTGGCGGATGCTGCGGGCCCACGCCCGACGGTCGAGCGCTACCACCGGGTGCCGCTCGCCGACGATGCCGCACGCAGCGGTGACGTACTCGATGTGCACACTGTTGCCGACGCGCTGAAACGTCTCTGGGCTGACGCTGGGTTCAAAAGCAAAGATGTGGCGCTTGGGATGGGTAACCAACGGGTATTGGCGCGGGATCTCACCGTGCCCAAGATGAGTCTCAAACACATTCGCGAGTCCCTGCCCTTCCAAGTGCAGGAGATGTTGCCTGTCCCGGTCGCTGAAGCTCTGCTAGATTTCTACCCCATCTCCGAAGGGGTGGGCGAAAACGGGAGTCCAGTCATCAACGGCTTACTTGTCGCCGCTGTGAAGGAAGCGGTGATGGCCAACGTCAGCGCTGTCCAAGCGGCCGGGTTGAACCCCGTTGACGTCGATTTGATCCCGTTCGCGCTCAGCCGCGTGCACCTGCGTGGCAAAGACGTACGCGGCACCGTTGCCATGATTGATGTCGGCTCGACAACGACGAACGTCGTCATCACCATCAATGGAGTTCCCCAATTCGTGCGCATCATCCCGGCAGGGGGTGACGACCTGGGCAGGGCCCTAACATCGCATCTGGGTGTCAGTGTGGCAGAGGCGGAACACCTCAAACGCACTATCGGTCTGCGAACGGCCGGTGTTCCCGCCGAGTTCCGGCCCGCAGTCGAAGTGATGTACCAGGCAACGGGTCAGCTGCTTAACGCTTTGCGCAATACGTTGAGCTTCTTCGTCAGCTCACACCCGAACGACCCCATCGTCGCCGTGCTACTCACCGGTGGCGGCTCGAAACTTCCGGGTTTCGTCGCGGCACTGGGCGAGCTGATCCGCGTGCCGGTTTCCCTCGATGACGGATTTGGCGGCATCCGCGTGTCACGCACCGCAGGCGCCTCGCACGATGTCGACCGCGACGGCATGACGCTTGCGCTTGGGCTTGCGCTGGGGAGCAAGGCATGAACATCGGCCGACGTGAACCTGCGATCGTCATTGGCGGTGTCCCCCGTATCGACTTTCTGCCGCCAGAGATCAAAGCGAAGAAGGAGGGTCGCCGCACTCGGCGTTATCTGACCGCGGCGGTGGGTTGTGTCGCGGTCTTGTGCCTTATCGCCTACGTGTGTGCCACGACGCTCGCCGCTGATGCGCAGTCGGACCTGGCGGATGCCCAACAACGAAGTCAAATCCTCCTCACTCAGCAAGGTGAATTTATTGAGGTGCGGGCAATCGCAAGCGAAGTAGCTACCGCCGGCGACGCTCTCAAGGTGGGATCAGCTACCGAGATTTTGTGGTTCCCCTACCTGCAACAAGTGCACTCGACTTTGCCCGCTGGCATGGCGGTCACCACCTTCGCGGTGGATTCGCAAAGCGCACTCGAGGCGACACCGCTGCCCAGCACTCTGTTGCAGGGGCCGCGCGTCGCCACCATCGGGCTCACCGCGACGAGTCCCGGCTACGCGGAGATCGAGGTGTGGCTGACCAACCTGCGAAGCCTTACCGGCTTCGCAGATGCCACCGTCTCCTCAATAGCGTTGGAGGAAGGCACCTACGTCGCCATGGTGACTCTCAACGTCAATGCGGACGCATTCGAGCGACGTTTCTTCGAGGCGTCCGCTGCACCAACCGACACGGAGGAGTGATCATGAACTCCAACAAAATCTGGACATTCGGCTCGATTGTTGCCATCGTCACACTCATCCTCGGAACATGGTTCCTGAGCGTATCGCCGCGACTGGCGGAGATGAGCACCGCACATGACTCTCGCCTGTCAGCGGACGCGCAAAACGCAGAACTTGAGAACGCGCTGGCAGCGCTCGAAGATCAGTACGACGAGATGGCTACACTCGAAAGCCAGCTCGCTGACGTGCGCATCGCTGTGCCAGATGACGCCGCGCTACCCGCTCTCATCGACCAGCTCAACCAGCGGGCGAACGCTAATGGGGTCGTCATAACCTCGATGACGGTCAGCGACGCGGAACCGTATGTGCCGGCGGCGGATGTTTCGTCGGACGCAGAGCTTTCAGCGGCATCAGCCAGCGTGACGGCGGACAACTTTCTCACGATGAACATTGGGCTGACCCTCAGCGGTGCCTATGGGCCCGTCATGCAGTTCATCGCTGACGTGCAGCAGGGAGAGCGCTTGTTCCTTGTGCACGACCTCGCCCTCACCGAAGGCACGATGCAGGCGGACGCCCCAGTTGTTATCGTTGCCACCGGCCAGGTGTTCGTGCTGCTTGACGAGGCGACGGTGGCGGCCAATCGCACGGTGGCCCCACCGGTGGAGGCTGAGGCGCCGCCCGCTGAATAAGCGCGCGTGGTCGATCAGCGGAAATCGCCTGGGCGAGCGCGTCACCCCCGGAGCTCGGTGGGACCATTCACTGGCGCTCGGCTCTAGCTGGCTCAGCCTGCCTGCAGCCTCAACGTGGACGCCGGTGGGGCATCAGAGATAGGCCGCAACCGCAGCCACCCAGCATCCGCCGATCACTACGGCGAACAGGGCGAGCCACACAACTGACGGTACCCCGGTGCGGCGATATAGCAGGTATGCATCCGATGTGGTCAATTGCCCGCGTCGTTTCGTATGCACACCGATCACCGTTGCCAGTCCCCGTATCGAACCGAGAAGCAGCGCTATGCCGACAATCAGCAACGCGTGGCTTTGCACCTCTGCGGTCGCGTAAAACCACAGCACGGCGCTGAGCGCTACTGACGCGAGTACGACGAGGATGCCGACGAGATTGCGGATAACGAGAACGGTCAACAGGAGCGCGACCCCTCCGGTGAAAAGTGCGATGGCGACGTACCCGTGAAACACGCTCCACAACTGGGCGGCCCCAACGATTGCCGGGGCGGGGTAGCCCATGGCGCCACTGATGATGGTGCCGAGAACCCCACGACCGCTACTCAGTGCATCACCGGAGTGGTTGCGGTGAATGCGGATGCCGTGCACTACCCGACCGGTCAGGAGGGCGGCTAAGGCGTGGCCGAGCTCGTGCACCAGGGTGGTGAAGAGCCCAAAGTACTGCCAGGTGGCGCGCGGAATGCTCAGCGCTGCAGCGATGGCCAAGATGAGCAGAAGGGTGTGCGGGGGTACATCGAGGGGGTCTGCGCGCATGAGAAGCGACGGCCAGTCGAAGTCGAAAAGTGGAGTGCTGATGCTTCCAGTGTGCCAGGCGGCCCGGGCTTTGCAGAGACAGAGAACACCGCTGGTCGAGCTTGTCGGCACTTTCGTGAATATTTCGACAAGCTCGAGCAGCAGGTGTTATGTCACGACCGCGGTTAGTGCGAATGTCTTGTTCGGTGTTGCGCGATAATTCGATACCACCTGTGCACTGATCACGTTGAGACCTTCTGCGAGGGCCGAAGCAGGTACATCAATCGTGACCGCATTTGCGGGCGCCGTTGCCGTTGCCGTGCTTCGGGCGCTGATCGCGTACGTGTTGTGGCCAATTGGGCCGTCGGAGATATTCGACCGACCGACTTCGACGCCGTTGACGTAGATGACGATCCCGTCATCAGCCCGCGTCGTCAAACGCACTCCACCGGCCGGCAGCTGGCCTGTCGGTATGGTGAACGAGTGACGGAAGTACACAGCAAGAGGTTTTGGTGTCACCGTCGTCGTGATTTCGGTACCGAGCCCGGTGGTTCCCCAGCCGAGAACACTTGCACCGGTTGGCCATACTGTTGAGTTGAAGCCTGATGACGCCCATTCGGCTGCGGGTGCATCCGCCTGGATCAGGTATGACCAGGTCGAATCATTAGCGACGAGAAGCGTCCCGGACGGGAGGCCAGCAGGGGGGTCAGCCGGTGGGTCGGCCGGCGCGGTCCCGTCCATCGATGCCTTGGCCGTCAGCTCGAAGCTGGCGCTCGGGGTGGTGCGGTAGTTCAGGTGAACCTCCGCCGCGATGACGTTGTTACCGTTTCTGAACGCCGACCCTGGAATGGTGATCGTCACAGGGTTGGAGACCGCACTACTTGCCGTGACGGCAGCATTTGCGTAGGTGCTGAAGCTGATCGCGCCTGCGGAGATGTTGCGCCGCGCTACTTCCACTCCGTTCACGTAGACAGCGATGCCATCGTCGGCTCGGGTCGTGAGGGTTACCGTTCCGAGCTTGCTCGCATCCGTCACTGCAACAGACCGCGAGTAGTAAGTGGCAACCGGCCTGGGCGAAGGCGCCGTCAGCGTGGTGCCGAGGTTGGCATGTCCAAAACCGATCGGTGCCTTCCCGGTGGACCAGGTACTGGAATCGAAGGCGACGGTGTTCCAGTCAGCGGGGGGTGCCGTGACAGCCTCACGGTAACGCCAATGCGATCCAGCTGCCACAAGTTCACCGGCCGGAGGCGGGGGATCGACCGGTGCGGTGATGCTGACAGATGTCGTGCTGGCAGAGAGGTTGCCTCCGGCGTCGGCTGCTCTGATGAAATACTTCGTCTCCGGAGTTGCCTCAGGCAAGGTGATCGTCCGTGCCGTCGTTGTCGCCACGACTCTGTCGTTTCGCAGCACCTGGTATTCGACTATGCCGGAGTCATCGGTTGAGCTTGCCCAGTTCAGCACTACGCCGGATGGAGATGAGCTTGCCGTCAACCGTGATGGGGAGGTCGGTGCGCTCGAGTCGCGGCGATCGAAGCGCACGAATCCGCCGGACCACTGCTTGAGGAAACCGGTCCTCACTGAAGCGGTGAAAGCGCCGCCGGTCCACAATTTTCCGGTGGAGTCGGTTATTTGTGCCCAGCTTCCCGCGCCGGCCCTGCTGCTGAGGATCGGGCTGAAGTCGGGAAGCGTCAAACCCGTCGCGTGGTCCCAGGCGCCAACGGACTCTATCTTGGTGGCGCTGGTCCAGGTAGTGCCAACATTGTTTATGTTGGTCCACTGTGTTGCGTTCTCGTACTGTGTGTTGTTGCAGTGGCAACCGCCGTAGATGGTCTGCCCGTCGGCAGAGATCGCCTGGAAGTCGCCGTTCGGGTTGCCTATATTGGTACTGAGATTTGCGAACGTGTTGCGGTCGTAGCTGTACAGCTGATGCTGGGAGCCGCCGATCCACACTTTCGATCCGACCTCAAGTACAGCCTGTTGATAGCCCCGCCCACCTACTTCGGTTGCCAGGAGCATATTCCACGGCAGAGCTGTTCCATCGGACGTGCGGATGGCGGCGCCTTTGTTGGTGCGCGTCGTCTGCTTCGAGGTGTTGAAGAAACCGCCGAAGTACGTTTGATCGCCTTGCGCGGAAGCATCGACGGCCACGACGGTTCCATTGAATTCCGGGTTGAAGGCGGTATCGGGCTGCCCTGTTATTGCGTTGACTCGCGCGCCATTGCGCATGTATCGCTCGCGGGTGTCACCGTTCCAGGTGAAGTGAGTGAAAGTCCCGCCGATGTAAAGCCAACTGCCCTGCACATCAAGCCCCCGCACGGTGACGGCGCCACCACTTACACGGTTAACCATCTGGGTGCTAAATCCGGCGATCGTCGCCCCCGTAGTGGGGTGGAGTGCTACCAGGCTGGTTCGCGCCTCTCCGTTGACCTCGGTGAAGTACCCACCAGCGGCAATGTTGCCGTTCGGAAGCACGGTGAGGGCCTTGACCTGGTTATTCAGTACGGGGCGGAACGATGTGATCAGTTCGCCGGTCGCGACGCTGAAGGCGGCCAGGTAAGGCTGTGCCACGCTACCCGTTCCTGTTGATGTGCGCTGTGCAGAGGTGAAGTTGCCACCGACGTACATGACGCCGTGTGCTTCTGCAAACGCGGAGACCTCGTTGCTGCCTTCGATCGACTGTGAGCCGGCGCCGATTCCCGTAACGCCCCAAGTTGTGGGTTCTGCGAAGCTGTCGGCGAGAACTCGCTGCTCCACCTTGGGCGTACCCCCATCCGCTATGGCGGTGAAGATAGTGGATGAGATCAAGGTGGGGCGTAGAAAAACCTGCGTGAATGGGCGTGGGTTCCGGGCGGTTGCAGTGGGTGCCCAGATGTAGCTGGTGTCAGAAGCTGAACCGCGTGAGTCTCGACCGTATCCGAAACCGGCTACCCAGCCTTGTTGCGCGCCGTTTATGGTCTCCACTCGTGTGAGCAGGGTGCCCGAACCGAAGGAAGTGGTGGTTCCGCCGGTGCCGGTCAGGTCGCCGATAGTCCAGTTCGCCACCCGTTGGAGGTTGTTGAACTGCCACGTCCAATCCACTCGAGGTGAAGCGAAGGTGAAGCCGACCTCTTGCCAGGAGCTACCATCCTGAGTGAGCGCCCTCCTGAGGCGAATGCCATCGGCGAGGTCTCCGACCGAGCCGCCGTTGAGAAGCGCTTCGATCATGTTGGAGGAGAGCTGGCGCGGCTGGAACGCTGCCTGTCCAGTGGTGACCGCGCTGACCTGCGCCGGTGTGCCGCGGCCTTCATTCGAGTTGGACCAATCCTCCCGTCCACGGCCGATGAGCACCCAGCCTCCGCCGTTTGTTTCCTGGTCACAGTAGAACCGCTCAGCGGCGCCCATGGCGGGTGTCAGTAGCCAGTACACGCCGCTCGGGGACGCAGCGTCGTTCTGCTTGATCTCCCAGCATGACGCGGCTGCAGTCAGCTCGGACAAACCGTCGGGGGCCGGGATCGGTGCAGCAGCCGCCTGCTGCGGCGGGGCGAGAATCACCCCGACGACAAGTGCGGTGACAAGGCCTACACCTATCCTTTGGGTGATTCTCGGGTTGACTGCGCTTCGGGTAAGCGACATCTACTGCTCCTAGCGTGTGTGAGCGGAACATGATCGGGTTGGCAAAACGTGCTTAGCAGGCAGCGTCATCGGGGAACGTCCGCGCGGACACGCGCCAAATGTTGCCTTCGTTGACGAGGGAATAGGTGTTCAGTGACCGAGGGCTGGCCAGGGGGTCGCCGATGACATCACCCGCCACATCGAGGAGGCGCACCTCCGTTGAATCCACGCAGACTTCAACAACCGCTGTGGCTGGAGCAGCGCTCGCGTCATTCGAAATCATCCGTATGCCGTCGACCTTGGGTGCACCCGTCCTTGTCCAGCCATTTGCCGCAAGCTCTTGCGTATCTGCCGCAATCTCGTTGAGGATCGCGCCGGTTGCCAGGGAAGTCAGGTTGGCGTCGTCTGGCTGCACGCCAGCTGGGTCTGAGGCGAGTGTCAAGAGCAGGGACTGCACTGCAGTTGTCGCGACTTCTGGGCTCAGGGCTCCGACCGGTGCCGACGGATCCGATGTTGCTGCGGGAGCGGGCGCCGAAGTCTTAACAGGCTTGGGTGCGGATGCGACGGAGGCTTCCTTGGGCAGATCGGCACCCTCAGGCGCAAAAATCAGTCCCAACGCAAAAGCGCCCGAAATGGTGCACGCGGTGATGATTGTCGGCATTCGCCACGCACGCTTGTCGACCCGCGAAGGCGAACGCGGCGCGGGGCGCTCGGGTCCAGGAATAGGCTCGCGCGCACGGAAAAGTCGTGGAGGCATGATCGGGTGTCCAGCTGTTCGGGGTACGGGCTCCGCCCGGGAAAAGTCGACCTGAGGGTGTTGGTGACTGTACACGCAGATAGTCGCCATAACAAGACAAATTGTCACTTTTTATGGGAGGCGGATATTGTCCAGTTAGATTTCCAGAATGGGACCATGTCTGGCGGGCCCGTGAACGTGATCCACGGGTGCGGTGCTTGAATTAGTCCATGACCGAAGCCCTCGCCCACGTCCGTGACCTCGCCAGCTTTGTCGCAGCGTCGCCCTCGTCGTTTCACGCTGCAGCAGAAGCTGCGCGCCGACTGTCCGCCGCAGGCTTCACCGAACTGGATGAGTCATCACAGTGGGAACCCGCAGGTCGACACTTTGTGGTGCGTGATGGCGCTATCGTCGCCTGGATTCAACCCCCCAGGGCCACTGCGGTGACACCGTTTCGCGTTCTCGGCGCCCACACGGACTCGCCAGGATTCAAGCTGAAACCGAAGCCCACAACCGGATCCCACGGATGGCTGCAAGCCGGCGTCGAGGTTTACGGAAGCCCGCTGCTCAACTCCTGGCTCGACCGCGAGCTAGAGTTCGCCGGGCGTCTCGTCTTTTCCGATGGAAGCACGGAACTTGTGCGCACCGGTCCATTTCTTCGCTTCCCGCAGTTGGCGATTCACCTCGATCGCGGTGTTGGTGACGAGGGCCTGAAACTCAGCCGACAGCATCACATGAAGCCCGTCTTCGGCGTGGGCGATGTTGCGGACGTCGATCTGCTTGGGCACCTGGCGGCCCTGGTGGAACGTAAGGGTGAGGAAGTGGATGGGTACGACGTCGTGGTCGCCGACACCGCAGCACCCGTCGTTTTCGGATACGGTGATGCGCTGTTCGCCTCCGGGCGCCTCGACAATCTGTCGTCTGTGCACTCCGGGCTCACCGCATTGCTTCGGCTCGGCGACGACCTCAACGACATCGCGGTTTTTGCCGCATTCGATCATGAGGAGGTGGGTTCTGCCACACGTTCTGGTGCAAGTGGTCCCTTGCTGGCCGATGTCTTAAGTCGCATCAGCGCCGGGCTGGGAGCTTCCGACAGCGACCGGATGCGAGCCATCGCAGAGTCATGGTGTCTCTCGGCTGATGCCGGGCACGCCGTGCACCCCAACTATTCAGACCGACACGACCCGGTCAATAAGCCGCTGCTGAATCACGGCCCGCTCGTGAAGATCAATGCCAATCAGCGCTATGCGACGGATGCGACGGGGGCAGCGGAGTGGGCACGTGCATGCCGCCAGGTCAGCGTCAACTACCAGGAGTTCGTGTCGAGCAATGACCTTCCCTGCGGCTCAACGATCGGGCCGCTGACTGCAACCAGGCTCGGCATCCGAACCATTGATGCCGGGATTGCGCTGCTGTCAATGCATTCCGCACGCGAGTTGTGTGGCGTGCAGGACCCTGCAGCCTTCTGCGCTGCGATCGAGGCTTTCTTCGCACCCGCTTAGCGTCATGCCGATGGCAGCGCGTACCGTCATGGCATGACAGTGACCTGGGAGGGGTCGTTGTCGACTATCGCGACTCATCGGGTCAGTCGTCTCACGTGTCGACGTAGGTCAGGGCGAGCGAAGCTGGGTCGTGTTGGCCGGGCTCTGAGGGCACCAAACTCTGTGTGCTGTCACAACGTTAGCTGCGACTGCCTCAGATAAGCCTGCGCAACAGCTCTTGCTCGGTGACCCCGAGTTGCCGTGCGCGCGCGGCCAGGCGGGAAAACTCTTCGGCCGTTAGCTGGAGCGAAATGATGGTTACCTCGTCGCAGTCGAACAGGCTCGGCGGCGACTGGATCGGTAGTGCTGTGACAGGTACAGACGCGACGGCGTCGGTTGGGAGCGCAGCAACCGTCGCCCCCTGTATCCCACCAGGACCCTGTATCCCACCAGGACCCTGTATCCAACCAGGACCCTGTGGGATGGGGCGGCCCCGCTGGAATGCTTCAGCAACCGCCCGCGCCCGAACATCCGCGGCCTCGTTAAGAGCGTGGCCGATGTGCCCGCGCACCCACTCGAAGCGGTATCGGCGGCCGGTAAGAGCCTCGTCGATTTCCTGGAGCAGCTCGAGATTCATGACGGGCTTACCGTCGCTCTTGCGCCACCCCTTCTTCTTCCAGCCGGGCATCCACTTCGTCACCGAATTGATCACGTACTGGCTGTCGCACAAGATGTGCAGGTCATCGTCTAGATGAGCAGTGGCGCGGAATAGTTCAAGCACCGCCTTGAGCTCGCCCTGGTTGTTCGTGGCATGGTTCCAGCCTCCGGCGGCCCAGCATTCGTCGTTTACATACCAGGCCCAGCCAGCAGGGCCTGGGTTTCCGAGGGCGGAGCCGTCAGCAGCGGCAGTGATGGTCATGCAGGCTCCCCAGGGTCAATGGCCTACCCATGGTATCGACGTTGTGGCGTCTGAAAACCACAGGTGGCGACCCGCGGGTGGGCCATTCTGAACGCCAAGTGTGAGTTACGCCCGACGTTCCAGGGGGCGGAGTACCGTCGCTATTAAGTAAATGTCCCTGAGGAGAGAAGAGGTCTGGATGAGTGCCGATGACAAGATTCACAATTCAGTTGAAGACATGAAGGGTAAAGCCAAAGAAGCTGCCGGAAAAGTGACCGATAACGAGAAACTTGAAGGCGAAGGAAAGATGGATCAGAGCAAAGCCGATCTGAAGAAGGCCGGCGACAATGTGAAGGACGCTTTCACCAGCTAAGCCCCACGATGAGAAGCCGCACGCGTGAACTGTCACGGGTGCGGCTTCCGTCTGTGCGGGGGAATACCGGGACCGGTGTTAACGCTGCACCCAGTATGAAACGCATCGGGTTCCTCTCCTTCGGTCACTACCAGAATGTTCCGGGCTCCTTGGTGCTCACCCCTCGCGACGCACTCCTGCAGACGATTGAGCTGGCCGTTGCCGCCGAAGAACTCGGCATCGACGGTGCCTACGTGCGCGTACATCATTTCGCGCCGCAGCTCGCCTCACCGTTCCCTCTGCTTGCTGCGATGGCAGCTCGCACTAGCAGTATTGAGCTCGGTACCGGCGTGATTGATATGCGTTATGAGAACCCGCTGTATATGGCAGAGGAGGCTGCTGTCGCCGACCTGATCAGCGGCGGAAGGCTGCAGCTCGGCGTCAGCCGAGGATCACCTGAAACGGCATTGAAAGGGTATGAATCATTCGGCTACGTACCTGCCGATGGCAGCACGGATGCGGATGATGCGCGCCAGAAAACGGCGATCTTCCGGGAGGCAATTGCAGGGGCGGGCGTCGCATCCGCACATCATCAGATGACCGGGAGTCGTGGCCTACTGGCCATAGAACCGCAATCACCCGGGTTGCGTGATCGTATTTGGTGGGGATCTGGGACTCGTGCAACCGCCAAGTGGGCGGGGGAGCAGGGCATGAACCTCATGAGCTCCACCCTTCTCACAGAAGACACCGGCGTGCCGTTCGATGAGCTGCAGGCAGAACAAATCGAGGTGTACCGACGTGCGTGGGCGGATGCCGGGCATCCGGGCACCCCCCGGGTGTCGGTCAGTCGTAGCGTCATGCCCATCGTCACTGATGCTGACCGACACTACTTTGGGCTGCGCGCTCAAGTGGAGGGCGAGGACCAGGTTGGGTACCTCGATGGTGGCCTAGCCCGTTTCGGCAGGAGTTACATCGGTGAGCCCGATGTCTTGGCTGAACAGCTGGCGGCGGATGCTGCGGTGCAGGCGGCAGACACGGTATTGGTTACCGTTCCGAACCAGTTGGGGGTCGACTATAACGCGCGCCTGCTTGAGTCAATTGTGCAGTTGGTGGCTCCGGCAGCTGGCTGGCGCTAGCGGCGTCCCCAGGGGAAGGGGATCACTGTGTTCCTCTGCGGAGGCTTGCCAACTGTGCTGGAAGGCAGCATCGCTTCTCAGCCCGCCCGCGCCTCACTGAGCGTCTCGCCGGCCGGGTCGCCAGCCGCGGAATCCGCTAGCTGCGTTCCACCGATCGGCTGATCGGCCCAACGGGTGAGCGTCCACCCTTGCGCGAAGGTGCCTTCCACCTCGACCACACCAGTGTTGTCGAGGTGGTTCTCACTGGCGAACGTCGGCGGGACGTTGATGGCATGGGCTGCGACCCAGACTCGGATCGCTGCGCCATGGCTCACCACCGCCGCCGTCGAGGCGCCGGAAGCGGTGATCGCCTCGAGGTCGGCGTTGTACCGGCCGAAGAAGTCACGGCCGTTCGGGCCGCCGGGCAGTGCGACATCGAGCTGCCCTGCGCCCCAGGCGAACACCGTCTCCAAATACAAGCGCACCGACTTCGCATCATTGCGCCCTTCAAGGTCGCCGGCCTCAACCTCGTGCAATCCGGTGCACACCTGGACGGTGAGGCCGCGGGTTTGCGCTAGAGGAGCCGCAGTTATTTGCGTGCGCACGAGGGTCGAGGCGAAAAGTTCATCGATCGGTTGGTGTACGAGGGCCGCTGGGATTGCCTTCGCCTGGCGGCAGCCAAGTTCGGTAAGACCTGGCCCCGGGTGTGCCGTGTCGAGCTGGCCGAGAACATTGGCAGGTGTCTGGCCGTGTCGAATGAGAAGGAGGCGCATGACGACGGATCTTAGGGGAGCTAGCTGCGCACAGACCGCAAACCGCGGTGGCCGCGTCGGGTGGTGTCGGTAGCTCGGGTTAGCGTGAAGGAATGAAAATCCTGCACACCTCCGACTGGCACATCGGGCGCACCTTCCACGGAAGCTCTACGCTTGACCACCTCGGCACGGTTTTGGATGCTCTAGTTCAGATCGTGCGGGAACACGACGTTGATGTCGTGCTCGTCTCAGGCGATGTTTTCGACTCCGCCACTCCTGCTCGCGAGAACTATGACCTGCTCGCAACGGCATTGCGGAACCTGCGCAACGCTGGCGCCGAAGTTGTCATGATTAGCGGCAACCATGATTCCGCAACGCGCCTCGGTTTCCAGTCCGAATGGCTGGGCCTCGCAGGAATCCATATCATCACCCGACATGACCAGCACGACCAGCCTGTGACTATCAGCGATGGTCACGGGGCAGTTAACTTCTATGGCATCCCCTATCTCGAACCTTCCCTTATCCGCCACCACTATCCCGACGCCCAGCTGCGCCGGCAGGCAGATGTGTTGGGCTTTGCCATGGACAGGGTCCGGTCTGAGATAGCCTCACGCGGCGGTCGGTCCGTCGTGTTGTCGCACTGTTTTGTCGTGGGGCTCGAAGCCAGCGACGTGGAGCGCGACATCACCGCTGGCGGGCTGGACTACGTGCCGGCAAACGTATTTGATGGCCCCCACTATGTTGCGCTCGGCCATATCCATGGCCGCAACATCATCAACGAGCGGGTTCGCTATTCCGGTGCTCCGCTGCATTACTCCTTTAAAGAAGCAGGAAAACCGCGCGGCGTCTGGTTGATTGAACTGGGTGCTCAGGGCGTCGACGTAACCGAGTGGGTTGATCTCCCGGTCCCTCGTCAGCTAACCGTTCTCACCGGTGAGGTTGAGACTCTGCTTACAGACGACTCACTGGCCGGCCACGAAAATGACTGGGTTTGCGCCGTCCTAACCGACCAGGTACGGCCACTGGACGGTATGCGCAGAATTCAGCAGCGCTTCCCGCACTGCGTGACGCTAGAGTATCGGCCCAACGAGCGTGCCGAGAATTTGGGATCAAGCTACGCCGATCGCGTCGCAGGCAAGACCGATCACGAAATTGTCGCCGATTTCCTTAAGCACGTGCGTAACGGCGCAGGGCCATCCGACTTCGAGCGGGACCTCATCGCCGAGGTCATTATCGAACAAGCCACCGCTGAGGCGACAGCGTGAGAATCAACCGCCTCACCATCGCCGGGTTCGGCCCATACAAAAACGAGCAGCACATCAATTTCGACCACTTCGCCGACGAGGGACTCTTCCTGATGACGGGTAAAACGGGGGCCGGAAAATCATCCATCCTCGATGCCATCTGCTTTGCACTGTATGGTTCCATTCCACGGTTCCAGGGAACACAGCAAAGGCTTCGCAGTGACCACTGTGACCGGGATGACCCGTCGTTCGTTGAGCTTGAATTTACGGTCGGTGAGAGGGAATATCGGGTTCATCGCACACCCGAATACGATCGCCTCAAAGCTCGAGGCGCCGGCTATGTTAGCCAGAAACCCACGGCAACTCTGGCGGTGCGCAACGGCGATGGGTGGGAAGGCCTTGCCGCCCGCCCCGTTGATGTGGCCCATGAGTTGACCGGCATTGTGGGACTCACCAAAGACCAGTTCCTTCAGGTGATCTTGTTGGCACAAAATCGATTTCAGGAATTTCTGCTGGCCAAGAACGAGGCGCGGCAAGAAATTCTGCGCACCCTGTTCGGCACGCGTCGGTTTGCTTCCATCGAGACGATGCTCGTTGACCGCCGAAAAGAACTTGACGCCCACCTTGCCGGGGCGCGGGACACTCTCCAAGAGCAAGCGATTCGCGCTGCCAGCTTGGCGAACTGCAATGAAATTCCTGGCGAGCCAAGCCTGGAGTGGTTCAGTGAGACCCTAGACGCCCTGCGTCAGGAATACGGCCAAGCTGTCGCACAGGCGACGCAAGCAGACGCCGTATTCTCCGCAGCGGACAGGGCGCACCGCAACCTAGAATCTGTGCGCCAGTTGCAGGCTCGACGCGATGACGCGGTTGCGCAGTTGGCCGCACTGCATGAGCAGGGCGCGGCACGATCTGCTGACAGGAGAACTCTTGAAGCGGCTGGCCGGGCAGCGATCGTGTGGGCGCAGATTGTGGTCAAGCGGGAGGCAGCAAGTGCACTGCAGAGCGCAATATCTGCCGAGGCGGAGGCCCGCGAAAAGTACGACGGTGAAATTGCCGACCTCGGATCGCATATACGATCGCTCACAAAAAAATGGGGAACGCTTGAAGCCGTCCTTGCCGACGAAGGAACGCTACCCGCGCTACTCATCGAGATCGAAGCCCTGCAACAGCAGCTTGACGAATGTGACCAGTCGCTCGCACAGGCGATGACCAGAACCGCCGAGCTGCCATCGCTGCTGGATGCCCTTGCCGCACGGCTCAGCGATGCACGGGTACTGGCGGCCGGCGAGTCGAACGCCAGCGACCGACTCGAGCGGTTGAAGGCGGCGCGCAAGGCTGCCCTGGTTGCTGGAGACCTGCAACGGCAGCACTCCGAAGCACTGGCGCAAGAGACAACAGCGGCCGGTATACACGCTGCCGCTGCGGCGCAGGTTCACCGGCTCATGCAGCAGCGGCTCGCGGGTTACGCCGCAGAGCTGGCGAACAACCTGGTCGAGGGAGAACCGTGCGCGGTATGCGGCTCTGAACGCCACCCCATGGCAGCCAGGGGAGAGGCCGCTGCCGTCACCGGAGAGGATGTTGACCGTGCGCGTGAGGAAACCGACACAAGCAAAGCGACGGTAGACACCGCCCGAGCGAAAACGCAAAACCTGGCAACCAAGATGGCCGAAGCGCTTGCACGGGCCGAAAACAGAGGCGCCGACGAGCTTGAGGTTGAAATCACCGATGCCGAGTCCGTTCTTGATGCCGTGCGTCGAGCCCGTGATGAGGCAACCTCTCTCACTGCCGAGCAAATCGTTCTCAAGGAGCAGCTGACGTCAGCTGCGGCTGCGATTGGCGAACTTCGGGAGGCTCGGGACGAATCTGCCAAGCGGCTCGCCGGGAAGGTACGCGAGCATGGAATGCTTATCGAACGTATCGAAAAGCACCGCGAAGAGTACGAGACGGTAACGGCCCGCGCGAAACGGCTGCAAATAGATCTCCACCTGGCCAACCAACTGTTAGAAGCCGTCTCGCATATGCGCCTCCAGGAGAAGTCGGTCCACAGGGCATCGGCGGCGTTGGCTGAGCAACTTACCGAGCAAGGCTTCAGCGGCGAAGACGTCGCGGTCGCAGCGCGAAGGACTCGCGTGGAGACAGCGCAGCTAGAAGCACAGCTGAAGCAATACGACGAAGGCGTCGCCGCAGCGAAAGCGACGCTGGCCGACGCTCACCTTGCCGACCTCACCGAAGAGCCCGTTGACCTGGTCCCCAGTGAAACGGCGGTGGCGGTGGCGAGCGAA
The DNA here is from genome assembly GCA_025464755.1 of Homoserinimonas sp. Classification (GTDB taxonomy): domain Bacteria; phylum Actinomycetota; class Actinomycetes; order Actinomycetales; family Microbacteriaceae; genus RYN-87. Next base: position 27,066 of record JAODMI010000093.1, read on the forward strand.
GCGCGGGATGCCGCGGTCAGTGCCCGCAGCTCGCTCGCCGCCCGATGCGAGCAGCTGCAAAAAGTGGTGGTCTCCGCACACGCCGAACACGCTGCATCCGCCGACCTGCGGCAACAACATTCGCAGCTTCGAGAACTGGCCAACGTCGTGCAAGGCAACGAACCCAATGAGAAGCGGATGCGACTGGAGACGTTTGTGCTGGCCGCCCGTCTTGAAGAGATCGTGGCAGCGGCTAACGCCCGGCTGCGCACCATGACCGGGGGGCGTTACGCCCTTGAGCACGATGATGCGGTGCAGTTTCGTCGAGTGCAGTCGGGGTTGGGCCTGGCTATTCGCGACGAACATACCGGGCGGGCGCGTGCAACGCAGTCCCTGTCCGGTGGGGAGATGTTCCTGGCTTCGCTGGCGCTAGCGCTGGGCCTCGCCGAAGTGGTGACGAACCAGGCTGGAGGCATCACGCTTGACACTCTTTTCATCGACGAGGGCTTCGGCTCCCTCGACAGTGACACACTCGAAGTTGCAATGAGCACACTTGACAGCCTGCGAGCGGGTGGCCGCACCATAGGATTAATCAGTCACGTCGACGCCATGAAGGAGCAGATTACGGCCAAGCTCAAAATCGCCGTGACCGCCGAAGGGTATTCCGAAATCGCAGCGATTCGTGAGCCTGCATAGCGTGCGAGCGTTCTAACTCCACCGACGTCCTGTGTCTACCGGTTGACCTTGCGCGGCGCACCGACCACCGTAGGTTGCTACACAGCCAGGCGGATGGCGACTGACGCGGAAGGAAAAGTATGATCATCACGAAGACGATTACCAGCGACATACCGTCCCCATCGCCGCAGCCGACCGACAGGTCCCCAAGAAAGACACACGGTCCGGCAGTGGTGATCACCGGCGCTTCCAGCGGCATCGGACGCGCGACCGCGTTAAGATTTGCTCGCCGGGGCGCGGCGCTGGTGCTTGCCAGTCGACGCGGGCCTGCGCTGCGAGCTCTTGCAGCGGAGTGTGAATCCGTCGGCGGCCAAGCGATCGCGGTAGCAATGGACGTGACCGACGCTCGGGAGGTGATGTCACTCGCCGACATTGCGGTGAGCCGCTTCGGACGCATCGACGTGTGGGTCAACAACGCGGCGGTCTCAGTTTTTTCGCCATTCCTCAAGGTTCCCCTGGAAGACTTCTATCGGGTCATCGACGTCAATGTGATGGGCTACGTTTACGGCTCACGGGCCGCCCTTGAGGTGATGACAGCGCAACGTCGCGGCGTGCTCATCAATGTGGCATCCATTGTCGGCGAAATCCCACAGCCCTACACCGCTGCCTATGGCATGTCTAAAGCAGCCGTTCGAGCGCTGAGCGTGAGCTTGCGTCAGGAACTTCACCTGCAAAAACGCAAGCGCATCAAGGTGGTGACAGTGATGCCAGCGACCATAGATACGCCGTTCTTCCGCCACAGCGCCAACTACACCGGCAGGAAAGTTGTGGCCATGCCGCCGGTCTACCCCGCCGATAAAGTGGCACGCGCCATCGTGAAATTGGCCAGGAAGCCGCGTTCCGAGGTGGTCGTCGGTCCCGCAGGAAAAGCTTTGGTTCGCCAGCATCGAAAGACATCAACGGTCGTTGAAAGGCAGATGGCTTTGCAGACGGAGAACATGCACCTGTCGCACAGGAATCACGTCGAAGACAACGAAGGAACCCTGTATGTACCGGCGTCGTCCAGCGAGGCGGAGGTGACAGGCGGGTGGGGAGGCAGGAAGCGGCTGGCTAAACGACGAGCCCTGACTTGTGCCCTGCTGCTGGGTGGAGTCCTGCTTGCAAAGAAAGTTGCACTGGCGTCCAAGTAGCGCTCAGTGCAGACCGCGCACACTGAGCATTCGCCAGACCGTGCCAGAGAGCCCGGGATGCTCAAGCGCGATCTGGCGCAGAACCCGGTATTCCCGCGTGGCCGACGGCATCCGCCCGTCATCGGCATTGATGGCGTCAGCTCTCAGGAGATAGACAACAAGCTCATCGACGGTGGGAAGTTCGTCCATGAACTGCCACGGGTCCTCTCCGGCAAGCAGCCGTTCGTGGATGACGGTGTCGCGCTCCTGGATCGCCTCGGCCCGCAAAACTTCCAGGCTTGCCCGCCCGCGAGGAAGCATGTGGCTTGCTGTCATCATTCGAGCCTAAATATTGATCCGGGGGAGTGCAAAAGGGTGAAGGCACCCGGTTAGCCTGAAGTCATGAGCGCCCATCGCACTGTTCCTGTTGACCACAAGTCAGCGCAACGACTCCTCAAGCAGCACCTTCGGCTCGGTTTGGTCGACACTTCGAACACCGAGGAGTTCGGCCTATGGATGGTCGCCATGGCGCGCGGGTTCCATGAGCAACGACCCTCACCCGATGAGCTCGACGAGCAACTGCGGGGTAACGCTCACCGGCGAACGACAGGCGTATGGGATGCCGCGGCAGCCGATCCTGCAACCCCGGTAGCAACGGTGAGTTCCTGGCCGACTGACATGACTGTCCCAGGTGATAGCACGGTAGCCGCCTGGGCGATCAGTGCCGTTACCGTCTCGCCAACCCATCGGCGGCGGGGCATTGCCCGAGCGCTGCTCGAGTCCGAGCTTCGTACCGCGCACACCCTTGCGATTCCAGTAGCGGTGCTCACCGTGAGCGAGGCAACCATTTACAGTCGGTACGGTTTCGCTCCGGCGGCGATGTCAGCGGACCTGCGCATCGCCACGCCTCGGGCTAAATGGGCCGGCCCCGTGGCATCCGGTCAACTCCACCTTGTCTCCCCGGAACAACTTCTTGATGACGGCCGCGAACTTGTCAAACGGGTTCAGTTGCGTGCGCCAGGGCAACTCCAGCTAGAGGAGCGGCTCTGGCAACGCATCCTGTGCCTGATAGGAGATAGGGAGCGAGCGAAGAACACACGCGTGGTTCGCTACGACGACGGCGGCGGAAGGCCGCAAGGGTTCGCCGTCTATCGCGTCGTGGACACCGGCCCGGGAAACTCGCAGCAGGTTCTCGACCTGCACTACCTGGTCGCGGCAACCGACGATGCGTACGCCGGGCTTTGGCAGTATCTGATCGAAATGGACTTGGTCGGCTCGGTCACCGCATCGCTTCGCCCAGTGGATGAACCTCTGGCCTGGATGCTGTCAGATTTCCGCGCGGTTGTGAAGACCAACGAGCGGGATCACCTGTGGGTGCGCATCCTGGATGTGAAGACTGCGCTGGAAGGCCGGCGTTACAGCTCGCCAGGGCGCGTCGTGCTGGAAGTGCAGGACGCACTCAACTTCACGGACGGCCGCTATCTTCTCGACATTGACGGGGAAGGGCACGGTGTCGTGTCGCTAACAGCGGAACCCGCAGACATCTCGCTGACCGTCAATGAGCTCGGCGCGCTCTACTTAGGCGGTACCACGCTGGCGACGCTGAGGCAGGCCGGACGAATTGCAGAGCGGACACCCGGTGCGGTTGCAACGCTCGACGCCTCATTCCGCTCCGCTGTCGCGCCGTGGCTCAGCTTCTGGTTCTAACGCTGTTCTTGGCTTTCGGGTGGTGACTGCCCGTATCTGATAGCTCACGGGGGGTGCTAATTTTCGAACAGGCCGCGGATGTCGTCTGCTGTCAACGCCGAGCTGAAGACCGCATCGTCATCCATGACTGAACTGAACAACTTAGCCTTACGCTCCTTGAGCGCCATCACTTTCTCTTCAATGGTCCCGGTGGCAACCATGCGATAGACCATCACATTCTTGTTTTGGCCGATCCGATGAGTGCGGTCGACGGCCTGTGCCTCGCTGGCCGGGTTCCACCACGGGTCGAGCAGGAAGACATAGTCAGCCTCGGTGAGATTGAGCCCGAAACCGCCAGCTTTCAAGCTGATGAGGAACACCGGCGCGGTGCCATTTGTGAACCCGCTAATGACATCGCCGCGGTTGAGGGTCGTGCCATCCAAATAGCTATACGCGATGCCCTGCTCATCGAGGCGGACCGCCGCCTTCTTCAGGTACGTCGTGAACTGACTGAAAATCAGTGCCCTATGGCCTTCCGCCACCACATCCTCAAGCTGGTTGCAGAGCGCGTCGAGCTTGCTAGACGGCACCCCCGCATGAGTGTCATCCACCAGCGAGGCATCAAGACTCAACATGCGCAGCAGTGTCAGCGACCGGAAGACGATGAAACGGTTGCGGTCCATATCTTCGATCAGGCCGAGGAGCTTCTGTCTCTCCCGTTGCAGGTACGTGTCATAAATCTTCTGGTGACGCGGGTCGAGAGCGATGCGCAACACCTGTTCCTGTTTGGCAGGCAAATCCGCAGCCACCAGCTCCTTGGTTCGTCGCATCATCAGCGGGCGGATGCGTCGCCGCAACTTAATGAGCAGCTCACTGCTTGGGTCCCGGTCGATCGGCCGCACGTAGTCTTCGGTGAACTTGCGCGCTGAGGGGAAAAGGCCCGGTGCGACGATGGAGAACAGTGACCATAGGTCGAGCAGGTTGTTCTCCATGGGCGTGCCGGTGATGGCCAGCTTGAACGGCGTGTTCAGCTCTTTGGCGCAGGTGTAGGCACGCGAAGTGCGGTTTTTCACAAACTGGGCTTCGTCGAGGACGAGTCCCGCCCATTCCCTGCCTTGGTACGCATCGAAATCGAGACGGAACAGTGCGTACGAGGTCACGACGATGTCGGCGCCGACGATCACCTCGGCAAGCGGCATCCGCCCCTTCTTCTGCGTTTCGGTGATCCCGGTGACGGTGAGAGTGGGGACGAAGCGCGCCGCTTCTGAAATCCAGTTAGGGACGACGGAGGTTGGCGCCACAACGAGGAATGGACGTGAGGCGGATGCGTGCGCGATAAGGGCGAGTGCCTGCAGCGTCTTCCCGAGCCCCATATCATCGGCAAGGATCCCGCCGAGCTGATGCTCATAAAGGAAGGCGAGCCAAGCGAAGCCGTCGGCCTGATAGGGGCGCACGTCGGCTTGCACCGATGCGGGCACGCGCGCTGGTTCGACGGTGTCCAACGCAAGCAAGCCGGTTACGGCCGCCCGCCAGCTCTGCGCTTGCGCAGTCTCCTCGGCGAGATCCTCGAAGTCTGCCCACAGGCTGGCCTGATACCGGCTGATGCGCAGGCCGGTGTCCCACTCGGCGAGGGTCCGAGCCTCTTCGATAAGTGCGTGAAGTTGCTCGAATGCCGGCTGGTTGAGGCTTAGGTACGTGCCATCCACCAGTAGGAGCTTGTCTTTGCCTTTCGACAGCGCCGTGAATAGCGGCCCGAAGGGAATATCGCGTCCCTCGATGTGGACGATCACGCCGAGGTCGAACCAGTCGCGTTGGTCCGTTTCGACCGTCGTGAACCGCAGTTGGGGCGCCTCGGTCAGCTCACGGTAGGGCGGTTTCTTGCCGACGACGTCGACGCGAACCCCGGCAATGCCTTCGATCAGTGGAAGCTGGTTTTCCGTGAACTCCGCCGCGGCAACGCCCTGCAAGGTTCGCTCCTCAATCGGGCACAGGCGAGACGTGCTGTCGAGGATCTCGTTCTCGTAATCGGTGTTGTTCTCCCGCGAATGGAACGGCTTCCGTCGTTGCGGCTGCTCCCATTCCCAACCCAGGTGCAGGGTGTGATTGGGTGTGAACGTAGCAGTGAGCACGAGAAGGGGAGACACGATCTCGGGCAACGCAACTGACGCGTCCATGCTGGTTACCTGAATGCACCGCACCAGCCGTGGATAGTACTGCGCGAAAAATTCGTCGGTGTCAGCTGCGGGAATAACTACGGTTTCTGGCTGCCCAAGCAGTCGCAACTGTTCGTTACCCAGAACCTTTCCGGTGGGAGCCAGCACGAAGGCGGTGCGGGGCGATAGCTGGAAGCCATAAACGCCGTGAGTGCCGATGGCGCCGGCTTGCTCCGGCGGATGAGGGTGACCGCCGATGGTCAGCTGGGCGCATAAGCGCACGTCCGTCCCCGGCAGATTCGCCTCCCGGCTCATGTCCAGAACAAGTGCAGCCTGGGCCGCGACCGATACAGTCACCTCCTTCTTGCTACCCACAAGCGCGATTCTGAGGTCGCCTGCTTCGGCGAGAAGCTGCCAGAGAAGCGGGCTCTGGAAGTCGTCCAGATACACCCAATCGGCCTCTTGTCCGTAATACACTTCACGGGTTGCCCTATGCAGGGCCAGGAACTGGCAGAACCAACGGTGCTGGTCAGCGGCGAGGTTCAGCCTGGCAGCCTGGTAGGTGATGTTGCTCCAGGTGAGATTGTTGCGAACCCAGTTGCCACGATCGTTCCGGATCACCGGCCGAACACCCAGGCGATGCTCGCCTTCGCCGACGGAGGTCGCGGTTTTGGCTGTCGGTCCCCGCCAGCGTTCGCGCGTGCGCGGCATCCGTTCACGCAGCTCGAATTGCAGGCCCATCTGTGTGGTGTGGGTGACTTCGGAGGTGGCACCGACACTAAGCAGGGCTCCTACCGTGGACTGCCATGCCGGCTGAACTTGGCTGACCCCTGCGGCGACCGGCGCAGTCGAGGGCTGGGGCGACATCACGTGCTTCGCGTTGCTGGCCAAAATTGTCGCGGCCACATGTTTACAGTCCGACCCGACCGGGCAGGTGCAATAACTACTCGTTGGAAGACTGAACCCTTTTCTCGTCGGCACCAGATCGACCCGACAGCGGTAGGGCGAGGCGCCCGTGCCGTGCACTATACCGGTGAGCCGGCTCGAGTAGGCATCCCAGGTGACTTCTGCGACCGCATCCGTTCTCGCGTAGCTGCGCCCGCGAGAGAAAGATGCCTCACCGACCAAACGGATGATTTCGCTCGCATCCACCAGGGGATAGGTGGCCGCCAACATTGCCCAATCGTCTCACGGGTGGCTGACGTGCGGCTTGACGAAGCCCATCCTGTGGATGAGGCCCCAAACCTGCCCCGCGGTGCACAATCGATAGCCCACCCTTCCGGCACACAGAACCACCATGGCGTACATGAACCGGCTCTACCGTGATGTCGGGCACTTCTTTGCGGGTGGGGACCAGCCGGATCGGTTCTGGGAGCGCAGCGAAGCTGCCGACAGGGGCATCGTGGCCGAAAGCATGAGGCGATGTCGGCTGGGGCTAAGTCAATGCCGCATCGACGTGCGTGGCTAGGAAGATTGGCCCAACAGTTTCGGCCAGCGCGATCCGCTTGGCGAATAAGCGGGGCTAGCATAGGCCCACGATGTCACCATTCCTCTCCGACGAATCTCGTGCGGCCGTGATGCGGCTCGCAGCCGGCGATGGCGCAGATGCGGTCCCAGACGCCCTCGCTCGCCTCCGTGACATCCGCACTCTAATCACTGCGCTCGAGCGCGACCCAGCATCTCAGAGGGCAGTCCACGACGCGCTCGCGGTTGGAGAAAGCTGGGACGCCGTAGCCGCGGCGGCTGGTTTGAAGCCGGCAGCCGCGAAATGGCGGTGGCAGGGCACGGAAGAAGAGATCGCTGCCCGGCAGGAAGCTGGGCGTAAGCGATCGGCGCGTCCCAGTAGTGTGCCAACCGGCTTGCCTGGATATTCAGTTACGGATGCTGCCAGGAAGCTGGGCGTGACGCCCCAGGCCGTGTACCTCCAGGTCAGCCGTGGAAAGCTGCGCGCGGAAACCGTGGAATTGCCCGATGGGCGTAAATATAAGAGAGTGCACCTCAGCCCTTCAACGCCGGACTAACCCCCGGCTTGGTGGACCGGTCGTCAGGTCTAGCCGCGTGGTCTCGACAGGCCGGAGCCGGTATCCAGGTCATCTCCAGCTTCAAGCTGTGGCCCCTCGCTCTCGGTGATATTGATGTCGTTATCGCCGAGACCTTCCCCTGACGCCTCTTGGTCAGTCATAGCGTCGTACCCGGCCAAGTCGTCGCGTCCCCTATAGGTCTCAGGGTCGCTCCCCGCGGAGGGAGCATCGTCCCGGTCGAGGCTCATGGGCTCCGTGCTCTCTGCGCCGACACCTGCCGGGTCATTGCTTGCAGTGCTGCTCATACTGGCTCCCTTCTCCGCTTCAGCATGACGCTAAACGCCCTGACGATCACCGATCAAGGCGTTGACAGCAGCGCTGACGCACCGACGCAGCACCCACGCGAACTCGAGAATCCCTTAAGACACGCCCGAGATTACCTAGATTTGTGCGACCCCCGGATCCCACGTAAAGTACTTACTTGTCACCCCAAAGGTGCGGAAAGCCGAAGAGCTTCCCGGCCTCAAGTGGGGGCCAAAGTCTTGAAAAAGACACAGCCTCGAAAGAGGTTCCCCGTCAAAGTTCACGTCGAAAGACAATGAACATGCGACACACCCAAAGCAAGAGACTGTCAAAGACTCTAGCTGAGGGTTAGGGCAAATGCCCGAACAGCTAATCCGCAAGGTGAGGCATTCGGAGCGTCCGATCCTTGAGAACTCAACAGCGTGCACAATGTCAAAT
>JAODMI010000117.1 GCA_025464755.1 Homoserinimonas sp.
TCCAGATTCTGTGGCACGGATGCTGCCAAGGAACAGTTGCTCGAATGCTGGCATGACACCGCGCGCAAGGTTACCGAGCTCTTCAGGGTTGACCGGTACTTTTCGCCAGCCGAGTACCGCCAACCCCTCTTCCGCCGCAAGTTCTGCAATGGATTCCTGAATGCTTGCCCGCTCCCCGGCGTCCGTCGGCAGGTAAGCCATGCCGACAATGTAAGAACCCATAGGGGGAAGTGTGAAGTCCACTACGTCGCGGAAGAAGGCATCCGGAATCTGCGTGATGATGCCGGCGCCGTCGCCTGTACCGGCATCCGATCCGATTGCACCACGGTGCTCAAGGTTACGTAGTGCCTCGAGGGCGGTCGCAACGATGTCGTGCCCGGGAGTGCCGCGGAGAGTTGCGACCATAGCTAGGCCGCAGGCATCGCGTTCACTGCCGGGATCATAAAGTCCCGTGGCATCAGGCGTGGCGCTGAACCGTGAAAAGGGGGGCGTGTATGACATGGGAAGACCGTCCTCACGAACAAAATAAGCGTGGGACGTCGGCGGCCCTAAGGAATTACCCGTCGCACGAAATCTGGGGCTTTTCCTGCTGCTATGGCATGGAGTTTAAGACTTGGCGCTTGGTCCACTTGTGGCGGCGTTTTTCGCGCTCGTTTTTTCGGGCCCGGCGACTGGGGATGCTGCAACGACAACCTCGTCATCAAAGTCGCTGTCCGAATAGGTGTCTTCAGAGTCTACTGCAGCCGGATCGTGCCATTGGCGACCAGGAACGTAAACCCCTGGCTCTCCGCCCGGATGGCGTCTGCCTTGCACAACGATGATGATGATACCGACCACGATGGCCAGAACAGCTGCCCAAACGTTCGTTCGCAAGCCGAGGAATATCTCGCTCGGATCAATGCGGATGGACTCCCAGAGCGTGCGCCCGATTCCGTACCAGACGAGGTACGCACCGAACAGTCTTCCCCATTGCAGGCGGTACGCACCCGGCACAAGCGCCGGAACGCTGGCGCCCGCAATGTCGGCGCGACCTAGACGGAACTTGCGTTCGAGGAAGAGAAGGATGGCTACGCCGAGCAGGTTCCAGATCACCTCATACAAGAAAGTCGGGTGGAAGAGCGTTCCTTCCGGAAGCCCGGCTGGGAAGGCTGCGTTTGTCGACTCAATCTCAAGACCCCAGGGCAGGTCCGTCGGGAGTCCGAAGAGTTCGTGGTTGAACCAGTTCCCAAAGCGGCCGAAAGCCTGGGCTAGAAGCATGGCGGGTGCCAGAGCGTCCGCGAAACTCCAAAAGCGCACACCGGTCAGTCGGCAGCCGATGAAAGCACCGACAGCACCACCCAACAGCGCACCAAAGATGGCGATGCCACCTTCCCAGACGTACAGGGTTCGCATGAGATCAGCGCCCGCATAGAAGTAGTCATCCGGGTGAGTGAGCACGTGAAAAATGCGCGCACCGACGATGCCAAAGATGACAGCCCACAGGGCGATGTCGAGAACGACCCAGGGTTCTGCGCCCCGGCGCACGAGGCGACGATTGGTCACTATGCCTGCAGCGAAAATCCCGAGCAGGATACAGATGGCGTACATATGAATGTACAGGTTCCAGTCGACCCAGCCGAGGCCGAGATCACGCAGCCACTGGCCGAGGTTGAATACCTGCCATGAGAGATCAGGGCTGGGGATGCTCAGGGGCGCGAACACTGTGGTGGTCACCTTTCGTGATCCAGGCCCTAATCGGCCGGGGTTAGGTTCGAAAACCGGATATTTATGGCCTGCGGGGACTAGTCAAGACTAGTGCCGGATGCCAAAGCCGCCGCCGTCTGCGCCAGCTTGTCAATGCCTCCATCCGCCAAGGCCTTAACCAGTGCCGTTCCGACAATCGCGCCGTCGGCGTATTGCAGTACCTGGTGCACCTGGTCTGCGTTGGAAATTCCGATGCCCACACAGTTAATCTCGGACCCGGCTTTCTCCAGACGAGAGACCAGGGTGCGCGCAGCCGCGTCGACGTCGATACGGAGCCCGGTGATGCCCATGGTGGACACCGCATAAACGAACCCGCGAGTTGCCTGGACTGTTTGCGCCAGCCTGGCATCTGTTGATGTCGGTGCGGCCAGGAACACACGGTCGAGACCTGTGCGATCGCTGGTGGCGATCCAGTCCGCTGCAGAGTCCGGCGTGATGTCCGGAGTTATGAGCCCGGAACCGCCGGCTGAGACGAGTGCGTCGGCGAAACGGTCAACGCCATACTGCATCACAGGGTTCCAATACGTCATGACCAGTACGGGGATATCCACGCGAGCGCGAATGGCTTCAACCGCTGTAAAAACGTCGCGCAGCCGGAAGCCCTGCGCGAGCGCGTGTTGCGTCGCCTGCTGGATGACGAGTCCGTCCATGACCGGGTCTGAGTACGGAACACCAAGTTCGAGGATGTCCGCACCGTTCTCGGCCAACGCCACTGCGGCATCGATGCTGGTGGCGAGGTCAGGGAAGCCCACAGGAAGGTAGGCGACGAAGGTGCCATGACCAGCTGCTTTGCGTGCGGCGATGATGCTCGCAACCGTCGGTGCGGTAGTGATCATTCCTGGCGCGCTCCCTCATCGAAAAGGTCGAACCAGCGACCGGCGGTTGCCACATCCTTGTCACCGCGACCGCTCAGGTTCACCAGGATGACGGCATCCGGGCCCAACTCATGACCGAGTCTCATTGCTCCGGCAAGAGCATGGGCCGACTCGATTGCGGGGATGATTCCCTCAGTACGGCTGAGGAGGCGCAGCGCCTCCATCGCCTCGGTATCTGTTGCCGGGAGGTAGGTTGCGCGCCCGATGTCGGACAACCAGGCGTGTTCCGGACCGACGCCAGGGTAATCGAGCCCGGCAGAGATCGAGTGGGATTCGATGGTTTGACCGTCTTCGTCCTGGAGCAGATAGCTACGAGCACCGTGGAGGACTCCCGGGCGACCGCGTTCAATGGACGCTGCGTGCCGATCGGTGTCAACGCCATCGCCGGCTGCTTCGAAGCCGAACAGGCGAACGCCTGGGTCGTCTAGGAAGGCATGGAATATGCCGATTGCGTTTGATCCACCGCCGACACATGCGACGACAGCATCCGGAAGCTGCCCGGTCAGTTCAAGAACCTGCTGACGCGCTTCTTCGCCGATAATCTTCTGGAAGTCGCGCACCATGGCGGGGAACGGATGGGGCCCCGCGGCCGTTCCGAACACATAATTCGTTGTCTCAACCGAAGTGACCCACTCGCGATACGCCTCATTGATGGCGTCTTTCAGCGTGCGAGATCCAGTGGTAACGGATACGACCTCCGCACCGAGAAGCCTCATTCGGGCAACGTTGAGCGCCTGTCGTTGGGTATCCACCTCACCCATAAAGATGGTGCACTCCAGACCAAACAGCGCTGCGGCGGTCGCCGTAGCCACTCCATGTTGCCCGGCACCTGTTTCGGCGATAATGCGCGTCTTACCGAGGCGCTTGGTGAGCAACGCCTGGCCGAGGACATTATTGATTTTGTGCGAACCCGTGTGGTTGAGATCTTCGCGCTTGAGGATGATGCGCGCTCCCCCGGCGTGCTCGGCGAAGCGGGGAACCTCGGTGATAATCGAAGGCCGGCCGGTGTATGTACGGTGCAGTTCGGCAAGCTCGTCGCGGAAGACCGGGTCGCTCTTAGACGCCTCGTACGCTGCCGTTATTTCGTCGATCGCGGCGATCAGTGACTCGGGCATGTAGCGCCCGCCGTACTCGCCAAAGTATGGACCCTGTTCGTTGCGCAGCGCTGTCATCATACGGCCAGGAATTCTTCTAGTGTCAAGATCGGGTCTCCATTGGTGACCAGCGCTTCGCCGACCAGTACGACGTCTGCGCCGGCCTTACGGTAGTGCGCGACATCGGCCGCTGATTTCACTGCTGACTCCGCCACCCGGATGACGCCGGATGGAATTCTGTCGGCTAGCGATCCGAAAAGGTTTTGGTCTAGTTCGAAAGTGCTTAGGTTGCGCGCGTTCACCCCGACAAGCGCCGCACCGATGTCAAGCGCCCGGGTCAATTCTTCTGCGCTGTGGGTTTCCACCAGCGCTGTCATCCCGAGTTGGGTCACGAGATCGTGCAGACGGACCAGCGTTGTTTGGTCAAGGGCCGCCACTATCAACAGCACGATGTCTGCACCGGCTGCGCGCGCCTCGAACACTTGGTACGGCTCCGCAATGAAGTCCTTGCGCAAAACAGGCAGAGAAACCGCGGCGCGCACAGCCTCCAGGTCCGCGAGCGATCCTCCGAACTTGCGGCCCTCGGTCAGAACGCTGATCGCGCTGGCGCCGCCGGTCTGGTACGAGGCGGCCAGCGCTGCCGGGTCCGCAATCTTCGCCAGCTGCCCCCGAGACGGGCTCGATCGCTTAACCTCCGCGATGATTTTCACCCGCTCCGTCGGTGCCAGGGCTACCAACGCATCAATCGCGGGCGGGCGGGCGAGAGCGGCAGCCTCAACCTGCACAAGGCTGAGGTGGGTGCGGCGGTCTGCGGCGTCCTGCAGCGCTCCAGCGGTCAGGTCTGTGAGCACTGTCGCCTAGTGGTCTTTGGCCTGGACGCGCGCGCCGCCGACACCGTAACCGGCGCGTGCCATGGCCCAGCCGACAAGTGCACCGACTACGAGGAGACCGGCGGAAGCCCACACCAGGGCTGGGAGGTCGAGCCAGAAGGCGACGGTACCAATGGTGAACGCGATCAGCATGATGATCACAGCGGTCCACGCGGCGGGCGAGTGGCCGTGCCCAGGGTCGGTGTTATCTTCGCTCATTCTGCTCCTTAGCGCTGTGGTTGTGGGAAAAGTCTATCGCGAGGTGGGGTCGGACCCGTCGCTCAGGCTGTCCCAGTCCGAGACAGCTGACCGGGGACGGTCAACATCCGTCGCCTGCCCCGTCTCATACTTGCGCGATGATCCCGGCCAGCGACCGGCACTGACGACGATGATGATTCCCAGCACCAGAGTGAGCACGCCCAGGAAAGTAGTGACGGCAGGCCAGGCGCTTATGGACACGGAGGAGACGAGCGCGTGCACGGAGGCTGATCCGGTAACGCCGGTCGCCTCGGTGACCAAGGGCGCCGAAGTGGTGATCGGCGAAGACAGCGCCCCGAACGCCGACAGGGCAACTCCGCATCCGATCAGTGCTAGCAGGATGCCAAGGATTACGCGTAACACCCGTCCCGCTATGGCCAGTGCGGCAGTGAGGGCCAGCCCGGCCAGGCTCAGCGCAGGAAGGACCGGAACCGCTGTGTCGCCGCTCACTTCGATGATCGAAGACGCCACATCCCCGTTCGCGGACGTCTCTCCGAGAGTGACCGTAAACCACACCATGGTCCAGGCGAGCAGCGTCAAACCGCTGAGAGCGACGCAGGCCGCTAGGCTGACCGGCTTGAGAAACCGCTGTAAGGCTTGAGAGGATCCAGCATCAGCTGACACTTAGCGCACCCGTCGCATGGCGTTGGCTACAGCCACGGCACGTAACGGGGCGGCCGCCTTATTGCGCGTCTCCTCAAACTCGGAAGCAGGGTTGGAGTCCGCAACCAGACCGGCGCCAGCCTGCACACGGGCTATTCCACCGGAAATCGTGGTCGTGCGGATAGCAATAGCCAGGTCGAGATCTCCGGCGAAGCCGAAGTAGCCTACGACGCCGCCGTACAGTCCACGTTGGGCGACCTCAAGCTCATCGATTATCTCGAGAGCACGGGGTTTTGGGGCGCCGGAAAGGGTGCCAGCCGGAAATGTCGCTACGAAGACAT
>JAODMI010000002.1 GCA_025464755.1 Homoserinimonas sp.
GCTTCTTGCCCAGCAATCCCTTGCTCGTCTTGGTAGTAGACATGCCGATTCCTCTAGAGCTTGATCTCGATGTTGACGTCGGCAGGCAGGTCGAGTCGCATGAGCGAGTCGACGGCCTTCGGCGTCGGGTCAATGATGTCGATCAGACGCTTGTGGGTGCGCTTCTCGAAGTGCTCGCGGCTGTCCTTGTACTTGTGAGGGGAACGGATCACAACGACCACGTTCTTCTCGGTAGGAAGGGGCACCGGACCAACGACTGTCGCACCGGCACGGGTCACCGTGTCGACGATCTTGCGCGCCGAACTGTCGATGACCTCGTGGTCATACGACTTAAGTCGAATGCGGATCTTTTGTCCCGCCATGTCTGACTCTCTCTCTGTCAAAGCGTCGTACACCCGAAGCTGCATTGGACGCCGTAGTGGACTTGTGTCGCACCACTGTTTTAGTGTCAATTCGCTGGTTTCCCAGCGCTGTTCCCACACCCATAAGCACACGCGTAGCAGCGAATGTCTTGGATGTTGGTTAAGCTTTGCTCTGCTACCCGCCGCCTAGGTGATGACTCGTAAGCCCTCGAACCTATGCACTGCCTGGCAGTGATCCCGTCGCCGGCAAAACTACGCCGGGTGGAAATGTTGAACTAGACGAGTTTGCCACATTCCGCACCTTGCTGCAACCCGGGCGTGTCGCGTTGGGCGTGTCGCGACTTCTGGGGTTGCGGGGGCCCTACCGCGCGCAGCTCTCGACGGGTCCGCATCGCCAAGCGGCGGCGTGTCGCCCATGCCATCAGCCTCTCGAGCCAGGGCCGTGCAGCCAGGGGCACCGATCCGTTGATCAGCCTGGTATTGCGCCTGGTGGTGGGCGTCTAATGGAACAGAAGCGCACGCAGTTCGCTCTCCGCTGAGTCCGTGCGTTTTGGGTCGATCGTCACACCGCTGGCGTAGTGATCAATGACGCGCGGGTCGACGTAGCTCTTGCGCGCTATGGCCGGCGTATTACCGAGCGCTGCAGCGGCGTCCTCGAAGGCCGCCTTCATCGCCCTGGTCTGCCCGGCCTTTGTATTTTTGGGCCCCGCCTGTGCAAGACTCACCGCTGCTACCACAGTGCCGTGCAGCGTACGGAAGTCTTTGGCCGTGAACGCACCCCCGGTTTGCTCCCGCACGTACGCGTTTATGTCCTCGGCCGTGATCGGATGCCAGCGGCTCCCCTCCCGGTACGCGAGCAAGTGAGCATCCGGCCCCCGGCGCTTCAGGCCCCGAATAACGGATGCGAGGTCGGGGTCAGTGAGTGCGGATTCCCACTCCTGGCCGCTTTTAGCGGGAAAGGTGAGTGAGATGGTGTCGCCTGACACATGCGCGTGCCGACCCCGCAAGGTAGAGAGACCGTGGCTGCCGTTCTCTTCTGCATAACGTTCAGACCCGACGCGCAGCCTGCCAACATCAAGCATCCGGAAGGCCGCAGCCAAGGCCCGATCTTTCGTCGGCGCGCCAGAGCGCAGGTCTATGGTGACGCGACGGCGAGCGGCGGGTAGCGATTCGGCCAAGCTCAGCGCCCGATCGAACTTCACCCGATCTTTCTGCTCACGCCAGGTCGGGTGATAGATGTACTGGCGCCGTCCCGCGGCATCAATGCCGGTCGCCTGAATGTGGCCGTTGGGGTATGGGGCGATCCAGACATTCGTCCAGGCAGGAGGAATGGCGAGGCTGTCAATTCGTCGACGAAGGTCTTGATCGCGGATGGGGTGCCCGTACGCGTCTTTATATGAGAACCCCCGCCCCGCCCGAACGCGGCGAAGTCCCTGGCCGTGCGGGTTGCTGCGACGCAGCCGGGTTGCAACCACGGACGGTTCCCCCTTTCTGACGGAGTCAATTCAGGGTAAGTCGCCGCGCGCATTTCTTGTAGGGCGTGAAAAAAGCCATTTCAGCGCTGCGGCGCATATCGCGCCCAGAACAACGAAAGAGGGCCCGCGACCTTAGTCGCGGACCCTCTTACAGTGAAGCGGTTACTACTTGAGAACCGTGACAACCTTGCCGGCGCCAACCGTGCGGCCACCCTCACGGATAGCGAAGCCGATGCCCTCTTCCATGGCGATGGGCTGAATCAGCGTGACCGTCATCTCGGTGGTGTCACCAGGCATGACCATCTCGGTGCCCTCGGGCAGCGTGATGACGCCAGTGACGTCCGTGGTGCGGAAGTAGAACTGCGGACGGTAGTTCGCGTAGAACGGGTTGTGACGGCCACCCTCATCCTTGGACTGGATGTAGGCGGTGCCTTCGAACTCGGTGTGCGGGGTAACCGAACCGGGCTTGACAACAACCTGGCCGCGCTCAACGTCTTCGCGCTTGGTGCCACGAAGGAGCAGACCACAGTTCTCGCCGGCCCAAGCCTCGTCAAGCTGCTTGTGGAACATCTCGATGCCAGTAACCGTGGTCTTCTGCGTCGGGCGGATGCCAACGATTTCGACCTCGGAGTTGATGGCGAGCGTTCCACGCTCGGCGCGGCCCGTAACGACGGTTCCACGACCGGTGATGGTGAAGACGTCCTCGATAGGCATGAGGAACGGCTTGTCCTTGTCGCGTACCGGGTCCGGCACGGAGTCATCGACGGCCTGCATGAGCTCGACAATGGAGTCAACCCACTTCTCGTCACCCTCAAGAGCCTTGAGGCCGGAGACGCGCACGACTGGTGCGTTGTCGCCGTCGAAGTCCTGGCTGGAGAGAAGCTCGCGAACCTCAAGCTCAACGAGCTCAAGGATCTCTTCGTCGTCAACCATGTCGGACTTGTTCAGAGCAACAAGCAGGTAGGGAACGCCGACCTGCTTGGCGAGCAGCACGTGCTCGCGAGTCTGAGCCATCGGGCCGTCGGTAGCGGCAACCACGAGGATTGCGCCGTCCATCTGGGCAGCACCGGTGATCATGTTCTTGATGTAGTCAGCGTGACCAGGGGCGTCGACGTGAGCGTAGTGACGCTTAGGCGTCTCGTACTCGACGTGCGAAATGTTGATCGTGATGCCGCGCTGGCGCTCTTCTGGAGCGGAGTCGATCGACGCGAAGTCGCGCTGAACGTTGGTTGCGGAAGGGAACTTGTCAGCGAGCACCTTGGAGATGGCTGCCGTCAGGGTGGTCTTTCCGTGGTCAACGTGACCGATGGTTCCGATGTTTACGTGCGGCTTCGACCGCTCGAACTTGGCCTTAGCCACAGTGGTCCTCCTCAGGACGATCGTTTAGTGCATCCGAATATTGATCGGATGCCCTTTGGTTGGAGTGTGTACTTATGTTACTCGTTGTGCGGGTGGGCGAACGACAGAAGCCGCACGCCCACCCGGGCGTTAGCTGAAGCTATTCGCCCTTGTTCTTCTGAATGATCTCGTCGGCAACTGCCTTCGGCACCTCGGAGTAGCTATCGAATGACATCGAGTAGACGGCGCGACCGGAGGTCTTCGACCTCAAATCACCGACGTAGCCGAACATTTCGGACAGCGGAACATTCGCCTTGATGACCTTGACCCCGGTCGCATCTTCCATCGACTGGATCTGGCCACGACGCGAGTTCAGGTCACCGATAACGTCACCCATGTATTCCTCAGGGGTACGTACCTCGACAGCCATCAGCGGCTCAAGCAGCACAGGGCTGGCCTTGCGGGCAGCTTCCTTGAACGCCATCGAACCTGCGAGCTTGAACGCCATTTCCGAGGAGTCCACATCGTGGGCAGCACCGTCGAGCAGGATGCCCCGGACACCGACCATGGGGTAGCCGGCGAGGACGCCGACAGTCATGGCAGCTTGGAAGCCCTGATCCACTGATCCGATGTATTCGCGCGGAACGCGTCCACCCGAGGTCTTGTTCGCGAATTCGTACGTCTGGTCGGGCGTGACCTCAAGCGGCTCAAGCGAGATCTGAACCTTAGCGAACTGCCCGGAACCACCCGTCTGCTTCTTGTGGGTGTAGTCATGCTTGTCCACGATGCGACGAATCGTCTCGCGGTAGGCAACCTGCGGCTTGCCAACGTTGGCTTCAACGTTGAACTCGCGACGCATCCGGTCGACAAGGATGTCGAGGTGAAGCTCGCCCATTCCCTTGATGACAGTCTGGC
>JAODMI010000100.1 GCA_025464755.1 Homoserinimonas sp.
GACTCGATCACCCGCCTGGGCCGCGCGTACAACTTGGCTGCCCCGGCATCAGGTCGTATCCTCTCCGGCGGCGTCGACTCTTCGGCGCTCTACCCGCCGAAACGTTTCTTCGGTGCCGCCCGAAACATCGAAGACGGTGGCTCACTCACCATCCTGGCAACCGCTCTCGTTGAGACCGGTTCCAAAATGGACGAGGTCATCTTCGAAGAATTCAAGGGGACCGGCAATATGGAGCTGCGCCTTTCCCGTCAGCTGGCAGACAAGCGCATCTTCCCTGCTGTCGACGTGAACGCATCCGGAACCCGTCGTGAGGAGATGCTGATGGGTGTAGACGAAGTCAAAGTCACCTGGAAGCTTCGCCGCGCGCTGGCCGGCCTCGAGCAACAGCAGGCGCTGGAAATCGTTCTCGGCAAGTTGAAGGAGACGACATCGAATGTCGAGTTCCTGATGCAGATTCAAAAATCACTACCCGGCGCTGCCTCGAACAAGGACGACTAAGCCATGTTCGAGTCAGTGGCAGTGCTGCTGGCCGAGCATGAGGATCTACAGAAACAACTGTCGGATCCCGCCGTTCATGCGGATGCGGCCAGGGCCAAAAAGATAAACCGTCGATACGCGGAGTTGAACCGAATCAAGGCAGCCTACGAAGGCTGGCAGGCCGCTGTTGAAGATGTCGAAGCCGTGCGCGAGTTGGCTAAGGACGATGACGCATTCGCCGAGGAAGTGCCAGCGCTGGAGGAGGCTCTGGCGACCGCGCAAGAAAAACTCCGAAGGTTGCTAATTCCGCGCGATCCCGACGACGGCCGAGATGTGATCATGGAAATCAAAGGCGGAGAAGGTGGAGCCGAGAGCGCGCTCTTCGCTGCCGACCTTCTACGCATGTACATGCATTACGCAGAATCAAAGGGATGGAAGACGGAACTGCTCGCGCGTACGGACAGCGATTTGGGCGGTTACAAAGACGTTCAGGTCGCAATCAAGTCGAACGCCACCGATCCGTCCCAGGGAGTATGGGCGCACCTCAAGTACGAGGGTGGCGTGCACCGCGTGCAACGCGTTCCGGCAACGGAATCTCAAGGACGCATCCACACATCGACCACCGGGGTGCTGGTATTCCCGGAAGTTGACGCGCCCGAAGAGGTCGAAATCAGCCAAAACGACCTCAAAATCGACGTTTACCGCTCGAGTGGCCCAGGCGGGCAGTCGGTCAACACCACCGACTCGGCCGTGCGCATCACCCACCTCCCCACTGGCATCGTCGTGGCAATGCAGAACGAGAAGAGCCAACTGCAAAACCGAGAAGCGGGCATGCGCGTACTGCGCGCCCGCATCCTCGCGCGCAAGCAGGAGGAGCAGGCCGCCCTTGACAGTGCCCAGCGCAAGACCCAAATCCGCACTATGGACCGGTCCGAGCGCATCCGCACCTACAACTTCCCTGAGAACCGTATCGCCGACCACCGCACCGGCTACAAGGCGTACAACCTCGACGCCGTGATCAACGGTGCTCTTGGGCCGCTCATCGAGTCGTGCATCCAGTTCGACGAGGAAGCACGTCTGGCCGACGTCGGCGATCAGTCCTAGCCCGTGAGCACCCCAACCGTTGCCAGCATTCGCCAAGATGCAATCGCGGTGCTCTCGCGCGCCGGAATCGAATCCCCGGACGTTGATGCTGAGCTCCTTATCGGGCACGTGCTCGAGGCAAGCCGTGGTCGGGTGCAAGCGCTGGTCGTGACGTCTGCCAGTGTCACACCAGCAGACGGGCAAACTATCACCGCGTTGGTGGAGCGTCGAGCGGCCCGTGAGCCGTTGCAGCACATCACCGGGCGGGCCCCGTTCAGGTCGCTTGAACTGGCAGTAGGGCCAGGCGTTTTCGTCCCCCGCCCAGAAACCGAGCAAGTCGCGCAGTACGCCATTGACGCGTTACGCGCCGCAGCGGGTGAGCAACCCATCGGCGTCGATCTGGGGACAGGCAGCGGAGCCATCGCCCTGGCGATGGCTACCGAAGTGCCGCATGCCAGGGTGTATGGCGTCGAAAATTCTCCGCAAGCGTTCGTGTGGACCAAACAGAACTTCTCCGAAAGCGGAGCCGACAATGCCCAGCCGGTGTTCGTCGACCTCGCGGACGCCCTTCCGGTGCTGGACGGCACGGTCGACGTCGTCATCTCCAATCCGCCATACATCCCCGCTGATGCCATTCCCCGTGACCCAGAGGTTCGAATGTACGACCCTGAGCATGCCCTATACGGGGGAGCAGACGGGTTAGTTGTGGTGCGACAGGTCTCAACGACAGCACGCCGACTACTACATGCGGGCGGAACACTCGTGCTTGAGCATGGTGAACTGCAGGCGGCGGACATCGCCGCGCTACTGACCGCTGACGGTTGGAACGCTGTAGCCAGTCACCGCGATCTGCTCGGTCGGGACCGGGCGACTACTGCTATTCGCTAGAGCATCTACCAGTGGACACGGGCGGTTCCCGGCCGTTTCAGGCTAGCCAGGCGTTCGGATCTGTGGCTGGGCACGCACGCTCGACCAGCGGCTAGCGTACAACCTCGCCAAGTAGGATGGTTACCGACATGGCGACCATTCACGACTGCTCGAAACCAGACGAGCTTCTCACCGGCATGCGGCTCGCCAGGGTCGCGCTCGGCCGAGGCGAACTCGTAGTCCTCCCCACCGACACGGTTTACGGTGTCGCCGCCGACGCCTTCAACGCTGACGCCGTTCAGCGGCTCCTTGATGCCAAAGGCCGCACCCGCCAATCCCCGCCCCCCGTGCTAATCCCGGGGATACCGACTTTGGACGCCCTCGCCGCGCAGGTTCCCGATGAGGTACGAGCGCTGGTTGCGGCGTTTTGGCCTGGCGGGCTAACGGTTATTCTGCCAGCACGCGAGTCCCTGCAGTGGGATTTGGGTGACACCAACGGCACCGTAGCCCTGCGGATGCCAAGTAACCGGGTAACGCTGGAGCTGCTCTCCGAGACGGGCCCTCTGGCCGTCTCATCAGCCAACCTCACCGGTGAACCGGCTGCAACCACCATCAAAGACGCACAGCGGATGCTAGGTGAGGCAGTTTCTGTCTATCTGGACGGGGGAGTGGGTGGCGACTCCGGCTCTACGATCGTCGACGCCACAGGTTTGCTTCTCGAAGGCGGAGAACTGAGAATCGTGCGACACGGCGTCATTTCGGACGAAGACATCCATAAGGCCATCGCATGAGAATAATTTTCTACATGCTGGCCGGCGGCATTTCTGCCGTCGTGACCTTCGTGCTTGCCATTGTCATCTACAAACTGAGCAACAAGTACC
>JAODMI010000085.1 GCA_025464755.1 Homoserinimonas sp.
GGCGCCCGAGCCCGAGGTTCGCCCGGCGGTGGGGCGCCCAGCGGGTGACATCCTGACCCAACACTTCGATGCGGCCGGAGGTGGCCGAGAGGTCTCCCGCAATGAGGTTCAGGAGGGTCGTCTTGCCTGCCCCGTTGGGGCCGATGAGGCACACGATTTCGCCGCACGTGATGGCGAGATCGACGCCCTTGATGATGGGCACAGCTCCGAAGGCCAGGTGCATGGCCGTGACGCGGATCGCATCGGCGCCGCCCGGGATCGTGTGCTTCGGCCTGTCCAGTGGCGACCTGGCGTCGATGATCGCGCCCTGCGATGCGGTGCGCGAGATGTTGCGCCGTAACACAGCGGAGAGGATGCCAACAAGGCCGGAGGGCGCAAACTTCACCACAAGGATGAAAACAACTCCGAGAACAAGGAGGTACCAGGCACCGATCGCGTCGCCAAGGTACTGCTGGCCGATCGTGACGACAGCTGCGCCGAGGAAGACTCCGAAGATGGTGCCCTTGCCGCCCACGGCGACCCACACGAGCACCTGAGTCGACATGACGATGCCGAGGGTGCCGGGGGAGACGAGCCCCATAACGGGGGCGGCGATTGCGCCCGCAGCGGTCGCAATCAGCGCGCTCAGAACGAAGGCTGTGACTTTGATACGAATGGGGCTCACGCCGAGGTGTTCGGTGCGGTGCTCATTGAATCGCACGGCTACCGCGCGACGGCCGAAGCGACCACGCAGCAGCAAAAACCAGACGGCGACAACGATGACGAAGACGAGAACGCCTGTGGTGTAAAAGTTCGCCACAACGCCGGGCGACGGCACGAAGATGCCGTTACTGCCGTTGGTCAGGTCGAGCCACGACCGTGCGCCCTGTTCGGCTAGGAGGGTCAGGGCGAGGGTGATGACCGCCATGGTGGAGGCGAGGGCTTTGGGCCCGAGCCCGATGCGACCGATAAGCAGGGCCGTGACAGCGGAGATCACTAAGGCGCCGATTGCACCGATGAGCTGCGGCACTTGGTTGTGAGCCGCGATGGCGACGCCGTAGGCGCCGATGCCGAAAAAGGCGGCGTGGCCTATGCTCACCACTCCGACCCGGCCCCAGGACAGGTCAAGGCCGAAGGCGAAAAGCCCGTATGCCAGCGCGAGCGTGAGCAGCGCGAGTGGATAGCTCGGCAGCACGAACGGCGCGGCTGCGACGGTGACGGCCGCGGCCGAGAGCGCCACCCAGTGACGGGTGGCGACTCTCGGCTCAGGCCTTGAGGGGGAGGTCACGCGCATCGCGGCGTGAGCCCCTCGACGTCGTCTGCAAACGTCTCGACGGCGGTGTAGGCACCGCCCTCCCCGATTTCGAAGCGAGCCGTCTCGGTCATGAAGAAGCGGTCCTCGTTGAAGGAGCCACTCCCGAAGACGCCGTCTTCAATCTTGCTCTCGGCGAGCGCCTTGATGATCTTTTCGCCAGCTGTGGAGCCGGCTTTCTCCACTGCGGCAGCGATCAGGAGCATGCCTTCGTAAGCGTTCGCCGCGACCGACGGGATGGGGTCGGTGAAGTCGTACGTTGAACGGAACGTCTCAACAAACTTTTTGTTGGCGTCATTGTCCAGTTGGTCGGAGTACCGGCCAACGAGGCTCAACCCGTGCGTGCGTTCCGTCAGTCCGGGGTAGAAGTCGGCAATGAGGCTGACACCAGTGAAACCCATGGTGTCGAGGATTCCGGCCTGGTCGGCTTGGGTGACGAGAGCCGTGGCATCCGCGCCGACGACTGCGGTGAGCACCCAATCGGGTGACGCCGCGTTGATCTTCGAGATTACGGGCTGCCAGTCGGCGGTACCCAAGGGTGAGTACTCCTCGAGCACGACAGTTGCACCGGCCTCCTCGAGCAGAGTGCGCGCGTCGTCGAAGTATCCGTGCGGGAACGCATAATCGTTACCGATCAGGGCGACGGATGTTCCGTAGTCTGCGATCATTTGCGGCAGCAACCCGTTGAGCAGTGCGGCGTTGGGCTCACCGAAGGGAAAGAAGTATTCCCCGCAGACGCCGGCGTTGCCGAGAATTGCAGATGAGAAGGGCACTTTGGCTGACTCGGCTACTTGCGCGACGGCGGCCGTCGTGTCGCCGGGGACGGTGCCAAAGATGTAGTCGACCTTGTCTTGGTTGATCAGACGCTGCGCCAGCTGGGTGGATTTTGCTGCATCCGCCTGGTCATCCACCATGACAAATTCGACCGGCTTGCCGAGCACGCCGCCCTCTTGGTTGATTTTCTCGATGGCGAGTTCGAAGCCTCGCTGCATTGCCGTGGCCTCCTGCACCACCGGGCCCGTTAGCGGGGCGATGAGGCCAACCGTGAAGGCTTCGTCTGCACTCTGGCCGTCACCGCCGCCTATCGCTCCACCGGAGCAAGCCGCAAGCGACGAGGTCAGGGCGAACGCGGCAACGATGCCGGTGGTGCGCCGCAGCGCAGTCATGCCGCGACCTGCACGGGCTGTGTTTGAGGTTTCCATTGGACCTTCTTCCAATCAATGCCGTTCGGGCGAACGGCGACCAACACGATGAACAAAGCGAAAAGCGCGACCTGGGCGAGGGTCTCGTTAAGATACGTGCGCAGTACCGTGCTCAAGAGGGCGACGACGAATGCACCAAAGACGGCCCCCGGTAGCGAGCCCGCACGGCCGAGCAGAACTGCAAAGAACGCAGGGGCGAGGAACGCGGCGCCGATCGTCGGGGTGACGCCGAGCAGAGGGCTCTGCAGCGCCCCGGCCAGCACGGCTAGGGTCGTGCCGACGGCGAAGGTGCCGGTGATGACGAGGCGTGGCGGTATGCCCAGCACAGATGCCATGGCGCGGTTGTCGACTGTCGCTCGCACCACCAGACCGAGCTTGGTGCGATACGTCACGAGAAGCACAGCGGCGACTATGACAAGCGCGGTGACGGCGATGACGATCCGGTAGAGCGGGTAGCTCACGCCCAAAATCTCGACGTTCTGTTGGATAGGCGCTTGGACTGAGGCCGGTGTCGAACCGAAGATCGCGTTGGCGCCTTCGCGCAGCACGATGCTGACGCCCCACATGGCGAGGAGCGTCGCCAGAAAACCTCGCTCGTAAAGATTTGCGAGAACGAGTCGTTCGACGATGATCCCGAGGACCAACCCAACCAACACCGCCAGAATGAGGCGCAACAGGAACGGAACATCCGGCAGTGCGAACATGACGAACGCGCCAACCATAACGAGCTCTCCATGGGCGACATTGACAACGCCGAGCTGGCCGAAGATGAGCCCCATGCCGACGGCGAGAAGCGCATAGAAGCCGAACAGGGTGAACACCGAGAGGACGAGCGAGACGATAGATTCCATGGTCAGGCCGCCCCGGGAGAGCCTACGGATGAGGCAGCTCGTGGACGTTCGTAGCGACAGTGCATAGAGCCATGCTGAGGGGAGCGTGAGGCCTACTCAATCAAGTGAGAAGAAGAGGCCCCGAAGTTCTCATTTGTCTCGCAGATACAACTCCAGCACCAACTTGTCAGGGTCGATCTGGGGCGTCGCGATGCCCGCGACCAGGAGGGTGAGCATCTGCAGTCGGCGATGGGATTGGCGAATGGCACCAGCCATCTCGATCGCGTCATTCGGATGTGCGGTAGGGCGGATTTCGCTCTGCTCCTGCGCCTTCGCCCACAGCTGCGCGAAGCTGGGGTCGAACGTGTCCCTCAACGGTCCGATGCCCGTAGGGTCGTGACCCACTCGCAATCCCAGGGCCTGGATGTACTGGGCGTCCGAGGTGGTCATGCGGGTGTACATATCGATGATGCCGACGACTCGGCGGATGCTCTGCTCGGCCGGTTCCGCCGCCGCGTGCACCTGTGTGGCATGACACATCTGCGACCAGCGGTGCATCGAGACGCTATCGAGCAGGTCTTTCTTGCCGGCGAAGTGGCGGTAGAGCGTGGCGCTGCCGACACCCGCGGTGTCGGCAATTTCGCGGATGCTCACATCCTCGCCTTTCACCGCGACCAGGTCGCGCACCGCGCGAATAATGGCAACGCGGGTGAGCCGCGCATCGATACGGCTCGCGGCGACATCCTGGGGAACCATTGTGCCTCCCTGCAGTGTGGTTGAGCACATGCTAGCCGTGAACGGTGGGCCTCGATGTCAAGCCCTTCGCCAGACCCCGGCCCGGCGACCCAGCGGGTGGGCCAAACGGCACATCAGTGGATTTTTGATGCCTGCAGCGTTCACAGCCCGGGTTTGCTGAGACGGTCCCCGCAGAGGCCCCCGCAGAGGCGCGCTTTACGGTGCGGCAGGCCCGTGTACTTCTACGGCGATGATGCCGGCGTCTGGTCGCTCGGATGACAGATGCAGCACCACGAACTCACCGGTCGACAGATTCGCGGCGGTGCGAAGCCCGGCATCCATGGCCGTATTTGTTTGGGCAGCGACCTCCCGCACGATTTCGGGGAGCACCGGCCCGTGGCTGCACAAAACCGCGGTGCGTCGTTTGGCCAGGCGCTTGGCGACGGTCTTCCGGATTTTTGCGGTGCCTCCCTCGTAAGCGTCTTGGCTGATGGCGTTGGTTGCCTTGAGAGGCAAAGCGCTCATTTCGACGACGGGCTGGAGTGTGGCGACACACCGAGTTGCCGTGCTCGTGATCAGTTTGGCTGGCCCGTACGCCGCGATTGCGGCAGCGATGCTGTTGGCCTGATCGATGCCCCGTTGCAGTAATGGCCGGGTCGAATCTGGGCCGTCCCACGCCTCGGCAGGCACCGCTTTGCCATGGCGTACGGCGATGATCGCGAAAGTGCGAGCGGTGTCGTTGTCGACCCGAGCACTGAACCGGTCGAGCACCTGGCGATCGTGCGGGTAGGTGAGGGCGGCACGCGCTTTCTTTAGCGGCAGCCACTCCACACTTGCGACCTCATCACTGGGAGTGAACGTTGACGCTGCGTGCACGGCGTCATCCACTTCGGCTGCCCAGTAGTAGACAATTTTGTCCCGCCCGCTCGGCATCGCATACTCGGTGGAGCCAAGCGGTGCGCCCAACGCGACTCTAAGCCCGGTCTCTTCCTCAATTTCGCGCGCTGCTGTCTGCGGCAGACTTTCGCCGGGATCCATCTTGCCTTTCGGCAGAGAGACATCTTTATGGCGGTCGCGGTGAATCAGGAGCACCATGATCTTGCCGCCCTGCACGCGCCAGCAGACAGCGCCCGCAGCTACGATCGCCTGCTCGGTTGAGCTCATCGACGGGCCCGTTTCCTTGTGGAAATTTGTTGCATCCTGACATTCTGCATGTCGCGGAAGCGAGTGCCATCATCCGCTCTATGGTGCCGCGACCAGTCGCCGTCCGGGCCGAGCATCCACGACGCTGTCTCATCAGACATTGCGAGGTCGAAAATTGCGCCAATTTCGGCGAGATGCTCCGGATCGGTGAGCCTCACCAGCGCTTCAACGCGACGGTCGAGGTTGCGGTGCATCATGTCGGCGCTGCCGATGTACACCTGCGGGTCTGCGTTGTTCCAGAACGAGAATATGCGCGAATGCTCCAGATAGCGCCCCAGAACCGACTTCACTCTGATGGTCTCACTCAGGCCCGGCACCCCAGGTTTCAGCCCGCAGATTCCTCGCACGACCAGGTCGATGGGGACCCCGGCCTGACTGGCCCGGTACAAACCGTCGATGATCTGCTCGTCGACCATCGAGTTCACTTTGATCCGGATGCCGGATTCCAGACCCGCCTTCGCGTTGGCTGTCTCTTGTTTGATCTTTTTGAGCAGCCCCTTCCGCAAATGCAACGGTGCGACCAGAAGGCGTTTGAACTTCTTCTCGATTGCGTATCCCGAAAGTTCGTTGAACAGGCGGGTGAGGTCTTTGCCGACGACCGGGTCAGCGGTCAAAAGGCCAAGGTCTTCATAGATCCGACTGGTCTTCGGGTTGTAGTTACCAGTTCCGATGTGGCTGTAGTGGCGTAGCTCGCCACCTTTTTCTTGGCGTACGACGAGCGCAAGCTTGCAGTGCGTCTTCAACCCGACCAGGCCGTAGACGACGTGCACTCCGGCTTTCTCCAGCTTGCGAGCCCAGCTGATGTTGGCGGATTCATCGAAGCGCGCCTTGATTTCGACGAGCGCGAGAACGGCTTTACCTGCTTCTGCCGCCGCTATCAGGGCATCGATGATGGGGCTGTCCCCGGAGGTGCGGTACAACGTCTGTTTGATGGCGAGCACATTGGGGTCGCTGGCCGCCTGCTCGAGAAACGCCTGAACGCTGGTTCCGAATGATTCATAGGGGTGGTGCAGCAAGATGTCACGCCGGCTAATGGCCGAAAACATGTCCGGGGCGCTGTTGGGCTCATTCGGCAGGAGGCTCACGCTTGTCGTCGGCACGTGTCGGCGAAACTTCAACGTCGGTCGGTCGATGCGATATGCCTCGTAGAGACCGCTGAGGTCGAGCGGCGCCGGAAGGCGGTAGACCTCTTCTTCGGTGATGCCCAGCTCCCGCACCAGCAGGCCGAGCGTCACGTCATCCATGTCGTCGGTGATTTCCAGTCGGATGGGTGGCCCGAAACGGCGTCTCAGAAGCTCGCGTTCGAGACTTTGAATCAGATTTTCTGACTCGTCTTCTTCAATCTCGACATCTTCGTTTCGGGTGACGCGAAACTCGTGATGTTCCAAAATCTCCATTCCCGGGAAGAGCGCTCCCAGGTGATTGGAGATGAGGTCTTCGATGGGGATGAAACGCAGCAGGCCGCGCTCATCATCCGGCAACTGTACGAACCGGGGGAGAACCGTGGGCACCTTCAGCCTGGCAAACTCGACTTTCTGCGTCTTCGGGTTACGCACCCGGATCGACAAGTTGAGCGACAGCCCTGAAATGTAGGGGAAGGGATGCGCCGGGTCGACGGCCAGGGGCATCAGGACGGGAAAAATCTGGCTCGAGAAGATCTCGTTAACACGTTCCCGGTCGGTCTCGTCCAAGTCGGCCCAGGATTCAATGTGAATCCCGGCCTCATCGAGGGCCGGCTTCAGTAGGTGCCGGAACGCGGATGCGTGGCGGTCCTGTAGCTCGTGCGCCCGCTTGGCGACGGCATCCAGCACATCCTGCGGCGCACGTCCAGTGTTGGTGGGTACGGCCAGACCGGTCAGTAGCCGCCGTTTCAGCCCGGCCACGCGCACCATGAAGAATTCGTCCAAGTTGCTTGCGAAGATGGCCAGGAAGTTGGCGCGCTCGAGCAGCGGAAGGTCAGCGTCCTCAGCCAGCTCCAGTACTCGTGTGTTGAATCCGAGCCAACTCAGTTCTCGATCCAGGTAGCGATCTGCCGGTAGCGTTCCATCGTCGACCCACGGGGAGTCGTAGTCATCGTCGAGGCTGTCAGTGGCCAACCCGGTGTCATCAAGGTAAGTCTCGCTGTCCATCGGCCCATCATCGCACCTCGCTCTGACGGTTCGGCTAACGCGCCAACCGGTACTGGATATCGATCGAGTATTCACTGAATCCGAACGAGCGGTAGAGACGGACAGCCGCCGTGTTGTCCGCCTCGACATACAGGCTTGCTTGTCGGATGCCAGCTGCGGCCAGCCGTTTCAGCCCCGCAGCTACCAGCACTCGCCCAAGTCCTTCCCCCTGACGCTCAGGGTCGACGCCGACCGCGTAAAACTCGCCGACGCCGTCATCCACCTTGAGCCAGCAGAAACCGGTGAGCACGCTGTCGCCCTCGCCAACAACAGTGTCGCGCAGCAGCAGAAAATCCTCGGCGTTGAACCATTTTTCGGCCTTGCGGGCATCCAGATCGGCCGCGGTGAACTTGCCCTGTTCAGGATGCGCGGCGAACGCGCGCGCGTTGAGGGCCAGCCAGTCCCCGTCGTCGATTCCTTCGCGGAAGGCGGAAACCTTTCCGGATGCCAAGACTTCAGCCGATGTCACTTCGGCCCTCATCTGCAGCAACTCCCGCACCGGTTCCAGGTTGTGCTTCATGGCAAGCGCACGAGCATCCGCATGATCGCCATGCGCCCACACCAGCAACTGGCCGGAACTGCGCTCAATCACTTGCCGGAGAAGTTGATCCCCCAGGCCGTGGTGGCGCGCATTCGGGTGAACCACAAGTTCAGCTTCAGTTGGCGCACTGTTCCGCGTCACCAATGCCGCTGCCGCGGGGTGTCCGTTCCATTCGGCGGTCAGCAGGGAACGAGTTCCACTGCCGAGGTCGACCAGGCTTTGGTCGGAGAACGGCGATTGCCCGTCAACGGCGGTGGCCGCGCTGATCAGCGATGGGAGGAACTCGTGGTCACTCTCGGTAAACGGCATCCGTATCGTCCTCATGTTGATTGAACCGGTAGCCCACATTGCGTACCGTGCCGATCAAAGAATCCATGTCGCCGAGCTTGGCGCGAAGGCGCCGCACGTGGACGTCCACAGTTCGGGTGCCGCCGAAATAGTCATAGCCCCAGACTTCACTTAGCAGCTGCTCGCGGGTGAACACCCGGGATGGGTGGCTGGCAAGAAAGCGCAGGAGCTCGAACTCTTTGAAGGTCAGGTCTAGTGCGCGCCCGTGCACTTTTGCGGAGTAACTGGCCTCGTCGATAACGACCCCCGACGCGTGAATCTTGCGGCTGCTGTGATCTTCCGCAGTCCGTCCGATAGCCAGGCGGATGCGCGCATCGATCTCAGCCGGGCCGGCGGTTACCAGCAGGACGTCGTCGATTCCCCAGTCTGCGCTCACAGCGGCAAGGCCACCTTCAGAGAGTATTGCGATCAGCGGGACGGCGATACCGGTGCTGGACAGCAGCTTGCACAGCGATTTAGCGCCGGCGAGATCGTGTCGGCCATCCAGGAGGATGAGGTCACAACTCGGCGGGGTAATCAGCTGTGCGGGATTGGCTGGAAGATGGCGCACTCTGTGGCTGAGCAAGCCGAGCGCCGGTAAAACGTCGCTGTCGACCGCAGAAGTCAGAATCAACAACTGCGCCAAGGTGCCTCCAGGTTGAGAGAGCGCCAGTCTATACATTGCTGAACGGGGCTGGATGCGCACCCGTGCCATGGTGCACGCTTCGTGATGAGGCAAGATTGGTCTGTGCCCGTCGACAAGCTCTCGCTCACCAGCGTGATTCCCGTGTGGGTTGCCGCTGCGCTCGGCGCTGTGCTCATCCTTGTGTTTGTGCCGTCAGGGCAGCAGTTGCTGTGGATGCCCGTCACCCTTGCCGCGGCGACCCTTGTCACCTTTTGCATACAGCTGGGCGTGGCCCGCAAGGAGGGGCTGGTCAATCGCGTTATGGCCAGCATGGGCGGATGTGTCGCCATCCTCGCCATCGCCACGGCCATATCTGCCGTAGCTGCGCTTGCCTGAGAGTAGAATCTCACCATGCTGCTTGCACTCGAACTTTTCTTCGTCGGACTTCTCGTTCTTGCCACGCTGGCCATCGGCGGCATTTCGGTTGTCGTTCTCTACAACCTGTTCCGGGGCCAGCGCTAGAGACAACCATGATTGAACTCGACGCGTCTCTTCCGCCCGAGCTCGTACCACTGTCCTGGCTAATCGGGGTGTGGGAGGGCAGCGGCGTCGTCAACTATCCCGTCGGCGACAGTGTGCAGAACTTTGAGTTCGGCCAGCGCCTCAGCTTCAGCCACGACGGGTTTCCTTACCTCAACTACAACTCTTACACCTGGTTGATCGACCCGTCCCGTGATGATGGGGACCTTCAACCGCTGGCATCCGAAACCGGATATTGGCGCCTCGGACGCACACAGGCGAGTAGCGATCCCGGACCTGGGATGCTGCCCGGCATCGGATCGCCAATTTATGCCAATGCTGATGCGGTGGAAACCCTGCGCAACGCCGATGAAGGGTTCGACCTTGAGGTGTCGATCGTTCACCCGGGCGGGGTCAGCGAGCTCTACCTCGGCCAGGTCAAGGGCCCACGAATCGATTTGGCAACGGATGCGGTGATGCGCTCCATCAATGCCAAGGAACATTCAGCCTCGACGAGGCTTTATGGCCTTGTTGACAACCACCTGCTCTGGGCTTGGGACATCGCAGCCCTCGGCCGTGAGCTGGTTTCCCACGCCTCCGGACGGCTCGCTCGTGTTGACTAGCCTGTTGTCGGCTCCAGGAGCTGTCGAAGGGGCGGGCGCGGATGCCGGTGTCGCCGCCCACTACGGGGACCCGGCGCGGGAGCAGCGCAACCTTGCCGAGGGCAGCGCGGTCGTCGACCTGTCACATCGTTCGGTGCTGTCACTCACCGGGCCGGACCGCCTCAGCTGGCTCGACTCGATTTCCAGCCAGAGCATCGCGGGGATGCAGCCAGGCGATAGCAGCGAGACGCTGATCCTCGACCCGAATGGGCGTCTTGAGCACGCGTTGCGACTGGTCGACGACGGAGTGACCCTCTGGGTTCTGGTCGAGTCGTCGGAGGCGTCAACCCTGAGCGTGTGGCTCAATCGGATGAAATTTATGATGCGGGTCGACATCGCCGACCGCACACACGAGTTCGCCACCCTCGGCATGCTCGGCGACCCGGATCTGCCCGTTGCGGCGCCGAATGCTGTCCCGCTCATCTGGCGTGACCCTTGGCCGGCTGTGGTTGCTGGTGGTCACCAGTACGCTCGGGGTGATCATCCGGCCACTGACTTCAGTTACAGCGAGCGGCTCATCGCCCGGGCAGATCTTCACTGGGTGCAGACGCCGCTGGCGGGGACGCTCGCCCTGGAGGCGCTACGCATTGCGGCCTGGCGGCCGCGTTTCGCCGCCGAAGTCGACGAGAGAACGATCCCGCACGAACTGGACTGGCTTCGCTCTGCTGTGCACCTGAACAAGGGATGCTATCGCGGGCAGGAGACGGTCGCTAAAGTTCACAACCTCGGGCACCCACCGCGACGCCTGGTTATGCTGCACCTTGATGGTTCGGATGCCGCTCTGCCCTCTCACGGGGATGACGTTGTCGATGGTGACAGGGTTGTCGGTCACATCACTTCGGCCGCGCGCCACTACGAACTGGGCCCCATCGCGCTGGCCGTGATCAAACGCACCACCGACCCCGCGAGTGATCTTGCTGTGTTGGCCGAAGGCATTCGTGTCGCGGCGGCTCAGGAGATCATTGTCCCGACGGATGCGGGGGCAGCGGCCAACGTGCCACGACTGCCGCGCTTGGGCGCGGTTACGCGGCCTCGATGACGGGTGAATCCCGCAGCGCAGCCGCACGGCGGTTCGAAAGACGACTCAATCGACGGCTCGACCTCAAGGTGGCCGCAAGCAGAGCATGGGGTTCCGTTCCTGCCATCGTGCAGATCGTCACAGCGGCGACTATCTCCTATGCCTTTGCGCACTATGTGCTGAGGCATGACGCGCCGCTGGTGGCAGTCACCGTGACGATCTCCGTTCTCGGGTTCGCCCGGGACGCCAGCCCGCGCCGGGTGCTTGATTCGGTTATCGGAATTCTTGTGGGCATCGCGTTGAGCGAAGTGCTGCTCATGCTTCTCGGCTCCGGAATCTGGCAACTCGCCGCCGTACTGTTTCTCACACTGATGATTGCTCGGCTGCTGTCACCGAGTGCGGCCTTCGCAATTGCGGCCGGGGTGCAGGCGATGCTGGTGTTGCTGTTGCCGGCACCTGACGGCGGAGTTTTCGTGCGCAGCCTCGATGGCGTTGTCGGTGGGGTGGTCGCCCTGCTCATCACCGCCCTCATCCCCCGGGATCCGAGGCGCCTTGCCGCCAACGATGCCCGTCGGCTGGTTTCTGTGCTGGCAGAATCCCTCGATTCCGTGGCCGTGGCCTTACGCGAAGCCCACGAGCCAGCGGCCGTCCTTGCCCTCGACCGGTTGCGTCGCACGCAGCAACTCCTGGACAACTGGGCAGCATCGCTGCAATCTGCCATGGCCATTTCGCGGCTCTCGCCCATGCTTCGCCGTCATCTGCCAGCGATGCGCCATCAGCAGCGCGTATTGGCTGGCCTCGATTTGTTGACCCGACACCTGCGAGTCGTTGTTCGGCGCATCAGTTTTTTGGTCAAAGACGGCGAACCGCGGCCGTTTATGGCGGACATGATCGACCAGGTCGCTGCAGGGGTCGCGGTGCTGGGCGCCAGCCTGCAAGATCCGGCTCGAGCTCATGAGGCCCGGCAGATTTTTGTTGCAATGGCACCGACACTGGACCCAAGCCTCAGCCTCCCCGAGATGCGAGTGCCCGAATCTGTTGTCATCCATTTGATGCGGCCGCTGCTGATCGACTTGCTCGTGGCTACCGGAATGCTCGAAGAAGAGGCGCGAGCGCTGTTACCACCCGCGTAGCGTGTAGCGAGGTCCGTTGCCGGAGCCTGGCGCCCCGGGCGAGGTTTTGGGCACGCTCGCTGAACATGAGTTACCTCGGAGCCACCGAATCCCACGCCACAGTCACTTCGCCGAGCTTCCCTCGTGAGCGTCCGCCGGTAATCGGCCAGCCGTCGCCGCGCAGCCCCTGGATCGTCGCCAGCCAGCGCTGCACCGGACTGTATACCGACAAGCCCACGTTGATTTGCCAGTGCCAATCCAACGCATTCATCAGGTCGTGAATCCGTTCCCCGGGCACGTTGCGGTGGATGAGCGCCTTCGGTAGCCGCTCCGCAACGATCGACGGCTTCTCCAGCTGCGCCAACCGCAAACTTATGGTCAATGTTTGTGGGCCGTCCTTTGTAATGGCCGCCCAACTGCTTATGCGCCCAATTTCGTTGCAGGTGCCTTCCACGAGAACCCCTCCCGGCTGAAGACGCGAAACCATACGGTGCCAGGCATCGGCTACCTCATGCTCGTCATATTGCCGCAAAACGTTGAACGCACGGATGATGGTGGCGCTGCGCCCGCCGGGCAGCGGCGTCTCAAAGCCGCCCTGTCGAAAGCTCACTCCGGGAACTGCCATCAGGGAGGCAAGGCGCACGCGTTCAGGGTCAATCTCGATGCCGACGACCTCAACGTCAGGGCGAACACGCGCAAGCCGGTGCCGCAGCTCCAGGGGAGTGGCGGCAGAAGCCCCGTAGCCAAGGTCGACGACCAGAGGATCTTTGGCCTGGCGCAGAACCGGTAGCGAAGACATCCAGCGGTCGACGCGTCGTAGGCGATTGGTGCCTGTGGTCCCCCGTGTGATGCGTCCCTCCGCCATCCCCCCATTCTCCTTTGGCTAGGCTGGACGAATGACTCACACCCTCATCCTCCTTCGCCATGGCCGCAGCGACTGGAACGAGAAAAACCTGTTCACCGGCTGGGTCGACGTCGACCTCACCGACCAGGGCCGGGCAGAGGGCAAGCGTGCCGGGGAGCTGCTTGCCGCATCCGGTCTGCTGCCTGACGTGCAGTACACGAGCTTGCTCAGGCGTGCGATCCACACCGCCAACATTGCTTTGGATGCAGCTGACCGAGATTGGATTGAGGTCAAACGTTCGTGGCGGCTCAA
>JAODMI010000121.1 GCA_025464755.1 Homoserinimonas sp.
AGACCCAGCAGCGATCGCACCGAACACCCGGTCGCGGCGGTAGTGACGATCATCGAACGCAGGGGACTGTTCAACCGAGGGCATGTTATTACTGACCATGGATGCGGTGCTCCAGAACCGCAACCGCATTCTTGCTGGCAGAATGTCGTGATGCGCGACGGGCACAGACGGCGGCACGTCCCTCCGGTGCTGTGATTATGAGCGCGGCGCGTATAGCCAGTCCGTGTAGCGGAAGTCCGACGGGTCACGCCGGCTGAAAAGCTCGTTGCGCAGCGTGCGGCCAATGCCGTCAACGTGCCATGACTCGCCCCACGCGCGGGCCCTCCGCTGCACCTCGGCGGTACGTACGGTGCGCTCTGCTGTAAATTCCTCGATCGCTGCGGGCCACCCGTCGCTGTTATGGGTGTTGCCGTCGAAAACGTAACGTGCGGCCAAGCGGGCCAGTACGTCCGCATCCTCAAGGGCCTGGCAGGCACCCTGGGCCAGATACTGCAGCATCGGATGCGCGGCGTCGCCGAGTAGTACCATCCGCCCGTCGACCCACTGTTCGATCGGTTCGCGATCGTACATGGGCCAGTTGCGGTCGGTCCAGATGTGCGTCATCGCTTGTTGCACTGCGGGCACGCAGCTCGCGTAAGCGGCGGCAAGTTCTTCTGGTCCGCTTTCTTCACCTCGCGAGACCGCAGGGGACTTGAATACGGCAACCTGGTTGAGCACGCTGCCGTTGCGCAGCCCATACTGCACGAAATGACACTGAGGTCCGACCCAGACGATTACGTCTTCGAGGTCTTCCTGTAGCCCGATCTCTTCCGCAGGGAAGGCCCCGCGGAATGCAACATATCCCGATCGAACCGGCTCATCATCCGATACATGTTTGCGCAGCGCGGAGCGCAGGCCGTCGGCACCGACGATGAGATCTGCTTCATAAGTCGTTCCGCCAGCGCCGTATGCAATACCGCGATTGCCGACTGTCTCAACACGGTCTATGTGTTCATTAGTAATCAGGGTGACACCGGCGTCACGAGCGGCTTCAACGAGGATGCGGTGCAAGTCGCTGCGGTGCACCAGCACGTACGGTGCTTGGTAACGGTCGAGGAAGGTCTCATCGAGCGCCTGGCGGCCGATCTCGTGGCCGTTCATGGCGTCACGGAAGACAAGGTTTCCGGGAATGACGCCGACGTCGATGACCTTGGACAGGAGTCCCCACTGTTTCAGGACGCGCGTGGCGTTTGGCCCCAGCTGCAACCCGGCCCCGACTTCGCCGAATTCGGGAGCCCGCTCGACGAGTGTGACGGCTGCTCCCGCGCGGCGTAACGCATAGGCGCTTGCCAGCCCGGCGATTCCGCCACCGACGACGACTACCTCTGTGACGCGGGGAATGTCCGCGTTGACACTGCTCATGATGACTCCTGTAAATCCCGCCTCTGCACGGGCCCTGTCATTACTGTCCACCCCGTGCATGCGAGCGCCAATACAATTCTGGATAACAGAACTATCGCCTGCAGCGACCGCCTTCGGTACAGCAAAGCCTCATACTTCTCGCTTACTAGTTTGTGCATGGCAGAATATCCGCCGGGTAGTCGATATTTATGACTGCCCGCAATATGGTTGGGGCACTGACTAATTCCCAACGATGGGACAACGGATTCAGAGAGGAGTCCACCGTGCACGGAGCGATGGATGACGAAGTCGGCCCAGAACTGCAGCAGTTGTATGACGACTTCGCTGCCAACAATATGACCCCCCTGTGGACCCAACTGGGGGATCTGATGCCCATGGTCCCAACGCCTGAAGCCATTCCCTTTGTCTGGCGCTGGAAGGCCCTCTACGACATTGCCCAGCGGGCGGGAAAACTTGTTCCCGTCGGCCGTGGCGGTGAACGCCGCGCCATTGCGCTCGCAAACCCCGGGCTCCCCGGCACGGCGTATGCCACCCCAACCCTTTGGGCAGCGATCCAGTGGCTCGAAGGCAATGAGACCGCACCTGAGCACCGTCACAGTCAAAACGCCTTCCGCTTCGTTGTCGAAGGCGAAGGTGTCTGGACAGTTGTCAACGGCGACCCCGTCGCAATGCGCCGCGGCGATTTCCTCCTCACCGCCGGCTACAACTTTCATGGACACCACAACGACACCGACCAACCGATGGCGTGGATCGATGGGCTCGACATCCCCATCTCCAAGTACCTGGACGTGGGCTTCTTCGAATTCGGTTCCGAACGAGTTACCGACGAAGCCTCGCCGGAGATCTCCCGCTCCGAACGGCTGTGGGCCTACCCCGGGCTTCGGCCGCTGTCCGGACTGGACAACCGCGTTTCCTCACCCATTGCGGCCTACCGCTGGGAGTACACCGACAAGGCGCTCAGCGAGCAGCTGAAACTGGAAGACGAGGGCCACCCGGCAACCGTCAGCCAGGGGCACGCGGCAATCCGCTACACCAACCCCACCAACGGTGGCGATGTCCTACCGACCATACGTGCCGAGTTCCATCGGTTCCGCGCCGGGGCGCGCACCGAGGCCACCCACGAGGTCGGCTCAAGCGTGTGGCAGGTCTTCGAAGGCAGTGGCAGCGTCGTCCTCGGCGATGTCGAGCACAAGCTGGAGACCGGCGACCTCTTCGTCGTTCCCTCGTGGGTTCCCTGGTCGTTGCACGCCGACACCGACGGGCTCGACCTTTTCCGCTTCTCAGACGCTCCGATCATTGAACGTCTGCACTTCAACCGCACCTACCTTCCCGGCCAGAAATAACATCGGAGCAGCAATGAAACTCGCAACCCTTCGCACCACCAACGGTACGGTCGCCGTGCGCATCGATGGCGACACTGTCGTCGAAATCACCGGCGTTCCGGATGTCGGGGCTCTCCTTGCCCAGGCAGGCTGGCGCGACGTCGCTGAGTCCGCAGCCGGCACGACCTACGCGCTCGACTCCATAGAACCGAAACAGTGGGCGCCCGTCGTGCCCAAGCCAGGGAAAATGCTGTGCGCCGGGCTCAACTACCGCAACCACATCCTTGAGATGGGACGCGAACTGCCGGAATACCCCACACTCTTTGCAAAGTACCCCGAGGCGCTCATCGGTGCGTTCGACGACATCGAGCTGCCCGCCGTATCTGACCAGGTCGACTGGGAGGGGGAACTTGCCGTCATCATTGGCGCGCCAGCGCGACGCGTCAGCGAGGAGGAGGCATCAGCCAGTATCGCCGGATACGCGGTCCTCAATGACGTCACCATGCGCGACTACCAATACCGCACCTTGCAGTGGTTGCAGGGTAAAACGTTCGAGAACACCACACCGTTTGGCCCGTTCCTTGTGACTGCAGATGAGTGGACGCCCGGACCCGTTATGCGCACCGTCGTCGACGGCGACATCGTGCAGGAAACTTCGACGGGCGACCTCGTCTTCACCTCGGAGAAGCTGATCTCCTACATCTCGGACATCCTGACGCTGAACCCGGGTGACGTCATTGCCACCGGCACCCCCGGCGGGGTCGGTCACGCGCGCAAGCCCGCGCGATACCTTCAGGACGGTTCCACCCTGGTCACCGAAATTGAGGGACTTGGCTCGCAGAGCAACCGCGCCAAGACCGTTTAGGCGCGAGCATGACTGCCCGCACTGACAACGTCACCGATCCAGCGCTAGCGGCGCAACTCTTGCTGGCGCGCCGTGGAACCGCGTATTTCTCGCGCAAACTCAACGAGCTGAGCGACCCAGAGCTAAGCGGACCGTCGCTGCTGGACGGCTGGACCCGTCGGCATCTGATCGCGCATGTCGGGTACAACGCGCGGGCGCTGACACGACTGACCGAATGGGCGGCGACGGGCGTGGAAACCCCGATGTACGCATCGCCCCAGCAGCGCAACGAAGAAATCAACTTCGGAGCGACGCTGAGCCCGGTGGCGTTGCGGCACCTGTCGGAACACGCGATCGTGCACCTGAATGTTGAGTGGCGTGACCTCCCTGCCGAGGCCTGGCAGGCACAAGTCAAAACCGCTCAGGGGCGAATCGTGCCAGCATCCGAAACAGTATGGATGCGCGCTCGCGAAGTCTGGCTACACGCCATCGACCTCGGCAACGGAGGCAGCATGAACGACCTACCAAACGAGTTCGTCGACCGGCTCACACCAGAAATCGTGGCGTTGTGGAAAGCCCGCGGCGACACGGTACCCAACCTGGTGTTGCGGCCGACCGATCGTGACGGGCTCGAATATCGGCTGGACGACGCGACGTTGCAGCAACCGGCCGTTCTACGGGGACCTGCGGCGCAACTTCTCGCCTGGGCGAGCGGACGCCCATGGGATGGCCTCGAGTGCGACCGTGAGGTCACCCCGGTAGCTCCGCGCTGGCTCTGACCTTGGTCATCAGCGAACTGTCACAGTACACGGGGTTCCTGGTGCGGCGAGCGCAGCAGGTGCATGTTGCCCTGTGGCTGCGCGAGGTTTCGGGCGAAGTCACCTCCGTGCAGTTCGGCGTGCTTAGCCTCCTCGAAAGCAACCCAGGAATCGACCAGCGAACGCTCGGCAGCCTGTTGCAACTAGACAGGTCGACCATCGCAGACCTGGTGACCCGGCTGGAGGGGCGCGGTTACCTAGAAAGGGTGCGTGACAGCACAGATCGTCGCCGCAACGTGATGACCATCACCGCGGCCGGCAGAGCCGCAGTCACCGAGCTTCAACCCCGAGTCGAACTGGTCAACGAGATCATGGTCGGCCATCTTGCCAAGGCTGATCAGGCGGAGCTCAACCGATTGCTGACCCTCCTCCTCAACGCCCAACCGGCCGCATCCTTGCTGACCGCCGCGGCCACGCCGTTGAGCGAGTCGGC
The DNA here is from genome assembly GCA_025464755.1 of Homoserinimonas sp. Taxonomy (GTDB): domain Bacteria; phylum Actinomycetota; class Actinomycetes; order Actinomycetales; family Microbacteriaceae; genus RYN-87. The sequence continues at coordinate 4,819 of JAODMI010000121.1, forward strand.
CTGAAGGGAGCATCGAAATAAGGTCAGATCTTTCATCACACTCGACCCCAACCGCGGGCAATCGCCCCGAACCTACGGGGTAGGGTTACCAGTGGCAAGCGTCTGTATATCCCGGCTGCGTTGGTTATCCACCGCCGTTGGTGTCAGGACCGGCCGTCACCTCACACACCATTACGTGCGGATTGGAATGAGCAGCGTGGATCTATTTGAGTACCAGGCCAGGGACCTATTTGAGTCCTACGGTGTGCCAGTACTTGCCGGCATCATCGCCGACACACCCGAAGAAGCAAAGGCGGCCGCTGAGAAGATCGGCGGCACTGTCGTTGTCAAAGCGCAGGTCAAGGCTGGAGGCCGCGGCAAGGCCGGCGGCGTCAAGGTCGTACACAACGCCGATGACGCCTACACGGCAGCCGAAAATATTCTCGGCCTCGACATCAAGGGCCACATCGTCAAGCGCGTCATGATCGCAGCCGGTGCTCGCATCGAGAAGGAGTTCTACTTCTCCGTGCTGCTCGACCGGGCAAACCGGTCCTACCTCTCGCTGTGCAGCGTCGAGGGTGGCATGGAGATTGAAGAGCTCGCCGTCGAGCGCCCAGAGGCACTGGCCAAAATCGAGGTCAACGCGCTGCGCGGGCTCGACCTGGCCAAGGCCGAAGAGATCGCCCGCGCTGGAGGCTTCCCCGAAGAGCTAATCTCCAAGGTTGCCCCGGTTTTTGTGAAACTTTACGAGGTTTACAAGGGTGAGGACGCCACCCTGGTCGAGGTCAACCCGCTCGTTCTCACTGCAGACGGCGAGATCATCGCGCTTGACGGCAAGGTCTCCCTCGACGAGAACGCAGGATTCCGTCACCCCAAGCACGCACTGCTTGAGGATGCCGCCGCGGCCGATCCCCTCGAGGCCAAGGCCAAGGAGAACGACCTCAACTACGTCAAGCTCGACGGCTCCGTCGGGGTCATCGGCAATGGGGCGGGACTCGTCATGAGCACCCTCGACGTCGTTGCCTACGCCGGGGAGAACTTCGGCGGAGTGAAACCGGCCAACTTCCTCGACATTGGAGGCGGAGCATCCGCTGAGGTCATGGCAGCCGGCCTCGACGTCATCTTGAACGACGCACAGGTTAAGAGCGTTTTCGTCAATGTCTTCGGTGGGATCACCGCCTGTGACGCTGTAGCCAAGGGCATCGTCGGCGCGCTCGCCGAGTTGGGCTCTGCCGCTAACAAGCCGCTGGTCGTTCGACTCGACGGCAACAAGGTCGAAGAGGGCCGCCGCATCCTCAACGAGGCAAACCACCCGCTGGTGACGCTGGCCGCAACCATGGACGAGGGCGCCGCCAAGGCCGCCGAGCTCGCCTACGCAGCTCGCTGATCGAGCGCGTCGAGATCAAGGAATAAAACTATGTCAATTTTTCTCAATAAAGATTCCAAGGTCATCGTTCAGGGCATCACCGGAGGTGAGGGCACCAAGCACACCGCCCTCATGCTGAAGGCAGGCACCCAGGTCGTCGGTGGCGTCAACGCACGCAAGGCGGGAACGACGGTCGTCCACGGCGATGTCGAGCTGCCTGTCTTCGCAACCGTGGCCGAAGCCATGGCGGCGACCGGCGCAGACGTCTCCATCGCCTTCGTGCCTCCGGCCTTCACCAAGGACGCCGTCATCGAAGCCATCGACGCCGAAATTCCGCTGCTGGTGATCATCACCGAAGGCGTCCCCGTCGGCGACTCTGCCGAATTCTGGGCCTACGCCCAGGACAAGGGCAACAAGACCCGTATTATCGGTCCGAACTGCCCTGGAATCATCACCCCTGGTGAGTCGCTCGTCGGTATCACGCCGGCGAACATCACCGGCAAAGGCCCCATCGGCCTCGTCTCCAAGTCTGGAACGCTCACGTACCAGATGATGTACGAGCTGCGCGACCTCGGCTTCTCCACAGCCATCGGAATCGGCGGAGACCCGATCATCGGCACCACGCACATCGACGCTCTTGCCGCGTTCGAGGCTGACCCTGAGACCAAGGCCATTGTCATGATCGGTGAGATCGGCGGAGATGCTGAAGAGCGTGCCGCTGACTTCATCAAAGCGCACGTCACCAAGCCCGTGGTCGGCTACGTCGCCGGGTTCACCGCGCCAGAGGGTAAGACGATGGGTCACGCCGGCGCCATCGTCTCCGGCTCTGCAGGTACTGCGCAGGCGAAGCAGGAGGCCCTCGAGGCAGCCGGAGTCAAGGTCGGCAAGACGCCGTCCGAGGCTGCAACGTTGATGCGTGAGATTCTCGCGTCGCTGTAAACAGTTATTTCGGTTGGCCCGCTTCGGCGGGCCTTCCGTCGTTAACCCCGTGAGCGTTCAGCGCGGTGTGGCGAAGGGCAGGCGCAACTACTCACCCGCCATCCGCGCACCTGACCTCCCCCCATCCCCCCAGCCCCGCATCCGCGCATCCCCCAGCCCCCCATCCCCCCTTCCGCGCATCCCCC
>JAODMI010000158.1 GCA_025464755.1 Homoserinimonas sp.
GGCGCCTGCAGCCAGCGGCTGAAGAAGATGAGGTACCCGACTCCCGAAACCCATGGACTTTGTTGGCGGAAGTTGCGGGGTTCAGTCATACATAGATCTTAACGGCGGTCAGCTAGCATTGCCTGAGCGAAGGGGAGTATCCCAGTGGGTTGCGCGTGCTTGAAGCAGTGCGCCCTATGCCGCAGTCGTCAATACGGGTAGCAGAGTCGGTGCCCCGGATGCGGTGGTACCGGATGTGTAGTTTCCGGTACGGGAGAGACTTTCGAGTTTTGTCGTATCCCCACCTCCCACGAATGGAATCTCATGGAGCTTGCTCTGCCCGCCTGGTTTGAAATCGGGTCGCTCATTGTCTTGACAATGATCATCATCGGGGACCTGATCCTCGCCTACAAGCGACCACACATCCCCTCCGTGAAGGAGTCGAGCTTGTGGGTGGTCTTTTATGTCGCCCTCGCGCTGATCTTCGCCGTCCTGATGCTGCTGTTGGGTGACGCCGAACATGCCGGACAGTTCCTTGCGGGGTGGCTGACGGAGTACAGCCTGAGTATTGACAACCTGTTCGTCTTCATCATCATCATGGCCAAGTTCTCGGTGCCGCGGAAATACCAGCAGGAAGTGCTGATGGTCGGCATTCTGATCGCCTTGATTCTGCGGGCGATCTTCATCATCCTCGGGGCGCAGCTGATCGAAAACTTCAGCTGGATTTTCTACATCTTCGGTGCGTTCCTCCTCTACACGGCGTGGAACCAAGCTTTCACAGGCATGGAAGATGAAGAGGAGACCGAAAGTAAAATCATCGCGTTCCTCCGCAAGCGCATCGCGATTACCGATGAATTTGACGGCGGCAAGGTGCGCACCGTCGTCGACGGCAAGAAAGTTTTCACGCCGATCATCATCGTTTTCCTGGCGCTCGGCACGACCGACCTGGTCTTCGCGCTCGACTCAATCCCCGCCATTTTCGGTATTACGCAAAGCCCATTCATCGTCTTCGCGGCCAACATTTTCGCGTTGATGGGTCTGCGCCAGCTGTACTTCCTGCTCGGCGACCTGGTTGAGCGTCTCGTCTACCTCAAATACGGCATTGCCTTCATCCTTGCGTTCATCGGCGTCAAGCTCATCCTTCACGCTCTCCACGAAAACGAGGTGCCATTTATCAACGGCGGTGCAGGTATCGCCTGGGCGCCGGAAATCAACACCTGGGTCTCCCTCGGCGTTATCGTGGCCGCCATGGCTGTCGCCACCATCGCGAGCCTGATCAAAATCAAGCGCGATGGGGTGCCGATCAAGGTCGGCAGCCCAACACTCGACAACGAGTAGCGCACGCTCGGCGGCGGCGCCCAGAGGCGCCGCCGCCGAACGCTTCGCAGCCGCCAGAGGCGTTTATGCCCTGGCTGCGGGCATCCTCGAATATGGGGCTGACGGTGTCGCCGATCGCCTTTACTCGCTACGCGATGGTGTTGAAGTCAGAGTTCGGCTCAGACGCGTGGGCAAGGTAGATGACACCGTCCGCGTTCGCGAACAGGTCGGGCGCCCCACGGATACCGCGTGTCGCAAGTTCCGCTGCACCGTCGTGGCTCGCCCACTCCGCAGATGACACGGTGTCGTCCAGAAATTCCGCGACTGCCGAAGAGCATGTCAATGCTCGAGCGTACTCCGCTACCATTTCTGCTAACTCGTGGGCAGGGGGGCATAATGCCGGGGTCCGGAGCGTTGCCCCAGTATCCCCAAGTAGAATGGCGAGATTCAGCCCGCATAGTTTCGTGCGCGCGGAATCAAGGAGAAAGGCAACACTGTGGGCAAGACGCTGGCAGAAAAAGTCTGGGACGACCACGTGGTCGCCAAGGGTGAAGATGGCAACCCTGATCTCCTATACATCGACCTTCACCTCCTTCATGAGGTGACAAGTCCACAAGCTTTTGATGGTCTTCGGCTCGCTGGACGCCCGGTGCGCCGGCCCGACCTGACGATCGCGACGGAAGACCACAACACCCCGACGATCAACATCGACAAACAAATCGTCGACCTCACCAGCCGCACGCAGATTGAGACTTTGCGCAAGAACTGTGCCGAGTTCGGTGTGCGCCTGCATCCGCTTGGTGACATCGAGCAAGGGATCGTGCATGTGGTTGGGCCGCAACTTGGCCTCACCATGCCGGGGGTCACCGTGGTCTGCGGTGACAGTCACACATCAACCCACGGTGCATTCGGTGCGATGGCTTTCGGTATTGGAACCAGCGAAGTCGAGCACGTGTTGGCAACGCAAACCTTGCCACTCAAACCGTTCAAGACGATGGCAATAACTGTGGAAGGTGAGCTGCGTCCCGGCGTCACCGCGAAAGACATAATTTTGGCTGTCATCGCCAGGATCGGCACCGGCGGCGGGCAAGGCTACGTGTTGGAATACCGTGGCAGCGCCATCCGTTCCCTCTCAATGGAGGGTCGCATGACCATCTGCAACATGTCGATTGAAGCCGGCGCTAGGGCTGGCATGGTCGCCCCCGACCAGATCACATACGACTACCTTCAGGGTCGCCCGCATGCGCCGGAAGGCGTCGACTGGGACGCTGCCGTCAAGTACTGGAATACGCTTCCCACCGACGATGACGCCGTCTTCGATGCCGAGATCCTCGTCGATGCTAGCGAGCTGGAACCGTTTGTTACGTGGGGTACCAACCCGGGCCAGGGAGTATCGCTGAGCGAATCCATACCCGACCCTGCACAGTACGCAGACCCCAACGACCGTGCAGCCGCCGAGCGGGCACTCGAGTACATGGACTTGGCGGCAGGTACGCCAATGAAGGACATCAGGGTGGACGCTGTGTTTATGGGGTCATGTACCAATAGCCGCATTGAAGACCTTCGTGCGTTCGCATCGGTCATCAAAGGCCACCAGAAGGCTGAGGGTCTGCGCGTCATGGTTGTGCCCGGATCGGCGCGCGTGCGTCTTGAAGCCGAGGCGGAAGGAATCGACAAGATCATTACCGATTTCGGAGCGGAATGGCGTTTTGCCGGCTGCTCCATGTGCCTTGGTATGAACCCCGACCAGCTCGAGCCTGGGGAGCGCTGCGCGTCGACGTCAAACCGCAACTTCGAAGGCCGCCAGGGCAAAGGCGGGCGCACCCACCTGGTGTCCCCACTTGTTGCAGCCGCAACGGCGATCCGGGGGACGTTGTCGAGCCCGTGGGATCTGGTTGCTGAGGGCGTCGCCCCGACCCGTCCAGAAGCAGTGGCGACACACTCGAACAGCATTGGGGTGGACGCGTAATGGAAAAAATCACTCGCATCACGGGTATCGCCGTGCCGATGCCCCGCTCCAACATCGACACAGACCAAATCATCCCCGCCGTTTTCCTCAAACGGGTGACCAAGACGGGGTTCGAAGACGCCCTCTTTCACGCGTGGCGTCAGGAGCCCGACTTCGTGCTGAATCGGGCCGAATACCGCAACGCTCGCATCCTGGTCGCCGGACCCGATTTTGGCACCGGTTCAAGCCGTGAGCACGCCGTCTGGGCCCTCCGCGACTTCGGCTTCGACGTCGTTCTCAGTCCACGCTTCGGCGATATTTTTCGAGGCAACTCGGGTAAGCAGGGGCTGCTCACCGGGCAGATCTCTGAAGCGGATGCCAGCCAGCTGTGGGCGTTGATGGAAGCAGCCCCCGGCATCGAGGCGACTGTCGATCTCGTCGATCGAACCGCGACACTGGGCAATCTCACGGTTCCCTTCGAAATCGATGATTACACTAGGTGGCGGCTCCTTGAAGGACTGGACGATATCGGCCTGACCCTGCGAGATGAAGCGAAGATCACTCAGTTCGAAAAGACCCGGGAAGCCTGGCGTCCACGAACTCTCCCAGCCCGCTAACCGACAGGTCACTATGAACTCATCACTAGCGTTGGACGCCCAAAAGGCAGGCCAGCGAGTGGGTCTCACGTCGGATGAGATCGTCATCAACGGTGGAACGCCATTGATTGGTCGCATCCGAGTACGAGGCGCAAAAAATTTGGCAACCAAAGCAATGGTTGCGGCACTGCTGGGGGACACCCCAAGCCTGCTCAAAGACGTGCCAGAAATCAGCGACGTGCAGGTCGTGCGCGGCCTCCTTGAGGTGTACGGCGTACGCGTCATGAGCCCGAGCGTCGGCGAACTGCGTTTCGATACGACAAACGTCGAGACAGCACATTTTGCTGAAATTGACGCGCATGCGGGTGCAAGCCGCATCCCCATCCTGTTCTGCGGACCCCTGCTGCACCGTACCGGGGAGGCACTCATCCCCGACCTCGGCGGCTGCCGCATCGGTGACCGTCCCATCAACTTCCACTTGGACGCCCTGCGCGCCTTTGGTGCCGTAGTCGACAAGGGGCACGAGGGCATTCGCCTTACCGCCCCCAACGGGCTCACCGGCGCCAACATCGAGCTCCCATATCCGAGCGTCGGTGCCACAGAGCAGGTGCTGCTCACGGCCGTGCGGGCGAAGGGCACCACCGAGCTGAAGAATGCGGCCATCGAGCCAGAGATCATGGATCTCATCGCCATCTTGCAGAAGATGGGCGCGATCATCTCGGTTGAGCCCAACCGGGTCATCCTCATCGAAGGCGTCGACCGTCTCATCGGGTACACGCACCGCGCCCTATTCGACCGCAACGAGGTTGCCAGCTGGGCTGCGGCGGCAATCGTCACCCACGGGGACATCTTCGTGGAGGGCGCGCGGCAGGCCGAATTGATGACCTTCCTCAACGTCTACCGCAAAGTCGGGGGGGCGTTCGATGTTCAGGAAGACGGCATCCGCTTCTGGCACCCGGGCGGGGTTCTCAATCCCGTGACGATCGAGACGGATGTTCATCCGGGCTTCATGACGGATTGGCAGCAGCCGCTGATTGTCGCGCTCACCCAGGCTCACGGTACGTCCATCGTGCATGAGACGGTGTACGAGAACCGGTTCGGCTTCACCGAGGACCTGAACGAGATGGGTGCCGACATTGTCGTGCACAAGAGCGGACTGCCCGACCACCCGCGGCGTGTTGCACGTCGCGACTTCGAGCAGGCCGCCATCATCACCGGGCCCACGAAGCTGCACGGTGCCGACATTCGTGTGCCCGATCTCCGTGGCGGCTTCAGCCACCTCATCGCCGCGTTGAGCGCCGAAGGCCAATCCAAGTTCATCAACGTTGGCATCATCAGCCGCGGCTACGAGCACATCATTGAGAAGCTCGCAACGCTCGGCGCCAACTTCGAATATGAGGGTTAAGCCTTAGGTGACCACATCAGCAGGGGCATCGTCGCCCGAGCAGCACCGCACCGGCCAGAACCGCAAGTCCGAGAAGAACGCGATCTTTCGGGTTCTGGCCGTTCTCGTGCTGCCCTTTATGACCCTGGTCGCCAGGTACAAGATCGTCGACGGCCACAAACTGCCGAAATCCGGTGGGTTCGTGCTCGCCCCCAACCATTACAGCGAAATCGATCCGCTTGTCGTCGGTGTCGTCATGTGGAAACTGGAACGGATGCCGCGTTTCCTGGCCAAAGCATCCGTCTTCAAGA
>JAODMI010000182.1 GCA_025464755.1 Homoserinimonas sp.
GTGGTCCGGCAGATCGTTCTCATAGAGAATAACGCCTCGGTCGCCGGCCTGATCGAGGGCAGCCTTGACGGCCACGTCGCGGCCGGTGAAAACGAGCGCGGGCTTACCACCGTCTGCGGCACCAGCGACAAGCGCCGCGCGGTTGGTTCGGCCGACGGCCAGTAACTGCCCACCTGCCCTGGCAACGGATGCGGCGAAGTCGGTGTTGCGCTCACGCTGCACCGAACCCAGCTCAACCATTCCGGGTGTCACCACGACAAGCTGTCCGCCGCGTTCATGTGCGAGCGCTGCGGCTCCCTGCAGCGCACGCGCCGCACCGACCGGGTTGGAGTTGTAGGTGTCATCGACGACGACGACACCGCTGGCGGTCTGCTGAATCTCTGCACGATGCTGAGCCCCTGGCAGGTGGTTCAGCTTCGCGGCAATGGTGGCTGGTTCCACACCGAGCGCGACGGCGATGCCGACGGTGACGGCGACGTTCACCGCATGCCCCACGCTTGGCACGGTGACCGGATGTATTGAACCACCAATGGAGACGACACCGGCGACAGCATCGACCACCACATCCGCCGGGGTTGCCGGCGTCGTCGAAACGGTGACAACGGTCTTCCCTTCGGTGCGACACTTCTGCGCCAACGCGGCCAGCTCAGGCTGGTCGATCGGCAGCACAACGGTACGAGCCTTTTCGGTGATCTCAGCTTTGGCGGCGGCGATGACCTCCCGTGAGCCCATCCTGGCCAGGTGGGCTTCACCGATTGTGGTGATGGCTGCAATGTCTGGCGGGAAACTTTTGCTGAGTTCACGGATTTCGCCTGGACCATAGACGCCCATTTCGGCGACGAAGACCTCGGTGCCCGGCACCACCCGATCATTGACGGCGCGCGACAGACCCATCAGGTTGTTGAAGCTCGCAGGTGAGGCGACAACGGCGAAACTGCCGTCAAGCACGTGGGCGACGTAGTTCTTCGTAGAGGTCTTACCGTACGAGCCGGTGATGGCGACCACTGTCGGCTTCACCTGACCTAATCGCTTACGCGCACTGATCAGGTATTTGTTGGACAGCCTCTTCTCAATCGCGTTCATCGGCATGAGCGCCACATCCATGAGCAGCGGCGCAAGAAGGATGCTCACGGCGAAGCTGCTTGGGCCGAGGAAGATCACGAGCGCGGCAGAGATGACAACGAAGATGATGGTGAAGGCGACGGCGAGGCGTTTGGCGCGTGGGGTCCACGCGAGCGGCGCACTTTTTCCGCGAAGGCCGAGGCCGAGCGGCGGGAGCGTCGCAGCGATAATGGCAAGTGGCGCCAGCAGGGGTGCCGCAACCCCACCCAGCCAAAGTGTGGCAGCGATGAGAAGCACCCCGAGATTCACTGGTCGCCGCTGGTACCAGAGCAGGGCGATACGCCCGACCCAGCCTGCAATGTAGTGTTCCCGCTGCGCCACCCGAAGCCAGCGGAGACCGCTCACCACCAGAGCTGCGGCGGCGAGCGTAAGAGAGACGGTGAACAGCATGACCTCGTAAATGCTCACGCGTTGACCTCCTCGATCAGTTCCAACAGTTCCTCCCGCACGACGGAGCGAAGCTCCCCCTCCAGCAGATGACCTGCCCCCGGTACCTGCCGAAATGTTGCCGACGTGACGAGTTTGGAGGCAGCGAGTCCCGCATCCGCTGGGGCCGCCGTGTCGTGTTCGCCCCACACCATGCGAACGGGCACGCGGATGGCCGCCAGGTCGTCGCGGTAGTCCTCGCCGATGACGGTTACCAGGATGTCGCGCATAACACCCTGCGCTGCTCGGTAGTCGGCAGATCCGCGCTTGTTCCTCTGCTTCTCCAGGTACTTCTGCGGCACCAGACCACGCCGGGACAGCCACCGGATGCTGCGGTATGACAGGGACGGCTTTGGGGCGGCGGTGAGGCGCAGCAAAGGAACACCGGTGAGGATGACGCCGCGAACCCGGTTCGGGTATTTGGCCGCAAAGCGGACGGCGACGCGCCCGCCAAAGGAGTGTCCGATCAAAACAACGGGAGGCATGCCCTCCAGCGCCTGTGCGAGGTCGTCGGCGTAGCGGCCACTTCCCCAGACCTCAGTTGGTTCGGGGGTGATGCCGAAACCTGGTAGGTGCACGGATAGGGCGTCCATGTCTTCAACAACCGCGGCGAAGTCGTTGCCACTGCGCCCCCACCCGTGCAGTGCCACCACTGTGGGTGGCATCGAGCCGGTCTTTTCGGCGAGCAGACGCCCACCCGCTAATGCCGTAATCACCTAGCCACAGTACCCGACGACGCCGCGCGCATCGTGCTGGTCCAACCACCTTGGCCGGTGAAGCGTATGGGGCGAGCTACTCCCCCTGCGGGATATCCGAATCCGTCGTCAGGTGTGGCGCGATGTCCCGCGGGTTCATGGTTCCCGCAAGAACTTCTGCGACCTGAGACACAATGGGCATAATCACGCCCTTATCCTGGGCCAGCTCCAGGATGGGGGCTACGGAGGCCAAACCTTCTGCCGTCTGGTTCATCTGCTTGATGACCTCGGAGAAGCTGTAGCCCTGCCCCAGCAGACGACCCGCGGTGTTGTTGCGGGACAGTGACGATTCGCACGTAGCGATCAGGTCACCGAGACCTGCCAGACCGGAGAGCGTTTCAGGCCGGGCACCGTAGGCGACCGCGAAGTCTGTCATCTCGACCAGGCCGCGGGTGATGATGGAGGCCTTGGTGTTCTCGCCGTAGCCCACACCGTCGACGATTCCGATGGCCACGGCTATGAGGTTCTTCAGCACGCCGCCGAACTCGGTGCCGATGACGTCGGT
>JAODMI010000047.1 GCA_025464755.1 Homoserinimonas sp.
GGAGATCCCCTATCTGGAATCGCTCTAGACCGGCAGGCGTTCCGACTGCGCAAGCGAGCCGAGCGCGAACTGAACGCCTACTTCCCGTCGCTCAGCTGTCGCACTCTTGTCTACAAGGGCATGGTTACCACCTTGCAGCTGGGGCCTTTCTACCCTGATCTCAGTGACGCACGATTCGCTTCCCGCCTCGCCCTCGTGCACTCGCGTTACTCGACCAACACTTTTCCGTCCTGGCCGCTCGCCCAGCCGTTTCGGATGATCGCGCACAACGGTGAAATCAACACCGTGCAGGGAAACCGCAACTGGATGCGTGCACGACAGTCACAACTTGAGTCTGAGCTCATCGGGGATCTCACGCCGATTCTTCCCATCGTCACACCCGGTGCCAGTGACTCAGCCTCGTTCGATGAGGTCGTCGAGTTGCTCAGCCTCACCGGACGTTCTTTACCGCACTCGATCATGATGATGGTGCCGGAGGCGTACGAGAACCAGACCGACGTCGACCCCCTTCGACGCGACTTCTACGAATATCACTCGATGCTCATGGAGCCGTGGGATGGTCCCGCTGCCCTGGTTTTCACCGATGGAACCCTCGTCGGTGCGACGCTGGACCGCAACGGATTACGCCCTGGCCGCTTCCTGATAACCGATGACGGACTGGTCGTACTGGCCAGCGAGATTGGGGTGCTCGACATCGACCCCAGCCGGGTTGTTCGCAAGGGCCGGCTGCGGCCGGGCCGGATGTTCCTGGTCGACACCGAGGCCGGCCGTCTGATCGAAGATGACGAGGTCAAAAGCGACCTTGCTCAGGCCGAACCGTGGGGGGAGTGGCTCGAGAACGGCCGCATCAACCTCAAGGACCTTCCAGACCGCGAGCACATAGTACACACTCCGGCTTCCGTCAGCCGGCGACAGCGCACGTTCGGCTACACCGAAGAAGAAGTTCGGATCCTGGTAACACCCATGGCGCAAAACGGTGCCGAACCGCTCGGAGCGATGGGGTCAGATACGCCAATCGCCGTGCTCTCCAAGCGGCCCAGACTGCTCTTCGACTACTTCACGCAGCAGTTCGCCCAGGTCACGAATCCGCCGCTTGACTCGATTCGAGAGGAGGTCGTCACCTCCCTCGCCCTGAACCTCGGACCCGAACGCAATCTGCTCGCAGCGAGCCCAGAGCACGCGTATCAGATTGTGCTCGACTTCCCGGTGATCAACAATGACGAGCTGGCCAAAATTCAGCACATCGATGCCTCGCCAGGAAGCCGCACGACTACTACCATCAAAGGCCTCTATCGGGTGGATGACGGCCCATTGGCGATGGAGGAGCGCTTAGCCGCCATGTGCGTGGAGGTCGATGCAGCCATCGACCGCGGAGCTCGTTACATCGTGCTTTCCGACCGCGATTCCACTCGCGAGTTGGCGCCCATCCCGTCACTGCTCATGCTTGCAGCGGTACACCACCACCTCATCCGGCGCGAAAATCGCATGAAGGTGGGCATCATCGTGGAGGCTGGTGACGTGCGTGAAGTGCACCACGTCGCCTTGCTCATCGGCTACGGCGCAACGGCAATCAACCCGTACCTCGCCATGGAGACCGCGGAAGATATGGTTCGCCGCGGAATGATCACGGGCATTACACCGGAACAAGCGGTGTACAACCTCATCAAGGCGCTTGGCAAAGGCGTGTTAAAGATCATGTCCAAGATGGGAATTTCCGTTGTTGGCTCGTACGCCGGCGCACAGGCATTTGAAGCCGTCGGGTTGTCCCGCGAATTCGTCGATCGATACTTCACCGGGACGACCAGCAAGCTCGGCGGTGTCGGACTCGACGTCATCGCCACGGAAAACCTGGCCAGGCACCAGCACGCTTACCCGCACGACGGCGCCCCTGCGCACGAAAGGTTGGCTGTAGGCGGGGAATATCAGTGGCGGCGTGAAGGGCCACCTCACCTATTCAACCCAGATACTGTTTTCCGTTTACAGCACGCGACTCGAACACGGCGGTACGACATCTTCCGTGACTACACGAAACTTGTCGACGAGCAGGCACAGAATCTGATGACGTTGCGTGGACTTTTCAGTTTCAAGTCCGGTCACCGACAGCCCGTTCCTATTGACGAAGTCGAGCCCATCGAATCGATCGTCAAACGTTTCAATACTGGCGCAATGAGCTATGGCTCAATCAGCAAGGAAGCACACGAAACACTGGCGATAGCTATGAACCGTCTTGGCGGGCGCAGCAACACCGGGGAGGGTGGCGAGGACATTGACCGTCTTCTGGACCCGGAACGGCGCAGTGCCATCAAACAGGTCGCTTCTGGCCGTTTCGGCGTAACCAGCATGTACCTCACGCACGCCACCGACATTCAGATCAAGATGGCTCAGGGGGCTAAGCCAGGAGAAGGCGGGCAGTTGCCGGCCGGCAAGGTCTATCCGTGGATCGCCAGGACCCGCCATGGCACTGCCGGAGTGGGTTTAATCTCACCACCGCCCCACCACGACATCTATTCCATCGAAGACCTCAAGCAGCTTATTTTCGATGTTAAGCGAGCTAACCCCTCCGCCCGCGTGCACGTGAAGCTCGTTAGCCAGTCCGGGATTGGTGCCGTCGCAGCTGGTGTCTCGAAGGCACTCGCCGACGTCGTGCTTGTATCTGGCCACGACGGCGGAACCGGCGCTAGCCCACTTAATTCACTCAAGCATGCTGGCACGCCGTGGGAGCTCGGACTTGCCGAAACACAGCAGACGCTGATGCTTAACGGTATGCGCGATCGTGTCGTCGTTCAGGTTGACGGACAGCTGAAGACCGGCCGTGATGTCATCGTCGCCGCGCTTTTGGGGGCGGAGGAGTTCGGTTTCGCCACCGCACCCCTCGTTGTTTCCGGCTGCATCATGATGCGTGTATGTCACCTGGATACCTGTCCCGTTGGGGTGGCGACGCAGAACCCCGAACTTCGTGAACGCTTCACAGGCAAGCCCGAGTTCGTCGTCAACTTCTTCGAGTTCCTTGCACAGGAAATCCGTGAGTACCTGGCGGCGCTCGGGTTCCGATCGCTGGAGGAGGCCATTGGGCACCGGGAGGTACTCGATGTCAATGGTGCGATTGAGCATTGGAAGGCAGGCGGTCTCGATCTGTCACCCATCCTCGAAGGACCTGCGTTTTCAGACGACGAACCGCTGACGAACCGGGTGGCGCAGGATCACGAGCTCGACAAGCATTTCGATGTTGAACTGATCCGCCAGTCCGCCAGAGCACTCGAAAATGGCGAGAAAGTCTCCTTGTCGCTGCCGATTCGGAATACCGAGCGCGCTGTCGGCACGATGCTTGGGCATGAGGTCACCCGTCGCTACGGGCAGAACGGGCTTCCGACGGACACCATTGAGGTGAAGCTCACCGGATCTGCCGGTCAATCGCTCGGCGCATTTCTGCCGGCCGGCATCACGCTGCGTCTGGAAGGCGACAGCAACGACTATGTCGGCAAGGGGCTGTCGGGCGGGCAGATTATCGTGCGTCCCGATAAACGGAGCGTGTTTCCAGCGGAACTAAACGTCATCGCAGGAAATGTCATCGGCTATGGCGCTACGCAGGGAAGCATGTTCATCCGCGGTCGCGTAGGTGAGCGGTTCCTCGTACGGAACTCGGGAGCGACTGCTGTTGTCGAGGGCGTCGGTGACCACGCGCTCGAATACATGACCGGCGGACTTGCGGTCATCCTGGGCCCGACCGGACGCAACCTCGGCGCCGGTATGTCCGGTGGAACGGCATACGTTTACGATCTGCGGAACGAACGAGTGAACCGTGAGTCGTTAACTTCGGGTGAGCTTGCGCTATTGCCCCTTGGCAGCGCCGACCGAGCGATCGTGATCGATCTCCTGCAACGTCACCTCGCGGAAACCGGCTCGGAACTAGCAGCCAGAATGCTGGCGCAGCCGGATGAAACCATCTCTCAATTCGTCAAGGTGCTGCCGCGTGACTATGCCGCAGTGATGGAGACGCGCCAGAAAGCGATCGATGAAGGACTAGACCCTGACAGCGATATTGTCTGGGAACGAATCATGGAGGTGACCGGTGGCTGATCCCAAGGGGTTCTTGAAAACGCGTGATCGCGAACTACCACCTCGTCGACCCGTTCCTCTCCGGCTGATGGACTGGAAAGAGGTCTATGAGCAGGGCGACACCGCGACGGTACGACGCCAGGCGGGCCGCTGCATGGACTGTGGCATTCCGTTCTGCCACCAGGGATGTCCGCTTGGCAACCTGATACCGGAGTGGAACGACCTCATGCGCAGGGGAGAGGGCCGTCAGGCCATCGAGCGTCTGCATGCAACGAACAACTTTCCGGAGTTCACCGGGCGGCTGTGCCCTGCGCCTTGCGAGAGCTCGTGCGTTCTAGGCATCAACCAGCCGCCGGTCACGATCAAGCAGGTCGAAGTTTCGATCATCGATCAAGCATTCGCCCATGACTGGGTCGAACCGCATCCACCCGAACGCCTCACCGGTAAGACTGTGGCAGTCGTCGGTTCCGGTCCAGCTGGTCTCGCCGCAGCGCAGCAGCTGACACGCGCCGGCCACACCGTCGCCATTTTTGAACGCGACGACCGCATCGGTGGCCTGCTCCGGTACGGAATACCGGACTTCAAAATGGAGAAGAAGCATCTCGAACTGCGACTGAAGCAAATGCAGGCCGAGGGTACCCGCTTCCGGGCGGGCGTCACGATCGGCGTCGACATTACCTGGAGCGACTTACGCGCACGGTACGATGCCGTCGTGGTGGCGACAGGCGCCCTCGTCCCGCGCGATCTGCCGATTCCTGGCCGCGATCTTCCGGGCGTGCACTTCGCAATGGAATACCTTGTACAGCAGAACCGTGTTGGCGCAGGGGATCGCGTTGACAACCAGATCACGGCAGAGGGGAAGCATGTCGTCGTGCTTGGCGGCGGCGACACTGGAGCCGACTGCATCGGAACTGCGCACCGTCAAAAAGCTCTCTCCGTAACCAACCTTGCCATCGGGGCGCAACCGCCGATGGAGCGCACAGAACATCAGCCATGGCCGGTGTCACCAACTCTTTTTGAGGTATCAAGTGCCCATGAAGAAGGCGGTGAGCGGATGTTCCTTGCGTCCACTGTCGAGTTCTTGTCCAACGATGTGGGCGAACTTCGCGCCATCCGAGTGGCAGAAACGGAGTACATGGACGGCCGCCGCGTGCCCAAAGCGGGCACGGAACGTGAGATACCTGCTGATCTCGTGCTTCTGGCACTGGGCTTCACCGGCACGGAACGAAGCAGCCTTGAGGACCAGCTGCGAGTTCCTTTCGACGGCGGAAATGTGCACCGTGGCGAGGACTACCAGACATCTGAATCGGGCGTCTTCGTTGCTGGTGATGCGGGTCGCGGGCAGTCGCTTATTGTGTGGGCCATTGCCGAAGGACGTGCTGCGGCTGCGGCGGTCGATCGGTACCTTGAAGGCGAGACAGATCTTCCCGCTCCGGTGAAGCCCTCCGACCGGGCCATCTCCATCTAGCCTTGACATCAACGCCATCTAAAGAAAGTTACGTATGAGACGCGCAAAAATCGTTGCCACCCTCGGACCGGCAACAGCAAGCTACGAGAACATCCGTGCGATCATCGATGCCGGGGTTGACGTAGCACGCATGAACCTCAGCCACGGCAGCTACGCCGTGCACGAAGAGGTGTATGGCAACGTGCGCAAGGCCAGCGAAGACGCCGGCCGGCCTGTTGCCGTTCTGGTAGACCTTCAGGGGCCGAAGATCCGACTGGGAAAATTTGCAGATGGGCCACACCAGCTGGCCCTCGGGGACACATTCAAGATAACAATTGAAGACATCTTGGGAACCCAGGAAATTTCGGGAACGACCTATAAGGGACTCCCGGGAGATGTGAAGCCTGGAGACCCACTTCTCATCGACGACGGTCGGGTGAAGCTTGAGGTTGTGTCCACCGACGGAACGGTCGTGACAACTAAGGTTGTCGTCGCTGGAGCCGTCAGTAACAATAAAGGCATCAACCTCCCGGGCGTTGCCGTCAACGTTCCGGCACTGTCCGACAAAGACGAAGAGGACTTGCGCTGGGCGCTGAGACTTGGCGCCGACTTCATAGCCCTGTCATTTGTCCGCAACGCAGAAGATGTGGTGCGCGTCCACGAAATCATGGCTGAAGAGGGACGCAAACTTCCTGTCATAGCCAAGATCGAGAAACCTCAGGCTGTCGAGAATTTGGAAGCAATCATCGATGCTTTTGACGCGATTATGGTCGCACGCGGTGATCTCGGTGTTGAGCTGCCCCTCGAGCAGGTACCGATCGTGCAGAAGCACGCTGTAGAGCTTTGTCGACGCATGGCCAAGCCAGTGATCGTCGCGACACAGATGCTCGAGTCGATGATCGACAATCCAATTCCCACCCGCGCCGAGACTTCAGATGTGGCCAATGCAGTTCTTGATGGTGCGGATGCTGTCATGCTCAGTGGAGAAACTAGCGTCGGTAAGTACCCCGTGGTCACCGTGCAGACAATGGCCAGAATCATCGCCTCAACGGAAGATCACGGGCTCGAACGAATTCCGCCGCTTGGCACCAAGCCCCGCACCCAAGGTGGGGCTATTACGTTGGCGGCTGCCGAGGTCGCCGAATTCGTGGAAGCCAAGTTCTTGTGTGTCTTCACGGAATCGGGAGATTCTGTGCGCCGCATGACCAGACTGCGCAATAGCATCCAGATTCTTGGTTTCACTCCTTCCCCAGACATCCAGCGGCGGATGTCATTGAGCTGGGGAGTGCAGAGCTTCCTTGTCGACCGGGTGACGCACACGGATGCGATGTACAAGCAGGTGGACGAGACGTTGCTTCGCGACGGCTTAGCAGAGGTGGGAGACCGAGTGGTCGTAATCTCGGGGTCCCCTCCCGGGATTGCCGGCTCCACAAACGACCTACGAGTGCACCGCGTCGGTGATGCAGTGAATGCTGTAGTTCCGGCCTGGGCCAACTAGCTAGTAGCGTGCGAGGAGCGGGCCTGCCAGTAATGGTGGCCCGCTCTTCTTACTTTCTCGCCTGACGCGAACAGCTAAGTGAGCGTCGGCTCAGCCCCAGGCTGGGTTGGGGATGTCGATGAACTCGCAGGCACTGCAGGTTACGCCGGCAAGCTCTGGGCTACTGGGGTCGATGCGAAGTCTAGGTAATGATCGGCTGCTCGCCGGTGCTGGCAAAAATCACCCTCCCTAATCACTTGCCACCGATAGTCATAACCGTGAGCCTCGAGATAGCGAACGGAGCAATCATGGTCACCATCGTCAGCGGCTGCGACACCCACCAAATGGTCATGGTCGAGCCCAACAGTCAGCCTGGTAACGCCTCCCGGGTCTGGTGTCCATTGTGCGGTGAGCCGCCGCGGTAGTTCATCCTGCTAGGACCGCTGGCGCGTGGCTAACGCTCTCAACACCCCAAATGTGAGCGCCCCGACCAGCAGCCAAGGGCCGGCGACGATGAACGGATCGATCCACACGTGTGACAGGTCAGCTCGCTTACGCTGCACGCGGGAAGAGATCCCGTGGTGGGTGAACTCACTTCGAATTCCCGTCTCCGCTATGGGATTGTCTGGCCGAGCGGTGAACATCGAACGCAGGCGGCTCTCCGCGACGTCGATCCGGTCGGCCGCCAGCAGGATGAGCCAGTGCGCGGCGCGACCTTCGCTGTACTTCTTGTATGAATACCTGCGCATTACGCCCGATATGCCGTGGAGCGGGCTAGACGTGCCGAACACGGGCGTCAGAAATGCGTGCTCCATCGACCGCTCTCGCGGCCCTTTCGCTTCTTGCCGCTCGGGGAACACCCAATGTGCACCGCTCAGCGTCGGGTCGAACTGCTCTTGGGGAATGGACGGGCGATTTTGCGGATCCAGGTCGGCGCCCCACCCGGGGATGAGCGCGCGGAGTTCGTCACTAGGTTTTGCACGGGTCGGTTTGTCCGCGGTATATGGCATGGTCGTTGTCCCTCCTTAGACAGCGCTCGGTAATATGACCGGCTTGATGCAGTTATCGAGTTTGGACGAGAAAATGTGATACGCCTCAGCTATGTGTTCAAGCGGAATGCGATGGGTGACAATGTCGTTCGGTTTCAGATATCCGTTCTGAATATGTTCGAACAGTCGCGGCCATTGTCGCTTCACCGGGCACTGGTTCATGTGGAAGGTGAGGCCCTTATTGAGCGCATCACCAAACTTGACGGCACTGAACATCGGCCCGTATGCACCCACCACAGAGACGGTGCCGCCCTTTCTCACCGCGTCTATGGCCCAGTTGAGCGCCACGGGAGAGCCGCCCTGAAGTTTCAACTTCGTCGCCGTTACGTGCTGCGTGAAGTTGCCGTCGGCCTCGGCCCCCACCGCATCTATCGCCACGTCGGCGCCCAGATAGTCGGTGACCTTTTTCAGCAGCACAACGATGTCATCGTGTTCGACGAAATTGTAGGTTTCGGCGTGGGCGAAGGTTCTGGCCTTCTCGAGCCGATACTCCAGATGGTCGATGACGATGACACGGCCCGCTCCCATCAACCATGCGGACTTCGCCGCGTATAAACCGACCGGTCCAGCTCCGAAGACAACCACCGTGTCACCTTCGACAATGTCGCCCAGCTGTGCCCCGAAGTATCCGGTAGCCAGGGCGTCGGTGAGCATGAGCGCGTCCTCATCGTCCATCCAAGCCGGGATGATGCTCGGCCCGACATCTGCGAAAGGTACCCGCACACACTCCGCCTGTCCTCCGTCGTAACCACCGCAGGTGTGAGAGTAACCGTAGATGCCTCCGACAGCCGTGGCGTTGGGATTCACGTTGTGGCAATTGGAGTAGAGCCCCCGGGCGCAGAAATAGCATGAACCGCAGTACACGTTGAACGGCACCATGACCCGATCGCCACGCTTCAAGGTTTGCACTGACGACCCGACCTCCTCCACCACCCCGATGAACTCGTGCCCGAAAGTCATACCTACCCGAGTATCGGGCATCATGCCGTGGTAGAGATGCAAGTCCGACCCGCAGATTGCCGCAAGCGTTACCCGCACGATGGCATCATTCGGGTGCTCGATTGTCGGGATGTCCTTTTCCTCTATGCGCACCTTGTAGGGTCCGCGGTACACCATCGCTTGCATAAATATCTCCTCCGTATTGCGGGTCGGTTACGGCCACGTGAGTACTTGCCTGCCTCTGGATTGGACGGCAAGCGTCACACTTTCCACCCACCCGGTCAAGGGCCTTGAAGACGCTCCGCAAATGGCCGGTTTACGGATGCCTCGGATCCCGTCTACGAGAATTCCTCACACCGCTAGCCCCCCTTATGGGGGTCCCCCGAAGAGGGGTCGTCGGCTAGCGTGTTCATACGGCGCTCACGGCTTACCGTGGTCGCCGGATCCCGGATAGCACGGACGATTGACCCGAATCCTTCGTCTGGACCTGGATGTCCGGTGCTGCCCGCTTACCCAAAGGCGGCATCGGACACCAGAACCGCCGTTCCATACCGGTTGCACTGTTAGTACAGAGAGTCAGTTCGGGCTCTCAGTAGCGCAAGGAGATGGCTGAGATGACCGAAACGACATCGGAACGACTGCCTGTCGGTTGGTACACGACTTCGGAGGGGGTACGCCGCTTTTGGGACGGCACCGCGTGGTACCGTCCATCCGCTGCCGACCTGAAACGTTTGGCGAACAGCATCACAGCGCAGTCCCGGTCGACCACTGCGGCTCGTTCCGTGACGCCTATGGGGGAATAGCTCCGTCGTACGCCACCGTCGTACGCCACTCAGGGGCGGGATTTGCAGAGCCTTAGAGTACGCGCGTGTCACCTGTTATGAGCGGTTTCGTACTGCCGGGCGTTATCGCTACGACGACAGCCACGCCGCCAACGCCGAACAGGTAAACGAAGTCGAGCAGCGTCAAACCTGTAGGGAGCAGCCCCATGACGGAGTTGTCAATCATGGCGAGCACGGCTAGCACTATCAGCACTGCGCCAACTGCCAATAACGTTACGCGGAGGGCCGATGCTGCGTTACGAAAGGACGCCGCAGTCAGGAGAGCAACGGCCGTGACGATGTAGAGAACGTCGATCACGATGTCTACGTTCATGACGTGGAGAAGGTGTTCCCCTTCGATGAACAAACCGATGACCCCGTGCCCACCTAACAGGAAACCCAGCATCACGGCAATTGCCCGAGCCATTTTTTTCCTCCTCGATGCATGCAACCTAGATGTCACATCTCGTGCAGTAAACGCCAGTGGACCGCAGCTAACCAGACCTTGCCAGGAAGCAGCGTGCAGATGACAATGACGCCTGACCCACCATTGCCTTCCCTGACTGTCTCACGCTGGCTCTTGCCCGCAGGGCCGCACAAAATTACGGTTGCAGGATGACGCAGAACAGCCATACCGACGGAAATAACGCAACCAATGTTCCTGATCCGGTTCCGGGCGAAATTCCGGATGGATCGACCGATGTCACGCCGCGACAGCAGGAGCGTGTGGACGCGCTGCCAGACGGATCCGGATCCAACGAACCGAATGCAGACGGCGATGAGGACACAGTGTCAGGCGGTGCACCCGCACCGCCTGAAAACTGAGCTAAATCACCGGCGAGGGGCACGGCCCGTTACAGGTGATGCTTCTAGCAACAGGGCCGCGCAGCACGTGCGCCCCGCCACTCTAGCCATATGGCCGAAGCGCCCATGTCCCAGGGACGCGGTCACAGGCACCGCGCGGCCTCCCGGAGAAGATCTGAGCGGCGCGTTGCGCGAAAGGTTCACTGCCGACGCAGAAACCATCCAGTGACGCGTAACGCGCGCGCTCGACCCTTCTTTCTGTGCCGGTGGGGGGACTCGAACCCCCACGCCCTCTCGAGCAAAGCATTTTGAGTGCTCCGCGTCTGCCATTCCGCCACACCGGCGCACAGTAACGCTCTTCAGAATACCGTAGGCTTTAGGGCGTGACAGACCAGGAATCAGCCCAAGCACCCCGTCGCGTCGTCGTAGCCGAAGATGAGTCGCTCATTCGCCTTGACATCGTAGAGACACTCCGCGACAACGGCTTCGAGGTCGTCGGAGAGGCCGGTGACGGGGAGACCGCAGTCGCCCTAGCCACCGAGCTCCGCCCCGACCTGGTGATCATGGATGTGAAGATGCCACTACTCGACGGCATCTCAGCCGCCGAGCGACTCAGCAAAAACCACATCGCGCCGGTCGTTCTTCTTACCGCTTTCAGCCAGAAAGAGCTGGTCGAGCGCGCAACCGAGGCCGGAGCATTGGCCTACGTCGTCAAGCCGTTCACGCCTAACGATTTGCTGCCGGCGATCGAAATCGCTCTGGCGCGCTATGCGCAGATCATCGCTCTCGAAGCCGAAGTGTCCGATCTCGTTGAGCGTTTCGAGACGCGCAAGCTTGTCGACCGCGCCAAAGGGCTTCTGAACGAAAAAATGGGGCTCACCGAGCCCGAAGCGTTCCGCTGGATCCAGAAAGCATCCATGGACCGACGCCTCACCATGCAGGACGTAGCCAAGACCATCATCGAGCAGTTCGCTAAGAAGTAAGTCGCGGAATCGGCGGGAAGACCGCCGTCTAGGGATTCCGAAGAACGATACTGAAGAACCGTCTAGCTGGATCGACGGAATCGATCCAGCTAGCGGGAATCCATGCAGCTAGCGCTTGTCCTTCAAAATGTTCGTCATCCTTACCGTTGACAGGCGGTGGCCGGCTTCATCACGGATGATGATTTCATGCGTGGCAAGCGTGCGGCCAAGGTTTAGCGCAGTGCAGGTCGCCGTCACATAACCGTCCGTCACGGAACGGCTGTGAGTGGCGTTTATCTCAATGCCCATGGCGATGCGTTGCGGGCCCGCATGGATCGCAGATGAGATCGAGCCGAGCGATTCTCCGAGCACCACGTGCGCGCCACCATGCAAAAGACCGATTACCTGGGTGTTTCCCGCGACGGGCATTCGTGCCACCGAATATTCGGCAGACAGTTCCAGGAACTCGATGTGCATCTTCCGGGCGAGTTCCCCACCACCGCTCGCGATCAAACGCTCTACAAGTTCGGGCGAGAGGTTTTCGGG
>JAODMI010000062.1 GCA_025464755.1 Homoserinimonas sp.
GGTTCAGACCCAACTCCAACGCCAGAGCCTGATCGACATGCCGTGGGGGAGAACGACGAACAACTGACAAGGGATGTTCCGCCGCACTGGGGTTAGGCGGGACGCCCAACGGCTGCTGACCGGCCCGATTCGGGGATCTCGCCACCGCCCGAGCGGCGAAATTCTGGCGGCAGCGCCATGGGGGCCGCTGGTCAGCTATCTCGCAACGTGCAATCCCTCGCCACCGCCGGACTCAGTTTTGGCCAGCAGATCACGAATCTGGGTCAGAAGGTCCAGTTCGGTGGGGGCTGTCTCTTTGGGTTCCAGCCCGGCGTTTCGCCGCTCCTCCGCTTTGTGTTTGATGTGATTAATCGGCGTGACGAGCGCAAAGTAGACCGCTGCCGCTACGAGCAAAAACTGAATGACAGCCGCCAGTACGGCACCGAACATCAACTCCGCAGATCCGCCGCTCATGGTCGGTATCTCGACTACGAAAGCTGTTTTGAGGCTGTCGGCATTGAACAGTGCGCCAAGGGCGGGGTTCAGCAGGCCGTCGATAAGCGCGTTGACGATTGCGGTGAATGCCGCGCCTATGACGACGGCGACCGCGAGGTCGATGACGTTGCCCCGCATGATGAACTCTTTGAACCCCTTGAGCATGAGCGTCCTCCGTTAGGTGGTTGGACTGGCAGTGCTCGGCGCTACGGCGGGAGCAGAAGCGCTGGTCGATGTCGTCGATGTCGTTGATGACGACTTCGAAGCTCCCGCCTCAGACCGCGAATCGGTGCGGTAGAAGCCAGACCCGTTGAAAGTAACGCCGATCGAGTTGAAGACCTTGCGCAGCATCGGCTCATTGCAGGCCGGACACACGGTCAGCGAGGCGTCCGTGAACCCCTGGTACTGGTCGAAAGCGTGCTGGCATGAAGCGCAGCGGTAAGAATAGGTGGGCACAGTTGTCCTTGTAATGCAGAGAGTGGGCTAAAAGGTGACTATCCCGCTCGGGGTGACGACGCCGTTCACAGGTTTATCGTGCAATTCGGTGGGCACCGCGTCAACGAGTTCGTTGTCGAAGATCACAGCATAAACCGGCGGGCACCGTTCCATCGATCCGAGGGTGCGATCGTAGTAGCCGCGACCCCATCCCATTCTCATGCCCGTGCGGTCGACGGACGCCGCGGGGACGACGATCAGGTCGACGTCGTTGATCGCTATCGGACCGAGCAGTTCTCCCACCGGCTCCGGCCATCCGAAAGGGCCTTCTTCCTCTTCCGAGCCTTCTGTAACTGCCCAGTCGAGTAACCCGTCGTCGCGGGAGATCGGCAGGAGAACGCGCTTGCCCTGACTGTTGGCCCACTCGATGAATGGCCGAATGTTCGGCTCATTCGAGCTGGGAAGATAAGCGGCAAGGGAGCGTACGTCTGGGTGTGAGGCGAGGCGAATAAGGTGATCGGTCAACTTCGCGGTTGACTTGTCGCGTTCCGCGGACGTAGTTATGCGTCGTCGTTCACGGAGCTCCGCACGCAGTGCTCGTTTCTGATGGCTTGCGTCATCGCTCATGTTGCCATCCTAGGGAAGAAGGTAGCCTGTGGCGTATGGCCAAGAAGATCACCAAAGCTGTCATTCCCGCTGCGGGCCTCGGAACTCGGTTCCTCCCTGCAACCAAAGCTATGCCGAAAGAGATGCTTCCCGTCGTGGATAAACCTGCGATCCAATATGTCGTAGAGGAAGCGGTGCAGGCGGGTTTGCGGGATGTGCTGATGATCACCGGTCGCAACAAGGGTGCCCTCGAAAACCACTTCGATCGGGTCGGCGAGTTGGAGGCCACCTTGGAGAAAAAGGGCGATACCGAGCGCCTGGAAAAGGTCAACCATTCCACCGACCTGGCGGAAGTGCATTACGTGCGGCAGGGAGATCCCTTAGGGCTTGGTCATGCCGTGCTACGCGCGCACATGCACGTGGGCGATGAGCCGTTCGCGGTTCTCCTCGGCGACGACATCATCGACGCCCGTGACGTGTTGCTGTCACGCATGATCGAGGAACAGGGCAAACGCAACGCAAGTATCGTCGCCCTTCTCGAAGTCGACCCCGCGGTCGCCCACCTCTATGGCGTGGCCACAGTCGAACCCACGGAAGATGAAGACGTTGTTCGGATCACCGGTTTGGTGGAGAAGCCCTCTCCGGGAACCGCGCCCTCGAACCTCGCTATCATCGGTCGTTACGTTCTTCGCCCGGAGGTTTTCGGCATTCTCGAGCACACCGCCCCGGGCAAGGGGAATGAGATTCAGCTCACCGACGCGTTGATGACGATGGCAGAAAACCCGGATGAAACGGGTGGTGTTTACGGGGTCGTTTTCCGTGGGCGCCGCTACGACACCGGCGACCGAGCCGACTATATCCGGGCCATTGTGCAGCTCGCCGTCGACCGCGAAGACCTGGGCCCGGAGTTGCGGCCGTGGCTCAAGGACTTTGTCGCCACGCTGGACTAGGAATGGCCGCCGTCCCCACCCTGAGCGAGGGTGTCATCACAATTCGTCCGATCCGGGCGCGTGACGCGAAGGCGCTTGAGCGCGAACTGCTGGACAATCGCGGCTGGTTGCGCAAATGGGAGGCAACCAGTCCGCACGGGCCGATGGAGTTCGACGCACGGTACAGCATTCGAGGCTTACAAGTGAGCGCTCGCAGCGGACATGGATTGCCGTTTGTTATCGAGTACAAAGGCAAGCTCGCCGGGCAACTCAACGTATCGGGGATAACATACGGATCGTTGGCATCGGCCACCATTGGCTACTGGGTATCGGAGCGGTTCGCTGGGAAGGGGCTCACCCCAACCGCCGTGGCCCTGGCCACTGACTACTGTTTCTTCCAGTTAGGCCTGCACCGGATGGAAATCTGCATCCGTCCAGAAAATGTGCCATCCCTAAGAATTGTTGAAAAGCTGGGGTTCCGGTACGAGGGGTTGAGGCGCCGCTACATCCACATCGACGGCGACTGGCGCGATCACTTCTGCTTCGCGCTGGTGGCGGAAGAGGTGCCGACCGGAGTGCTGCGTCGTTGGCTCGACGGTGGGGTCCCTCCCGCGAATGCCGTAGTGCCGCAGGGTGATAGGTTGGCCGCTTCACGGCCCATCCTCTAGGGGCCGTCGCCCCCGCCGACGGTTAGACACACCACCCGTAATGAGGGCCGATACCGCCAGGCACTCGTACCGTTGCAGTATGGGATTCGAGGGGCTTAGTTCGAGCGTTGTGATTGCGCTCGCGGCCGTATTGTGGCTCGTCTATCTCGTGCCAACATGGCTGCGTCGCCGTGAATACCTTGCAACCGAACGCAACGCCGTCCGCCTGCAACAAACGCTCCGGATTATGGCGGAGACTGCCCAGGTGCCGGAACAGATTCGCGCGGAAACCACCGCGCGAAGCGTTGCGGCGCAGGAGAAAATCTTGCAGCGCGAAATGCAACGTACCCAAGCCATTGCTCGAGCGCAAGATGCCGCGGCCGCGCGAGCCGCAGCACGCAAACTTGCCGAGACGCAACCTGCGATCGCGGCATCCGTTGCCCGGTCCTCGCAGGCGTCTCGCCGTTTAAGAAAATCTCGCGCTCTCGCCACCATGGTGTTGGTCGCGTCGCTAGTAGCTGCTGGCTTCGGCTTCGTCCTGGCAGGCTCCGGCGGCGTCCCATTGCTCGTGGGTGGCGCTGTTATCGCCGTGGGTGCCGCGGTGATGCTCGCTCAGATTGCGCAGGTCAGCAAGACGCGTCGCGAACTGGCGCGAACGCTGGACCCGGTACGACGTGCAGAAGTTTTCGAGCCGGAGATGCCCGTGCGCGAGGTTACGGCGCAGCCGGAACGCACCAGCTGGACACCGGTGCCCATTCCGAAGCCGCTCTACCTTTCACGGCCGGTCATACCGAGCGTGCCGGCTACCGATTCTGCTGTGCTACTCAAGGATGCGGCGGACCAAGCGGTGGGTGAGCTTCGTGCTGCGCAGCATAACGTGACGCCGATTCTCAGACCAGGGGAGGCGGCGCCGTCAAACCGGTTCTCGCAGATGGGCATCGTTGAGGTAGGCGACACCGCGGTGCCCGACATCGACGCGGTACTGCGTCGCCGGCGAGCCGTCTAACCGCCGCCTGCTGCTAGTGAGTTGTCGGTAGTGCGTCTGGTTTAGCGAGAGATCCAGCCGTCGGCTTCGTCCCGGTTTTGAGCACGTATCTCCCGCGCAATCCCCCGAGTGGCTGCAAGTAACACGGGTAGCGCAAAAGAGGTGTGTTCATGATCGTTGGGTACGATGACGGACACGGTTCCTATCACGCCGTGGCGTTTGTCGCGAATAGGTACCGCGACCCCTGCCGCGGTTGGGTCAACGGTACCCCGGGAGACGGCGAACCCTTGGCGGCGAGTTTCGGCCAGGCACCTTCTTAGCTGTGCGGGATCGACCAGTGTTCGGTCTGTGAACGGTTCCAGCAGCGAGGAGAGCACCTCCTCCTGAAGCTGCGCACTGGCATTAGCCAGCAGCACCAGCCCTGATGAACAAGTGTGGATTGGCAAACGGCTGGCGACTTTCGTGATGTTGACGACCGCTCGCTGGTTGGAGATCAGCTCAATGAATAGAACGTCGCGGCCTTCAAGAACTCCCAATTGCGTGTGGTGCTTCACGAGGGATTGAACGGCGTTGAGGTAGGGCTTCGCGGCCTCGCGCAGTGAGAGCACCTGCTGGGAGCGGGATGCCAGCTCCCACATGCGCACACCAACTTGAATGCGATGGTTCGCATCGCGTTGCAAGAGGCCAAGGTTGAGCATCTGGCCGATCAGTCGATGCGCTGTGGGTACCGGAAGATCAGTTCTTCTGGCAATTTCGGAGGCGGTCAATGACTTGGTTTCGGGGCCGAACGCTTCGAATATTCGCACGGCTCGTGACAACACGGAGACTTCTTCGGATGGCGAACGTCGCATCGCACCAGTGTGGCATGGCTCGTCCCGCCCTCCGAAAGGTGATTTTCACGGAGTGGTCTCTCGCTGAGTGAGAAAGGGAGCCCAAATTGAGTGCGGTCGCGGGAAACTCGCTTAGTCACCCGTCCGCCGAGCAAAGGAGCCGGAAGTTGTCGTATTCAACAGGAGCGTTGGAGAATAGCCCAGAGCCGCTGGTGTTCGACGTCGTTGTCGTCGGGGCTGGGTTCGCGGGGCTCTACATGCTCCACAAGCTGCGGGAGCTTGGGTTTACGGTGCGCGTGCTCGAGGCGGCCAGCGGCGTGGGCGGAACTTGGTTTCATAACCGCTACCCCGGGGCTCGCTGCGACATTGAAAGCCTTGACTACTCTTACTCGTTTTCAGAAGAGCTCCAGCAGGAGTGGAGTTGGTCTGAGCGGTACGCGTCGCAACCCGAAATCCTGCGATACATCGATCATGTGGCAGAGCGCTTTGATCTGCTTCGCGACGTGCAGCTGAACACGGTCGTAGCGAATGCGGAATTCGAGGAGCACACCGCTCGGTGGTCTGTGACCACCGAGGAGGGGGAGCGTTACAGCGCGCGATTCTGCATCATGGCCACAGGTGTTCTTTCAGCCGCACAAGTTCCCCGTCTTGCGGGTCTGGAGGAGTACACCGGCAGGTGGTACCACACCGGCGCCTGGCCTCACGAAAGACCTGACTTCACAGGCATGAGAGTTGGTGTCATCGGCACGGGATCCTCGGGAACGCAGCTCATTCCGCTCGTAGCCCAGCAGGCCAAAGAGCTGGTGGTATTTCAACGCACTGCGAACTATTGCATGCCAGCACAGAACCGCCCTTTGGATGCAAATTTAGAAGGCGAGTGGAAGACACATTATCCCGAGAGGCGGGCCTTCGCCCGGGCATCGAGCTTTGGCCACAATCAGGTGTCCAATGATAAGAAGGGCACCGAGGTATCGCCACTGGAGCGGCGCGAAGAACTTGAGCGGCGCTGGGATCTTGGCGGTCTTTACATGATGAGGGCGTTCAAAGACATCATGACCAACGCCGATGTCAATCGCGAGGCCATTGAGTTCGTTCACGAAAAGATCGACGGCATCGTTAACGATCCCCAGACGGCGGAGGCGCTCAAGCCCAAAGATCTGTTTATCGGCACAAAGCGCCTTTGCTCGGGGACCGACTATTACGAGACTTTTAATCGCCAGAATGTGCGACTCGTTGATGTCAAATCTGACCCCATCAAGCGTGTGACTCCAACCGGTTTGCAGACCGAAGGTGAAACATTTGCGCTGGATGCGATAATTTTCGCAACCGGATTCGATGCCATGACCGGCTCCCTTCTGCGCATAAATCCCACGGGTCGTGGAGGAGTTAAGCTGAGCGAGCGGTGGGCTGACGGACCACGTAGCTACCTCGGCCTGTCCATCTCGGGGTTTCCCAATATGTTCGTCATAGCCGGTGCTGGAAGTCCATCAGTGTTCAGCAACATGGTCACTTCTATTGAGCAGCACGTTGAATGGATCGCTACCTGCCTGCTCCACCTGGAGAGGAACGGTGCAGCCTGTATCGAAGCTACGCCCGAGGCGGAAGAGGGCTGGGTGCAACACGTGAACGAGCTCGCCGACAAGACTTTGTACCGTCACTCCAAGAACACATGGTTTTACGGAGCAAATACGCCAGGGAAGCCGGTCGTCTTTATGCCCTACGTCGGTGGGGTTGGCAGATATTCACAAAACATCAGCAGTATCGCCGCTAAGAACTACGAAGGCTTCTCAATTCAAGAGCGCGTCGACTCTTCACTGTAAGTCGCGCTCATCACTGTATGGAACAAAGGAGTTCAATGATGCAAATATTCGCTAACCGTCAATCCAAGTCAAGGGCATTATTGGGCGCAACGGCGGTGGCTGCTGTCACTTTATTGTCCGCGTGCTCAGGTCAGGCTGCTACGCCGGAGGCAAACAGTGATGGGGGTTTGACCACCATCAACGTGGGCGTAATCCCGTTCGCAGAGCTGGCTGCCTATTACATTGGGGTCGAGCAGGGGATCTTTGAAGATGAAGGTCTGATCGTAGAAACGACCCAGGTCAGCGGGGGCGCGGCGATCGTTACTAGTCTCATCGCCGGCGACTTCGACTTCGCCTACAGCAACTATGTGAGCCTCTTACAGGCTGCCTCCAAAGGGCTACCCATCTCGGTTGTGCGTGAGAACGATCGCCCCGGCGTGCAGGCCCTATACGTTCTACCTGAAAGCGGAATATCCAGTCCGAAAGACTTCGAAGGTAAGACCATCGCCGTCAACAGCTTGAGCAATATCATGGAGCTCACTTCTCGCGCAGCCTTGGACTCTGCGGGCGTAGATATGAGCAAGGTTTCCTTCGTTGAGCTGCCTCCGCCAGAGATGAATGCCGCTCTTGAGCAGGGCCAAATCGATGCGGCATGGCTGGTGGAACCCTTTGTGACACTGGCAAAGGAAAGCCTGGATGTCGTTATTGCGGCCGAAGTTTTCGAGGGCAGGACGGATGATCTGCCGGTCGCGGGTTGGGCCACAACGCCGCAATTCGCTGCAGAGAACGCCGAGACGGTGAAGGCATTCGTTCGGGCCATGGACAAGGCCAGTCAGATAGCCCACGAAGATCCTGCAGCCGTAAGCGCAATCATTCCCAGCTACACCGCAATCTCCCCGGAGATAGCCGCCAAAATGAGCCCAATTGCATTCGCCCCCGTTAGCGATCTGGGGAAGCTCGATATTTTGCAAGACCTGATGATCGAGTTCGATTACTACAAGGATCCTATTGATCTCGATGACCTGGTCTGGTCTAGCGGTGATTAGCGCGCCGCTCGAGGGATCCCCGTCGAGAGAGAGCGAAAACGCCATCATCCTGCGGCCGATGTGCCCACAGCCTCGTCTTAGTCCGGAGTGGAGCCGATGAGTACCGCCAAAGTTCGTCACATACGCGTCGGCGGTTTCACTACCCGCTACCTCGAGTCCGGTGACGAGAATGCGCCGCTGCTGCTGCTGCTGCACGATGGAGCCTGGGGCGGCGCCAGTGATGTTACGTGGGGTCGGTGCATTCCCCTGTTTGCTGAGCGTTATCGAATCATTGCACCCGACTTTTTAGGATTTGGTGGCAGCGACAAGGTCACTTTCTTCGACCGCTCGTCTTACGAGCCTCGGATGCAGCAACTCAAGGAGCTGGTGACTGCGCTGCGGTTGGCAACGCCCATACATGTGGTGGGGAGCTCTTACGGCGGCTCCGTGGCGCTGCGGCTGCTGGCCGAGAAGTCGTTTCCTTTGGCATCCGTAACCAGCATCGGAGGCTCTGGTGGGCCGTGGAAGACCGATGTCATGGCCGCGCAGCTCGGGCGGTGGGATGGTAGCCGGCTTGATCTGGCGAGGATTTTGTCGTTTCTGATGGACGAGGGCGATGCATCCTTCCAAGATCAACTCTCGATCCGCCAGTTTTGGGCTCAGCAACCGGGACATTACCGGTCGGTGCTTTCAGCGGCGCTTCCCATACCGGCGGCGCTTCGCGTCGACGTCTCAGATGTCTGGCCGCAGACGCTCCAGGGTGTAACGGTGCCGACACTATTGATCGCAGGCGAAGAGGACACCCTTTTCGAGCCGGAATGGCCCGAGCGCATTGCTGCTGAACTCTCCCAATCGGCAATCGTGAGGATGAACACGCTCCACTCGCCGAACCTCGATCACCCAGCCGAGGTCGTTGAGATCGTGACGCGCTTTATCGAATCTCACGCGCTTGACGCGCTTGACGCGCTCGGCAGTGCGGGGGTCGCGCCACGCTAGCGGCCCTACGTAGTGGTGCGCAGTGGTATCGTTGCAACCGCAGTTAGGGCCTATGGCGCAGTTGGTAGCGCGCCTCGTTCGCATCGAGGAGGTCAGGAGTTCGAATCTCCTTAGGTCCACAAAAACCCCGGGAAACCGGGGTTTTTGTTTTTGCAGCGAGCTTGTTCACCGGTTCACCCGGCACTCTTTCGGCCGATAGGGCGAGGCGCTCTGAACGGGGAAGCGTTCACGATCATGTATCCGTCGCCGTTTTGGTGTCGTCACAAAATTCTGGTTCGTGGAGGACCTGCCGTCCACCCCCGTAATGCGCCCCGAGGCCGGAAAGCGCTGGAGCGCGGCGTTTGTGGCTGGAACGCGCAGTGTCGCAGCAGTTCTTGCGGTTGCGGGGACGGACGGTCGTTGGGCCGACGACTTCTTCGCAACTGGTCGCCGCTCAAGCTCGAATCGCGAATCGGCACCTCGGGCCGCTGATACGGCTGCAACGTGATGTCTGCATTGGCAACCAGAAATGTGCGCTCAGCGCGAATTTGACAGGCATGGTGAAACCTCCTAGTTTGTCTAGAGTTCATCATGAGAACAGCTGTTCGCATGGCGCACACGCATCTGAGAGTGCGATATCCACCGAATACCTGTTGTCAACAAAGGAGTTGAAAGTGCATAAACGTCTTCTGTCGAAGCGAATCAAGGCGATCAGTGTCGCCACGGTCAGCGTGGGAGTCTTGCTGATCGGATCGGGCTGCGCCGGTGTCTCCACCTCAGGGACATCCGCGGCCGAAGGGTCTGACTACCCGAGCCGCTCAGTCGAACTGGTTGTGCCGTTTGCCGCTGGTGGAGGCTCAGACCTTCTGGCGCGTTTACTCGCCGAGGCTCTGGAAGAGCCCCTCGGGGAGACCGTTGTCGTGGTAAACCGCCCAGGCGGCGGTGGCAACGTGGGAACCGCCGAAGTTGCCAACTCGAAGCCGGACGGGTACACGCTCGTCATGCCGAACGCTACCCAGTTTACGGTCAGCACTATTGCTCTACCCGGTGAAGACATGGTCGGTCTTGACGAACTCACCGTCGTTACGGGACTCACCCGGGAGAACGTGGTCCTTTACACCCGCGATGACTCTCCCATTTCATCGATTGATGACCTAGTGGAAATGGGGAAAAACAACGAGGAGATCTCTTACGCTTCCAACGGTCCCTCCTCTATCCTCTCGTTGTCACAGGTAATCCTGTACGGCAACTTGGGCATCAAAGCCGCTGAGGTTCCATTTGGCGGGGTAGGAGAACAGATACCTGCTGTGCTGGGCGGCCACGTCGATATTGGAGCTGCCACATATTCTGAACTTGAACCTCAGCTCGTGCCTGGTGGGCTCAGGATACTCGGGGTATTCGCCAAAGAGCGCAGTGACTACATTCCTGACGTACCAACGTTCGCAGAACACGGTCTCGACCTCGATTTCCCCATCACACGCTTCATCGCCGGTCCAGCAGGTATGCCGGAGGACGTCGTTGCAATTCTTGACGCAGCGCTGACCGAAGCCTTGGCCAGCGACGAATGGGCGGAAACTGTCAAAAAGAACCGGCTTGTCCGGTACGAAGTGGATTCCGAAACTGTCACAGCAGACAACGAAGAGTCCTTCGCCGCATATCAGGAGGCACTCACCGCCGTCGGTTGGTCAGCCGCAGCCGAATGATGATAGATGACACGAAGCCCGCTGGCCGATCCGAGTCGGTCGGTCAGTACAGCGCCGAGCCGCCGGAGGGCGGAATTGGATCAGAGGGGCCTGCGCTCGCTGGGGTGACGGTGACGAAGGTCATCGCTATCGTATGTGCGGTAGTCGGCGTGCTTATCGTCGTCGCCTCAGCGAGCCTAGGGCCAGGGTCGCTTGCCAGTCCCAAACATGGGACGTGGCCTTTGGGTATTGGCGTCGCGCTTGTCGGTGTTTCTGTCATCTTGTTCCTCGGCGCCAAGAGTGAGCCGCGCGCCGAACGTTTCGGCTTGCCTGCCGTGCGCGTCGCGCTGGCAGTCGTGTCACTTGTCACCTTCGCGATACTGATTGAGCTCATTGGCTTTGAGATTCCTTGTGCGTTGATCATCGCCGTGTGGATGAGACTGTTCGGCGGTGAGTCGTGGCGGCTCACCGCCCTGGTCTCTATAGTCACCACCGCCGGGTTCTATTTCGTCTTTGTGGTGGCCCTCGGCGTGCCTATCCCACACTTATTGCAATTCTGATTGGGAAGCACTCTCATGGATATTTTTGAGGGACTCGCAGTAGCGTTTCAACCGGAAAATCTTCTCTACTGTCTTATAGGCACGCTCATTGGCATGCTCGTGGGAGTTTTGCCGGGGCTCGGCCCGGTCGCGACTATAGCGATCCTGCTTCCCTTGACGTACTCCATTGAGCCGACATCCGCGATCATCATGCTGGCCGGTATCTTCTATGGTGCACAGTATGGAGGGACGATCACTTCAGTGCTCCTTCGCCTGCCAGGCGAAGCCTCCACCGTCGTGACCACATTTGACGGATACCAGATGGCTCGCAAAGGTCGAGCCGGGGCTGCCCTGGGGATCTCGGCACTCGGGTCATTCATTGGTGGCACAATTTCCGTTTTCGGAATTGTGCTGCTTGCGCCTTTTCTTGCGCGGGCGGCAATCAATTTCGGACCTCCGGAATATGCAGCGCTGGCTCTGCTCGGAATACTGCTCGTCACCACGCTGGGAAGTGGTTCTGTATCGAAGTCGTTGATCGCTGCGCTATTCGGACTCTTCCTCGCCACAGTGGGACGGGACCCGTTCACCGGCACAGGGCGCTTTACTTTCGGCAGTATGAATCTCTCAGACGGCCTGGACTTCGCGCCGATTGCTATGGGGTTGTTTGGGCTCGGCGAGATCCTTTACAGCCTCGAAGCGAAAGCCAAGGGAAATTCCGTATCGATGAAGCTCGGTCGCCCATGGCCATCGGCTGCCGACTGGGTGCAATCGCGATGGTCAATCCTTCGTGGAACGATCATCGGGTTCTTTTTGGGTGTTCTTCCCGGCGGCGGTGTGACCCTGGCGTCCATGGTTTCGTACTCAGCTGAGAAACGCATCTCGAAGCACCCTGAAGAGTTCGGAACGGGAAACATCAAGGGCGTTGCTGGACCGGAAACGGCCAATAACGCTGCCGCGACCTCTTCGTTCATTCCCCTGCTAACCCTGGGCATTCCAGCGAACGGAACTATGGCGGTTCTGTTAGGCGCGTTGCTAATCCACGGCATAAGTGTGGGCCCAAGGCTTATCGTCGACAATCCAGATGTGTTCTGGGGAGTCGTTAGCTCCATGTGGATAGGCAACGGGCTGCTCCTCATTATGAGCGTTCCGCTCATCGGGATGTTCATAAGAATTTTGAGTGTCCGCAGCACAATCCTGCTGCCCATTACTGCCATGGTCACTATGGTCGGCGTTTACACCATTCGCAACAGCGTTTTTGACATCTTCGTCGTCATCGTCTTCGGTGTTCTCGGTTACGTGATGAAGAAGCTGGCGTTCGATCCGGCGCCGCTGGTTCTAGCGTTCGTTCTCGGCAGCATGCTGGAGGAGTCTTTCCGTCAGTCGCTGTCAATGTTCGGTGGGAATCTCAGTGAGTTCCTGACCCGCCCGATTTCCGCGTCGCTGTTGGCTGTAGTGCTGCTCGTGCTTCTCGCGACGCCGGCAATCCGTTTGTATGAAAGGCGCCTGCAGAGGAATCTCACGAGAAACCTTGACGGGCAAGCCCAAAGAGCGCGTAGTGAGGCTGAAGATGTTCGCTAAGGGAAAACTGCAAGGGAAAGTTGCCTTCGTAACAGGAGCCGCTCGCGGCATAGGCGCAGCGACCGCACAACTCTTCTATGAGGAGGGCGCCAATCTCGTATTGATAGATACAGAGATCGCAGGGCTCACCCTGCTGGTCGATCACATGGACCGTGACCGAGTACTGATTGGCGCACGAAACATCGGTAACGAGAGCGACATGCAAAGCATCGTTGCCGACGGCATCCAGAAATTCGGACGCGCAGACGTGCTGGCCAATATTGCCGCCGTCCGCGCGCCCATCGGTCCTGTCACGGGAATGGATGCTGACACCTGGGATCACGTTCTGAGGGTGAACATCACAGGAGCCGCAATCTGCGCCAAATATGTGATCCCGGCCATGGCGCGAAGCGGAGGGGGCAGCGTCATCAACGTGTCATCCGTTCATGCGGAAGTCGGACGAAAGGGTTGGAGCGCGTACGACGCAACGCGCGGCGCTGTGCTGGCGCTAAGCAGGGATATGGCACACGATCACGCGTTCGAGAACATCCGGGTCAACGTCATCTCTCCAGGGCCGGTCATCACTGGCTTCCACATAGAAAAACTTGCCCAAGAGGAGGGGTTAACGCTCCACGAAGCCGAGTCGCAGCTACGCGAGAAACCACGCAACAACCTGATGAACCGCGCAGCCGACCCCAGCGAGATCGCGCGCGCTATCCTCTTTCTGGCCTCCGAGGACTCCTCCTTTATGACCGGCTCTGTGATGAACGTCGATGGCGGTTACTGAGGAGGAAAATACGCGCTTAGCGAGGACAGTCGGGTGCAGTAGGCGACGGTTGGCTTGAGCCGAGAATCTTCCAGATCTGACGTATACGAGTTGCACGAAAACCGCGCAGGCGTTAGGACTCGAAGTAGAAATTCGTGTGGAGCTTACAGCCGGGATTGAACGCCGCCGTGCAGCCAGGGCACACAGCCGCGTCGAGGTAATCTGCGATGCTCAGCTGATGCCCACACACACCGCAGAGCACTGCCTCCTCTGCGCGAGATCTCACCGGCCATTGTGTTGCGTTATGGTCGGCCGTTTCTGAATGACAGAGGTGACAAGGGTAGAACTGACCGCAGCAGGCGAACTTGATCGCAATCACGTCGAGGGGCGTCCCGTAGTGGACGCATCGGGTCTGTTCATCGACCACGAGTCCAAGAACGCGCGCCCGTGTTTCGGTCATCGCACGCCCCGCGCGGCAAGCGCGTCGCCGAGGTCGTCGGCGTGTTTGAGCGCCACCACCAGAAAGGGAACGACGAAGAAGCGCAGGCTGGCCCGTGCACCGCGGGCGCGCTGCGCATCGCGAACCTCACCAGCAAGCCGAGCGAGTACCGGGATGGTGCTGAGAGTCACCGTCAGCAGCAGCGCGGCTCGCTGCGAATCGACACGGCACCACTCCAAGGGGCGCAGCCCGCGCTCGACCGCATCCAGCAGGGCGCTTACCTGGGTTGTGATGACCAGCAACGCGGCAATTACAACCGCCGCGACTACCCGACTGGTGTTGCTTATCGCTTGCTCCGGGCCTAGGAACAGCAGCTGGCCGGCCAGCATGATCACGATAATCCACCGTACGGCCACGATTTGGCGGACGAGCTCGCGCATACCGTCGGCGAGACCCGCGACAGCGTAGGCGAGGGTGGATACCCCTGCAGCGACGAGGGCGGCCCACCACGCCGCGGGTAGCAACGACACGCTAAGAACCACCAGGAGCAGCAGAATGATTTTGGGGCCGGTGGCCATGCGATGCAGCCATCCGGTACCTGGACGGTACAAGGTCATCATCGCAGCATCGCCTCATATTCGGAGACGATCGCGGCCGGCTCGCCGACCGCTGTCACTCGTCCCTCGGCGAAGAGTATCGCAACATCGCAGCGCTGGGCCAGGACGAGGTCGTGCGTCACCAGGACCAAGCGGTGACCTGCATCCTCGAGTAGGTGGTCGGCCACGCGCCGGGCGTTACGCGCGTCCAGGTAGGCGGTGGGCTCGTCGGCGATTACCAGCTCCGGACGGCGCACGAACGCGCCGCACAGCGCAAGTAACTGCTTTTGGCCTCCTGACAGGTCATGTGATGGACGGTTCGCGAGAGCTGTCAGACCGAACCTCGCGAGCGCGACCGCCACCCGTTCCTGAAGCTCGGAAGTGCTCAGCCGATCGGCACGGAGAGAGAAGGCAACGTCCTCGGCTACCGTCGGCATGACGATCTGGGCATCCGGATTACTGAACACGACGGCGATCCGCCGTCGTAGCTCGCCGGAGCGACTGCCCGGATCGAGCCCGAGAACCGCTAGCTCGCCAGCCGTTCGGGTGACAAGGCCACCGAGAAGCCGCGCGAACGTAGACTTTCCCGACCCGTTCTCACCCACGACAGCGACGGTGCGCGCCTCCACCTGAAGGGTAAGGTTGCGCAGCACGTCAGTATCTCCCAGGCGCACCCACACATTGTCAAGCCGGATACTCACCGCACCACCTCCAGTACCGCGGCTATGCCGAGACCGCCGCCGACGGACGCGGCAGCGACGCCGAGTGTCCCGACGGGACGCTCCGAGAGCATGAGCCGGCTGAACAGCCGCACCACGGCGACCGCCCCGCTGGCACCCCAGGGGTGTCCCAGCGCGAGGGCGCCGCCATCAGCGCACACCCGCGGATCATCGTCAGCGAGCCCGAGTCGACTGAGTACAGCAAGGCTCTGCGCGGCGAATGCTTCCACGATCTCAAACGCAGCGATATCGGTGACATTCGCGCCGGCGGAGAGGAGGGCGGCCTGGATGGCGGGCGCAGCACCGATCCCCGGAAGTGCAGGGTCACACCCGATCACGGCGGTCGCTCGAACGGCAAGTCCAGGCGCGGCGCCGGCGGGGGCGACAACCACAACGGCCGCGCCGTCGCCGATGCGCGTAGCATTTCCAGCGGTGAGTGTCCCGCCTTTGAAGAGAGGCGGGAACCGTGCGAGGAGAGGTTCGGCTACACCAATCGCGTCGTCACGCGAGAGCCCGGCGAGCGTTACGAGCTCTGCCTCGAACCGGCCAG
Source organism: Homoserinimonas sp. (assembly GCA_025464755.1). Taxonomy (GTDB): domain Bacteria; phylum Actinomycetota; class Actinomycetes; order Actinomycetales; family Microbacteriaceae; genus RYN-87. The sequence continues at coordinate 15,554 of JAODMI010000062.1, forward strand.
CCATGAGGGCCGCTCGTGCACGCGAATGGCTGCGACGAGCATGCGCATCCTGTCTGGCGCGGGTGATCTGATCATGTGCAGCGAGATCTTCCGCCGCTTGTGTCATCTCAGGGTCAGGGAATCCCGCGGGAGCAAACGGCGCGCGATCGTAGGATACGCCGCCAAGGGAGCGCAGGGGGGCGGTGGATGCGCTTTCGACGCCGCCGGCCACTCGCAGCCGCTCATCCCCGGCACGGATCGCCGTCACCGCGTCGAGCACGGCGGCGAGCCCGCTCCCGCACTGACGGTCGACAGTGCCGCCAGGGATATCTATCCCAAGGCCTGCAGCCAAGGCCGCCAATCGACCTAGGTTGCCGCCAGGACCAGTGCAGTTGCCCAGCACGACATCCGCGACCCGCGATGGACCGATCGCCGTTTCGGTGTCAACCAGGGCAGCACGGATTGCCGCCGCGGCCAGCTCTTCGGCACGTACATGGGCCAGAGCACGACCGCGTGTACCGATCGGCGTGCGGCGTGCGGCGATGATCACAGGATCGCGACTAGAGGACAAAACGTGGCACCTCCCCCGCCAACGCGCGGCGTGCGGCTTCAGCTCGGGCGGGTTTGCCAGACGCTGTGCGTGGGAGCTGGCCGACAAACCAGCGTCTGGGGCGGTGGGTGGGGGCCAGGCGCGAAAAGACGGCGCTGCGAAGCTCCGGGGCGCCGTCGCCGTCGATCTCCACGAATGCTGCGACTAACGCGCCGACTCGCGCGCGGGGCAGGCCGAACACGATCGCATCGCGTACGCCGGGGACGCAGCGCAGTGTGGCCTCCACCTCTTCGGGCACGATCGTCGCCGAAGCGCTCAGGATAGCGTCGTCGGTTCGCCCGAGCAGCCGCAGGCGCCCATCGACGAGCTCCGCCCGGTCGCCGACCGTCGCCCAGTCGCCATCCCGCCGCAAGGGACCGGCCGCGCCGATATAGCCGGATGCGATATAGGGAGAGCGCACCCACAATTTTTCCTCACGGATGCTCAACTCCACGCCGGGGAATGCTCTGAGCCCGTCGCCCTGATCCGTCGCGACGAAGGAGAGCTCCGCCGCGCCGTAATAGGCGATGACCTGGATACCAGCGGACTCCGCACGTTGCCGCAGCGACGGGTCAAGATACGATCCGCCGACTAACGCCGCGCGCAGGCGTGAGGGAAGGCCCGCGTCCAGTAAGGCGCGCAGAGCTTGTGGAGTACCGTGAAAGCAGTGTGCGTCGGCGCGAAGGCGAGCACTGAAAACCGGGCGAGGTCCGCCGTTTAGGGAATGTGCAAGGGAAAACAGGGTCAGGGAGGCGGCGGGCGGCGCAGGCAGCAACACGGTCTCTTGCGCATCGGCGTCGAGAAGTTGGGCCACCTGTGCGAACGAGTCAGCCCACGAGGACGCCGTGCGCAGCACAATGCGCGGGAACCCGCTGCTGCCAGACGTGAGCGTCGCCCAAGCGGTATCGGGCGGCGGGCATGCGGCGGCAGCAAGCGCAGCCATCGCCTCGCGCTGCGATTTCGGCCAACGCGGGTCGCCCACCAGCGGAACGTTGCCGGCGTCACGAATCTCCTGCAGGCGACGGAGCAGACCGCGCGTGGATCCGCTCAGTGGAACAATCACGGCACAACTGTGCGTTCAGGCTTGGTGACCGCCGTCGGCTTCGCCGCCCACACCCGGCGGAAGGCGCGGGGGTAGGCCCGCACTAGCGTCATCACAATTCCTGTGGCAAGCACCGCCTTCACCAGGTCGCCGGGCACAAAGATCAAACTGGTCAGGGCCGTCTCAGCCAGAGGCAGGTGTGTGAGTGCGCTCTGCACCGGGATGCCTACCGCATAAATGGCAAGAATGCCGCCGGTCACAGCTCCAAGGAATGTCCGCCACAGCACGGGCTTGCGGCCCCCGGCGTGAACTATGAGACCGACCACCAGCGCGCCAACAATCCAACCGAGCGCGAAGCCGGCCGACGGACCGATGAAGATTCCGATGCCACCGTGGCCGCCAGCCAGCAGGGGAAGGCCCACTGCGACAAGTGCCATCAAAGCAGTCAT
>JAODMI010000104.1 GCA_025464755.1 Homoserinimonas sp.
CTTGTCACCATCGAGCCGGGCATCATCGAAGCCGCGCGGGCTGTTGGTGCCAGCCCCACACGGATAATTTTCACGCTGCTGGTTCCTGAAGCGCTTGGACCGCTGATTCTCGGTTTCACCTTCGTCTTTGTGGCCGTCATCGATATGACTGCGGTGGCTGGCATCGTCGGCGGCGGCGGTATCGGTGACTTTGCGCTCAGTTACGGGCACCAACGCTGGAACCAAACCGTCGTTTGGATCTCAGTCGGCATCATTATCGTTCTGGTGCAGCTCGTGCAGTACTGCGGCAACACGCTGGCAAGGAAAGCGCTGCGACGCTAGAAGCGCGGTGGAGACTTGCCGTCAGTCTCCGATGATGCGCGCACCGTGCACAGGGCCGGTTGCGCGCACAACGGTCAAGCGTGCGGCGCTCAACGCGATTTGCAGTTCGAGGGCGTTGTCGAGGTCTGCAGCGAGAAACCCCACAGTGGGGCCCGAGCCTGAGACGATTCCGGCGAGCGCGCCGTTCTCCTCGCCCAGCTCGAGGATGCGCGCCAGCTCGGGCTCGAGGTGCAGCGCGGGAGCTTGTAAGTCGTTGTACAAAACTTCGGCCAGCATGTGCGGGTCGCCCGCACGCAGCGCCTGCAAGACGTTGGTGTCTACCTGCGGCTGTTCCACCGCAGGAAAAATGTCCAGGGCGTGGCGGGCACGATGCCGGTCGAGTTCGTCATACACCTGAGGCGTGCTCATCCCAAAGTCGGCGAACGCAAACACCCATTGGAAGTGACCTTTCGCCAGCGCCGGGCTGAGCTTGTCACCTCGGCCGGCGCCTATTGCCGTGCCACCGGTTAAGGCGAACGGCACGTCTGCCCCTAGTTGAGCCGCCAACGACATCAGTTCTTCCTTGCTGAGACCGGTTCCCCACAGGGCGTCACACGCCAAAAGGGTGGCGGCTGCATCCGCAGATCCTCCGCCCATTCCGCCGGCAATGGGAACGTGCTTGTCGATCTGCAGGCGCACACCTCCGCGGTACCCGGTCTTGCGCGCGAGGATGCTCGCCGCCTTGAGGGCGAGGTTTGAACCGTCGGTGGCGAGCCCACTGACATCAACCGATCCGGTGAACGTCACAGAGAAGTCATCCGCATTGCTGGCACGCACGTCTTCGTACAGAGAGACAGCCTGATAGGCCGTAGCAACGTCGTGATAGCCGTCTTCGAGCAACGAACCCACCTTGAGGAAGACGTTGATCTTGCCTGGTGCGCGTGCGTGTACCACCTTGGATGCGGCTCCGGTGGTCATGCCTTAAACCTAGCGGACGGGTCTGTCTCGCTCCGACGTTGTTGACGGCGTCGAGGCTTAGCGCAGCAGACCCAGCCCGACATTCTCAGTTCGGGCAAGCTCGCGAAAAGACGCACGAGGCGAGCTTCGTGACCTCGGCAACACACTTAGACGGGCTCGTTTAGCGAGTATGGGCGCGCGCAATGGCGAGGAAGTCATCGACGGTTAACTCTTCACCGCGTGCTGTGGGGGCGACCCCCGCCCGCTCCATGATGGCGGAGGCGGTAGCGGAATCCCCGAGCACGGTTGACAGCGCCTGCCGCAGCATCTTGCGACGCTGACCGAAAGCTGCATCTACCAGCGCAAAGGTTGCCAGGCGCTCCTCCTCAGTACCGATGGCCGTCTCCCGTACGCGGAACCCAACCAGGATCGAGTCCACATTGGGAACCGGCCAGAACACTTGACGACTCACCATGCCTGCCGTTCGCCAGTGCCCGTACCAGGCCGCCTTGACGCTCGGGCTGCCGTACACCTTCGACCCGGGGTCTGCAGCTATCCGCTGGCCGACTTCAGCCTGCACCATCACAAGCCCAGAGGTGATGCCGCGAAAGTGCTCCAAAAAGTGCAACAGAACGGGAACCGACACGTTGTACGGCAGATTCGCGACCAGGGTGGTGGGATTTTTCGGCAACTGCGTCACCGTCATCGCGTCCTGAGTGATCACTGTGAGGTCGGCGCCTGGCTGCATCTGCGCGATGGTCAGAGGCAACTGAGCGGCAAGCCGCTTGTCAATTTCTACGGCGACAACGGATGCGCCGGTCTCCAGCAGACCCAATGTGAGAGAACCCAGCCCCGGGCCCACCTCGACCACGGTGCCACCCGCCGTCACACCGGCAGCCTTGACGATTCGACGCACGGTGTTGGCATCGATGACGAAGTTCTGCCCCAACTTCTTCGTCGGCTGGATTCCGAGCAGGTCGGCCAGGTCACGAATTTCGGCAGGCCCTAGCAGGGCGGATGTCGCGCTCACGCGAGCAGATGTGGCGGTGTCGCCGGGTTGAGGGGAGATCCCGTTTCCTGCGTCACCGGTTCGGCGTCCCAGCTGCCATAGACCAGCTCGGTATTGGAACAGATCTGCGCAGCGAGGACGGATGCATCAGTACCCAAGTGGTCGGCCATGAAGCGGAGGGTGAGCGGAATCAGGTACGGAGAGTTGGGGCGACCGCGGAACGGAGTCGGCGTCAAGAAGGGGGCATCCGTTTCGATCAGGATGTGGCTTCGTGGGATCACTTCGAGCGCTTCCCGCAAACCGGCAGCGTTCTTGAACGTGACGGTACCTGAAAAGGACAGATACCAGCCATGGTCGGCGCAGATGCGCGCCATTTCGGCGTCGCCGGAGAAGCAGTGGAAAACTGTGCGTTCCGGGGCACCGACACGGAGGAGGGTCTCTATGACCTCGCTGTGGGCGTCACGGTCGTGGATTTGCAGGGCCAGGTCATGCTTTTTGGCGATGGCGATGTGCGCCTCGAAGGAGCGGTATTGGGCGCTTCGGCCGCTCTCACCGGTGCGGAAGAAATCCAGCCCGGTCTCCCCAACAGCCCTGACCCGTGGCCTGGCGGCGAGCTCATCGATTTCGGCGATAGCCGCATCGAGTGTGCCTGCTGCTTCATACACGGGAGCTTCGTTGGGGTGTATAGCAACCGCTGCCAGCATCCGCGGCTCCTTGGCCGCCATTTCGGCGGACCAGCGCGAGGTTTCCAGATCGTTGCCCACCTGCACGACACCCTTAACCCCAACACTGCTGGCCCGATCCAGCTGCTCGCGGTAGTCAAGACCTTCATCGCCGTTGCGCAACTCAAGGTGAGTGTGGTTGTCGTAGACCGCAACGACAAGTGCCTCGGGCAGGGGTGGGAAGGTTGTTTCGCTCATCGTGTTACGGCTGCTCGATGCGAGGGAAAAGCGCCTCAAGCGTGCCCATCTGCGTGCCAGCGATCAATCGACCCCAAATTCCGGCATCCGTAATCGTTTGGTCGCTTAAATCGCCATCGATCCCGAGTGCCGCCCACAACTTGGTGGTGGCGTCGGGGATGACCGGGGACAGCAGTACGGCGAGCGAGCGCAAGCCCTCCGCCGCGGTGTACAGAACGGTGCCGAGGCGTTCACGGGTCTCGTCTTTTTTGGCGAGGACCCATGGCTCCTGCAAGGTGATGTACCCATTGAGTTCATCGACGATGGTCCAGATGGCCGCCAACGCCTCATGAATTGCCAGGCGCTGCATGGCGGCATCCGCTTCGGTGACGGCGTCCGCGACAACCAGCTGCACGTGAACGTCAGCGTCGCTGTACGCTGCCGGGCCGGGGACCACGCCATCGTAATAACGGTTGATCATGGCTATCACACGGGAAGCCAAGTTGCCGAAACCATTTGCGAGTTCCGCCTGGTACCGCGCCGACAGGTCTTCCCAACTAAACGATCCGTCCTGACCGAAGTTGATTGCGCTCATGAAGTAATAGCGGAACGCGTCGACGCCGAAGGTGTCGGTGATATCGGATGGTGCGATGCCAGTGAGTTTCGATTTGGACATCTTCTCGCCGCCCACCAGCAGCCAGCCGTGACCGAATACGCGGGTGGGAACAGGCAGATCGGCTGCCATCAGCATGGCCGGCCAGATCACGGCATGGAAACGGGCGATGTCCTTACCGACGAGTTGCGTGGCAGGCCACCGTCGGTTGAACTGCTCGTTGTCGACACCGTAGCCGATCGCAGTGATGTAGTTGAGCAGTGCTTCGAACCACACATAGACGACGTGCTTGTCGTCCCAGGGGATCTGGATGCCCCAGTCGAAGCTGGAGCGGCTGATGGACAGGTCTCGCAGGCCTTGCTTAACAAACTGGATGACTTCGTTGCGCACCGACTCCGGCTGGATGAAGTTCGGGTTCGTCTCGTACAGGTCGAGAAGGCGCTGCTCGAAGTCGCTCATGCGAAAGAAGTAATTGGTCTCCTTGAGCACTTCGACAGGCTTGGAGTGTATGGCGCAGACCTGTTGGCCGGCGTACTCACCGGTTCCCTCGATCAGGTCACCGGGCTGCTTGTACTCTTCGCAGCCCACGCAGTAGTGGCCCTCGAACTCGCCCTGGTAGATGAACCCGGCGTCATACAACTTCTCGAGGAACAGCTTGACGCCGTACTCATGACGTTCATCGGTGGTGCGAATGAAGTCGTCATTGGCGATGTTGATGGTTTCCAGCAAAGGCTTCCACGCGCTGTTGACCAGCTTGTCTGCCCATTCCTTCGGGGTGACGCCGTTGGCGACAGCTGTGCGCAGAATCTTCTGGCCGTGCTCATCGGTGCCGGTGAGCAGCCAGGTATCGTCACCGCTTTGCCGGTGCCAACGGGCGAGAACATCCGCCGCCACCTCCGTATAGGCGTGGCCGATGTGGGGAACATCGTTCACATAGAAGATGGGTGTCGCAATATAAAAGGAATCGCCAGCGGGCATGGGTTACATCCTAAACTGACCCGGGTCTCGGCGAGCGCGGCCACCGCGGCTCGACCAGCCCCGTGCAGGCTCGACTAGCCCCGTGCAGCCCGTGGCCGACCGCCGACCATGCGTGCGAGGAAGACGTGAGCGGGTCGATCAACCGTCAGGGTGAGGAAGGGTGCAGCGCGCTACCGCCTAGCGAGCGCTCCCTCGTACAGTTCCCTTTTGCTCAGCCCGGTTGCTTCGGCCACTTCCGCTGACGCTTCCTTCAGCCGGGAGCCGTCGGCGACGAGCAGCAGCACTTGGTCGACGCCGGCAGGCAAATCTGTGGTTGGGGCGGCTGCACCCTCGATCACGATGCAAATTTCACCTTTGACTCCCCCAACTGCCCATTCGGCGAGCTCCGAAGCGGTGCCGCGCTTCACCTCCTCAAACATTTTCGTCAGTTCGCGAACCACAACGACCCGGCGGGCGGCCCCCAGTACCGACGCCACGTCCGACAGCGAGTCCGCCAACCGGTTAGGCGACTCAAAGAAAACCATGGTGCGGGGTTCGCGCATCAGCGCGGTGAGACTGCGCCGGCGGTCACCACCCTTGCGTGGCAGAAACCCCTCGAAGCAGAACCGATCAGTGGGCAGACCTGAAAGCGCAAGCGCCGTGAGTACGGCCGATGGTCCGGGCAGCGCAGTGACGGTTACCCCTGCGGCCGCGGCGGCACTCACGAGGGTGAAGCCCGGGTCGCTGATTGCAGGCATCCCTGCGTCGGATAACACCAGGACATCCGTTTCACGGGCCAGCTCGATGAGCTCTGCTGCCTTCTCGCTCTCGTTGTGCTCGTGCAGCGGGATCAGCCGCGGTCGATTCTCGATACCGAGGGCACGCATGAGGTGGACGGTGACCCGAGTATCTTCTGCCGCGATAACGGTGGATGAACTGAGTGCGTCGATGAGGCGTTTCGAGGCGTCGCCCAGATTTCCGATGGGCGTCGCCGCGAGGATGATCACCGTCCCATCCTACGAGCGCGCGTTGCGGGCCAACTAGCATTGCGTGGGTGAGCAGCCGCCTGAATGCCGAGTCTAAGACGCTGCTGGGGGCACAGGGCAGATGGTGACGGCAACACGCGTCGACGCCTGGTGGGGGCGGATGCTGTCAACGCCGCGGCGCCGCACCATGTGGCAGTGGGCCGGCCCTACGGGCGTAACACTGCTCGCCGCAATATTGCGGTTGTGGAATTTGGGCCACCCGCACGCTCTCGTCTTGGATGAGACGTACTACGTCAAAGACGCGTACACCTTGCTGAACCTTGGCTATGAGGCGGCTTGGCCCAACAATGCCGATCCCGATTTCGAGGCCGGCCGGGTCGACACGTTCACGACTGATCCGTCGTTTGTCGTGCACCCGCCTCTCGGTAAGTGGCTGATTGCACTTGGACTGGCATCGTTCGGTGCAGAAAGCAGTGTCGGATGGCGCATCAGCACCGCTATCGCCGGCGTTGTCGCCGTGGCGCTGATCTGCCTGGCCGCGCAACTACTGTTCAAGTCGACAGTGCTCACCACGGTCGCCGGCGGACTTATGGCCATCGATGGCCAGGCCATCGTCATGTCTCGCGTCGCGATGCTCGATAACTTCGTTATGTTGTTTGCTTTGCTGGGATTCATCACCATCCTGCTCGATCGCCGGCACAGTCAGGGAAGACTGGCGAAGTGGATGCTGCGAGACGGGCGCAGCGATTGGGGCCCCGCCTTGTGGTGGCGGCCATGGCTTGTGGCGGCTGGAGTGTTTTTCGGGCTAACGGCCGCGGTGAAATGGAGTGGCCTCTATTTTCTTGCAGCCTTTGCGGTGTACACCCTCGGGGTGGATGCGCTCGCCCGACGTCGCGCCGGCGTGCCGTTTTGGCTGAGTGGCACCATCTTGAAGCAGGGTCCGGTCAGCTTCCTGCTCACCGTTCCTGTTGCGGCGGCGGTCTACGTCGCCAGTTGGCGTGGCTGGTTCACCACCAGCGGCGGGTATTACCGGCAATGGGCACAGGAGACGAGCAACTCCTGGCCGGGGGCGCTCGCCTGGGTGCCGCTGGATTGGCAAAACTTTTGGCACTACAACGTGTCCGTTTACAACTTTCACATTGGGTTGAGCACGCCGCACAGCTATCAGGCCGACCCTTGGTCGTGGCTACTGCTTACCCGCCCGACGAGCTTTTATTACGACAGCTGCGAGTCTGCACCGTGTGCGCAGCTGATCACATCCTTGGCCAACCCGATCATGTGGTGGGCGGCAGTCGGCGCGCTCGTGTACCTGATGTATCGACTTGTCCGCTTCCATGATTGGCAGGTCGGGCTGATTTTGATGGGCGTTGCTGCGGGGTATCTGCCTTGGTTGCTGTACCCGGATCGCACGGTGTTCCAGTTTTATACGATCGCTTTCGAGCCGTACCTCCTGCTAGGTCTGACCTTCGCGCTGGGACGCGTTCTCGGTACCCGAAATGATGCTCCGTGGCGCCGGCTCAGTGGCATCCGCCTGCTGGCAATCTTTCTCATCTTTGCCGTACTGGTTAGCGCCTATTTCTTCCCGGTGTGGACGGGGTTGACCATGCCAGACCTGTTCATCCGCTCGCATTACTGGCTGCCCGGCTGGCGCTGACGTTCTTTTGAGGCAACGGTACGTAACGCGATATTGCCCGTGTGCTCGCGTCGGGTAGCGTGATCGCATGGCGAATCGCGAAACAACCGACCGGGACTGGGGCTTTCGTACCCGGGCAATCCACGCAGGCAATATCCCCGATGCGGTCACGGGCGCCCGCGCCCTTCCCATCTACCAGTCGACAGCGTTCGTCTTCGATGACACGGCGGATGCCGCTGCCCGCTTCGCCCTGCAAAAGTACGGCAACATTTACTCACGACTGTCGAACCCCACGGTGGCAAGTTTCGAGGAACGCATCGCCAGTCTTGAGGGTGGGCTTGGAGCGGTGGCGACATCCAGCGGACTCTCCGCACAGTTCATCACCTTCGCGTCCCTGGCCGGCGCTGGTGACCACATCGTCGCCTCCGCCAATCTGTACGGCGGCTCCATCACTCAGCTCGACGTGACCTTGCGGCGTTTCGGCGTCGAGACGACGTTCGTGAAGAGCTCTGACCCGGCTGACTATGCCGCAGCTATAACGGATAAAACGAAACTCATTTTCGCCGAAATCGTCGCGAATCCTTCCGGCGAGATCGCGGACCTGGAGGGTTTGGCGGAGGTCGCTCACGCTCACGACATTCCCCTCATCATCGACTCCACCATTGCCACGCCCTACCTGAACCGCCCGATCGAGTGGGGCGCGGATGTCGTGGTGCATTCGGCAACAAAATTTTTGGGCGGTCACGGCACCACTCTCGGCGGCGTTGTCGTGGAGAGCGGACGTTTTCCGTGGGCAAATGACCGCTTCCCCCTGTTTGACCAGTTGGTACCGCACTACGGCGGGCTCAACTGGCATGGGAACTTTGGCGAGTACGCGTTCCTCACCCGGCTCCGAGCCGAGCAGCTTCGCGATATCGGGCCAGCGCTTGCACCACATTCGGCGTTCCTGCTCGCGCAAGGCGTCGAGACCCTTCCGTACCGCATTCAGGCGCACGTGGACAACGCGCGTGCTGTTGCGAAGTGGCTGGAAGACGACCCTCGCATCGACTATGTGAACTGGGCTGGCCTGCCGTCGCATGCGCACCATGATCGCGCTAAGAAGTACCTGCCTTCCGGCCCTGGTGCCGTGTTCGGTTTCGGCGTCAAGGGTGGCCGCGAAGTCGGCCAGAAATTTATCGAATCGGTCAACCTGGCCAGCCACCTTGCCAACATTGGGGACGCGAAGACGCTGGTGATTCATCCGGCCTCAACGACCCACGCTCAACTGACTGAGCAGCAGCTCGTCGAGGGTGGCGTCGGCGCGGGTCTCGTACGCATCAGCGTCGGAATCGAAGACGTCGACGACATCATCTACGATCTTGACCAGGCCCTCGACGCTGCCACGAAAGGTTAGGAAAAATGGTCTCGACAAGCTCGACCATCGAAGTCACCGATTCGACCGCGACGACTGTGCAGTTGGCCAACGGACTCAGCTGTTCGATGCCGGCTAACTCACCGCTGGCGAAACTATTGAAATCGCAAAGGACTTGGGTCGGCCCGAGCGCGCAGAAGCGCCTCGACATTCTCCGCAAGGCGAAGTCGATCGCCATTGTGGGGGCATCGCCGAACGCGGCGCGATCCAGCTACTTCGTCGGCACCTACCTGCAGCAGTCCAGCGACTACCGCATCTACTTTGTGAACCCCAATGCGACCGAAATTTTGGGCCAGAAAGCGTATCCCGATCTGGCATCGCTACCCGAAGTTCCCGACATTGTCGATGTGTTCCGTAAGGCGAGCGACATCCCCAGCGTTGTGGAGGACGTTCTGGCGAGCGGCGCCTCCACTATTTGGGTTCAGTTGGGCATCTGGAATCAGGATGCAGCGGAGTATGCGGAAAGCCAAGGGTTGACGGTCGTCATGGACCGCTGCCTCAAGGTCGAGCACGCCCGCTTTCATGGCGGACTGCACCTGCTTGGGTTCGACACTGGGGTGATCACCGCCCGCAAGACCGTACGTTAACTGTTCGCCCTCATTGACCCGCGCTCGTGTGACCTGCGAGCCAGCGCCACCCGCTACCCCAGCGTGTTGATGGGTCTAGGTGCTGACGGTTGAGGTGATGTCGCCCTGCCGCGTGTCTCAGCCATTGGCCCTGTTTGCGGAGGCCAGTTCGGCAGACGTGGCCACCGGAAGTTGGCAGACGAAGTCGCGGCACAAGTACGCGGTGGGGGCCTCATTCCTTGCCACGCGGCCTTCGAACAGCTCGAAGCCTGCAGAGGAGAAAGCGGATGCCTGGGCCTCCGTCACCACAGCCACCAGCGTCGCCGGATGCGTGCGAGCAGCGGTCGCTAGATCGCTTTGCTCTGCATCGGGTGCGACTACCACCAGCTGCACCGGCTCCGAGGCCAGCCGGGACATAACCCCGAGCGCTCCGCCGAATCCGATCGGCCGCGCCACGGCCTGCTCAGCAACGATGGCCATGGCGGCTCGCGCGGCGGAAAGGTAGCGCTCCTGCGCCGTCAGCAGGTACAGCGTGTACGCGGCATCCGCGCAGGCGGTGATTCCGGACGGGTAGGCGCCTTCGGACGGATCTGCGGCGAGTGCGACTCCCTGAGCTGCGAGTACCGGATCGTGCCCGCCCGGAACGGCGAAAATAGGGGCGGTGGCAGTGCCCGCGGGTGGGTTTTGGGCTGGAGTGTCCCGCGCGGGCGGCTCGACCGGTGAACGCCCCTCGAGGAGGGCAGCATCAAGCAGGCTGCGCGCCGCCGTCGCATAGCGCTCCTCCCCCAGTGCCAGTGCCAACTCCAGCAAGCCGCCCGCAAACATGCCGTAATCCTCCAGGGTCGCGCGTGCCACCGACGTTCGCTCTTTCACGGAGGCGCGCACGAGGACACCGTCGGCGCGAAGGTGACGCTCCAGCAAGAAATCAGCAGCCCGACGGGCGGCGACCAGCCAATCCGTCCTCCCGAATGCGAAGCCTGCTCTAGCTAAGGCGGAGATAGCCAAACCATTCCAGCCGGTGAGAACCTTCTCGTCGAGTGCCGGTGGCGTCTGCCTCGACCTGCCTGCCGCCGTCAGTTTGTAATACCCGCCCTCAACGCGTTCGCCATCGACGGTGCTCTCGCTGTCTTGGGCGGAGGCGAAGCCGCCGCCTGCCAGCTGCATTTCATCGTCAAGAAAATCCGCGATTCCGTGCGCGGTTGCGGCGGCCCACCGCTCGCCCGTCAACTTCCAGGCCCGAGTGTAGGCGTCGAGCAACTGGGCGTTGTCGTAGAGCATGCGTTCGTAGTGGGGGTCGGTCCAGTCCCGCATTGTGGAGTAGCGAAAGAATCCCCCCTCCACCTCATCCCTAAGGTCGGAGGCTGCCATGCGCTCCAGTATGCGAAGGGCCAGGTCGACACCGTTCGCCTCTGTCCCATCCACCTCCAGTAAGAAATTCAGGACGGGCGCGACCGGAAACTTCGGCGCGTTCCCGAAGCCGCCGAATTGTGTGTCTTCGTACCCCTCCAACGCGCGAACGACTGCCGCAAAGTCTGTCGGCAAAGCCCCAGCTTCCGGTGTGTGCTGGGCGGCCAGCGCTGCAGCGACAGCGCTCGCATTGCTGTCCACCTCGTCACGGCGCTCCATCCAGGCATCCTGAACCGCCTCCAGAATCTGCCGGAAGGACGGATGTCCACTCATGGGCAGGGGAGGCCAGTATGTTCCTGCAAAGAATGCCTTGCCCTCCGGCGTGACAAAGACATTCAGCGGCCACCCGAGGTTTTGGGTGAAAGCGCTGGCTGCAGCGAGGTAGCTCGCGTCGACGTCTGGGTGCTCTTCGCGGTCGACCTTGATGGTGATGAAGTTCTCGTTCAGGTAAGCGGCAAGCTCCGGGTCGCTAAAGCTTTCCCGGGCCATGACATGGCACCAGTGGCAGGTGGAATAACCAAGAGAAACCAGCACGGGCACGTCACGCCGCGCCGCCTCATTGAAGGGCTCTTCGCCCCACTCGTACCAATTGACGGGGTTGTCGGCATGGGAACGAAGGTACGGACTGATGGCTGAGGCAAGGCGGTTGGCCATAGCCCCACGTTACGCGGTGACACCGCTCTGCGACACTGCCCTCGAGAGCGATTCAAAAATTACCTGCGCGGTTTACGCAGTGCGTTGTATGAGAGCTGTATCGCACTGTACACGAGCAGTAAGGCGAACAGGATGCTCCCCAGTTGCGGCGACATGACGCCGGCTAGAGCGACGCCCCCGACGGAGGAGGGTATTGCCAGGATGCCGATGATGGCGGATGCTCCCAAATCGGCATTGCCTCGCCGCACATTTGCGAGCGTGCCAGTGATAGCGGTGGGAATCATCATGAGGAGCGACGTGCCTTTGGCTACCAGGTCGCTGACGCCAAACAGCAGCATAAGCACGGGGACGACGATGACCCCGCCCCCCACTCCCAAAAGCCCGGACAAGATTCCGGTGATCACTCCCACAACGATGAGCGCTGCTCCAACCGCCAGGGTGATGTCAAGATCCGCCGAACGATCCGGTATCAGGAAGAACATGCGCACAGCGACCACGGCGAGGAAGGCAACAAACAGCCAGCGCAGAACGCCCTGAGGCAACCGGTGCAGCAACCACGTGCCGAGCAGAGATCCGGCTACCGCGCCCACGGCGAGACATCCGCCTGCTACCCAGTCGATCGACCCTTGAACGGCGTACCCGATTGTCCCCGCGATCGCGGTGGGAAGAATCGCCGCGAGCGAGGTTCCACTCGCCAGTCGTTGCTGATAGCCAAGGACGAGGATCAGCAAAGGCACCAGAATGATGCCACCACCGACACCGAACAGACCGGAGAAGAACCCACCCAAAACACCGATGAGAGCGAGCTTGATCATCCGACCCGTTGGCTTAGTCACTCGTCGAGGTTAGTGGATATGCCTCTCCTCCTGGCCGGTGTACTCGCCGAGAGGCCGAATGAGGGCGTTGGCTTGCAGTTGCTCCATGATGTGCGCCGTCCAGCCGACGACGCGGCTCGCCGCAAACAGCGGCGTGAACATCACCGTGTCGAAGCCCATCAGGTGGTATGCCGGTCCGCTCGGATAGTCGAGGTTCGGTTTGAGGTTGTTACGCTCATTCATCGCAGCCTCGAGCGCGCCGTACAAAGCGGCAATGTCTGGCCGATCATATTCGGCGACGAGGGTGTCAAGGGCGGCCTTCATGGTCGGTACGCGCGAGTCGCCGTTTTTGTACACCCGATGTCCAAAGCCCATAACCATGCGTTTCTCGGCGAGCGCCGATTCAAGCCAGGTTCCAGCTCTCTCCGCCGTACCTATTTCAGCGAATACGTGCATAACCGCTTCGTTCGCCCCTCCATGAAGCGGCCCCTTCAGCGCCCCTATTGCACCGGTTACCGCACTGTAGATATCGCTCAGCGTGCTGGTGATGACGCGTGCCGTGAAGGTTGATGCATTGAACGAGTGTTCTGCGTACAGGATCATCGACACGTCGAACGCGCTGACGACGACGAGGTCCGGAACTTCGCCGAAGCTCATGTGCAAGAAGTTTGCACTGTACGAAAGATCGTCCCGCGGCTCGACGAGTTGCTCCCCGCGGCGACGACGCTGGTCATAGGCGACGATCGCCGGGAGCTGCGCGTACAGGTAGGCAGCCCGCCCTTCGTTGAAGGCGCGGTTTGTCATTCCCTCGGGCTGGCTGAGCGTCTCGTCGAGCGCTCCTAGTCCGCTGACGGCGGTGCGCACCACATCCATCGGATGAGCGCTCACCGGCAGCGCGTCAATCAGCGCCTTCGTGCGGCTGTCGAGCTTGCGCAACGAGCGCTCCAACGCCTGAAACTCTTCAAGCTGGTCAGGGGTGGGCAGCTCACCGTGCCATAGCAGGTAGGCCACCTCTTCGAAGGAGCACCTTTCGGCAAGCTCCTGCACCGGATACCCGCGGTACAGCAAAGTATTTGTATCAGGGTTCACCTTCGAAACCGCCGTCGTGTCGACGACAACGCCGGCTAGACCCTTTGTGATGCCCGCATTGGTCATGTCACTCCTTTGTGATGCTGCTGTTCCACACAGTAGTTCCCGGCCATCGACTTCGTGCTACTGCTTGCCGACTTTCCTTGAACCGAAACTGGCGAGCGGGGCCATGGCGGTTACAGCATCCGGACCACACGAATCGACGGCTGGCGCTCAGTGGTTCAGGGTGAAGTTGTAGACGTTCGAATCGAACGCACTGTACGCCTCATAATCAAGCAGTTCGTACAGTCGAGCTCGCGTCTGCATGCCCGAGACGGCCGACTGCTGCGAACCCTCGGAAAGGATGGTGTCAAGCGTTCGCTCAGCCTCACCCATGGCACTGCGCAGCAGGGTGACCGGATAAATGACGATATTCACGCCGATACTGCCCAGCTGCGCAGTGGTGAACAGGTCGCTCTTACCGAACTCGGTCATGTTGGCCAGGATCGGAACGTCGACGGCTGCGCGGATCGCAGCAAACTCCTCCAGGTTTTTCATTGCTTCGGGAAATATAGCGTCGGCCCCGGCATCCACAAGCTGTTTGGCCCGATCGATGGCGGCCTGCATTCCATCGATGCCGCGAATGTCTGTGCGCGCCATGATGAGCAGATTCGGATCGCGTCTGGCATCCGCGGCAGCACGGATTCGTTTAACAGCTGTGTTTTGGTCAACGACAGCTTTGCCGTCTAGGTGGCCGCAACGCTTCGGGTTGACCTGGTCTTCGATATGGATCCCAGTGACACCGGCATCCTCCATCGTCTGAACGGTGCGAGCAACGTTCATCGGTTCCCCGAAGCCGGTGTCTGCATCGAGCAGCGTCGGGAGCTCCGTCATCCGGCTTATCTGCTGAGAGCGCTGCGCCACTTCACTAAGAGTGGTCAACCCAATGTCGGGCAGCGCCAGCTCGGCGCTGAGCACGGCGCCGGAAATATAGACGCCCTCGAACCCTTTCTCTTGAATGAGCTTCGCACTCAAAGGATTGAACGCACCAGGAAAGCGTAAAAGCTCACCCGTGTGAAGCGCTTTCCTGAGTGCGACCCGTTTGTCCGCGGCACTGGTGTTGGCGTACAGCATTAGAAGATTCCTTTCGACGTGAACGTTTCGATGTCTGCTGTCACCGTCAGGCCAGCCAGCTCGTCAGGGGTCAACTCGGGCAGCCGCTGCACGAGCTGCAAGAAACGCTCGATCTCGGCGCTCTCGAGCACGCCGTGCGCCAGAGTACGGAATTTCGCGATGTACTGGTCCCTCGCGAACGGTCGTGCACCGAGCGGATGCGCGTCGGCCACCGTGATCTCATCGACAATGCGCGTTCCCTCTGTCAGCTCAATCTCAACCCGGCCGCCGAATGCTTTCTCTTCGGGATCGTTCGAGTGATAGCGGCGTGTCCATTCGGCGTCTTCCTGGGTGGTGACCTTATTCCACAGGGCGACGGTGTCCGCTCGACCAGCCCGCGCGGGGGAATAGGAGTCGACGTGGTGCCAGCTGCCATCTTGGAGGGCGACAGTGAAGATGTACGGGATGGAGTGGTCGAGCGTCTCGCGGCTGGCCGTGGGGTCGTACTTTTGCGGGTCGTTCGCCCCGGAGCCGATCACATAGTGGGTGTGATGGCTGGTGTGCAGCACGACTCGTTCGACGTTGGCCGGGTTGCGAAGCTCTGGATGCTCGGTGCCGAGCTTGCGCGCTAGGTCGATCCACGCCTGTGCCTGGTACTCGGCAGAGTGCTCCTTGGTGTAACTGTCGAGGATGGCACGGCGAACCTCACCCCGCTCCGGCAGCGGCACCGTGTAGTTGGCGTCCGGGCCGTCGAGCAGCCAGGCAATCACGCCATCTTCTCCTTCGTAGATTGGAGTAGGGCTGGTCTGCCCGCGCATGGCGCGGTCAACAGCCTCAACCGCCATTTTGCCGGCGAACGCTGGTGCGTGTGCCTTCCAGGTGGAAATCTCGCCTTTACGTGACTGGCGGGTCGCTGTTGTGGTGTGAAGAGCCTGTCCCACCGCATGGAAAATGGTTTCCGTCTCGAGCCCCAGCAGTGTGCCAATGCCTGCTGCAGCGCTCGGGCCAAGGTGAGCAACGTGGTCGATTTTGTGTTTGTGCAAGCTGATGCCCTGCACGAGGTCGATCTGGATTTCATACCCGGTGACAATGCCCCGCACAAGGTCCGCCCCGCTGCCTCCGACATGCTGAGCGACCGCCAGGATCGGGGGAATGTTGTCACCCGGGTGCGAGTACTCGGCAGCAAGAAAGGTGTCATGGTAGTCAAGCTCACGCACAGCGACGCCGTTAGCCCAGGCGGCCCACTCTGGGCTCACCCGAGCGTCTACGCCGAACACCGTCGAACCGCGCCTGCTGCTGGTGGAGCTGGCCGAAACCCGGTGCGGCAGCGCTTGCGCTCGCGCAGAGACGACCGGCCCTCGGCTCAGCGACGCGATCGCGACCGAAGCGTTGTCAATCATCCGGTTGATGACCATGCCCGCCACCTCATCCGCCACAGCGACGCGTTCCGACGCGACTTCGGCGATCTTCCATGCCAACTGGTCCTCGCGCTCGAGTCTCTCGTCGCTCCGGTACACACGGACGTTGTGTTGCTTCACAGCAAGCCTCCTAGGCGGTAATGGCCACGTGGCCGGCATGCATGGTCTTCAATACGTTTTGCAAACTGCGGTATAGGTGCACGTGTGTGGCGTGGGCGGCCAGTTCGGCATCGCCGGCGACAATGGCCTCGACGATGAGCAGGTGTTCAGCCGAGGCTGCCAGCAGCCTTTCCGGATCGTCCTGCGCCAGGCGACGGATTCGCGCCAGATGCGTGCGCACGCTCCGTAGCGCTGATACCAGGTACGGGTTGCCGGTGGCCGTGTCCACGGCCCCATCAAACCGGGAAACCAGGTCGTAGTAGGCGTGGCGGTCATCGAGGAGAGCCGACGCCTCCTGGAACTCGACTTTCAACAGTAGAAAAACCGCCTTGTCACGACGTTGTGCAGCGAGCGACGCCGCGCGCTCTTCAAGCGCCTGGCGCACTTCAAACATCTCCCTGATGCTGCCTAGCGACACCTCGCTGACCACCAGGCCGCGACCCGATGCAACTTGGACGAGGCCGTCGGCGCTGAGCCTGCTTAGCGCCTCCCGAAGTGGCGTGCGCGAGACCCCAAGCCTGGCCGCCTGCTCTACCTCGCCAAGTACGGTGCCGGGTGGCAGTTTCCATTCGATGATCTCGTCGCGGAGCGTTCGGTACGCGATGTCACTTGCCCTCATGCTCCTCCTCCGCCAGGCCTCATTGTATACAGAAGAGGCCCGATAAGCGCTATTGAACCAACTTATGCAATTCAATGTATACATTCCTCCGTTGTTCGATCTGCATCAGCCCGACACGCCATCACAACGGTCCATCGTCAGACAAGGTGGAAAATCTTTTGCTCCCTTACTGGCTTCATCGGTTACCAGCGGGCGCGTTCGGGGCCGCCGTAGAATGGAAGGCGCATGATTCCCGCCATCAGATACCCGGAAGACCTTCCCGTCAGCCAGCGACGGACGGACATCGCTGCAGCCATCCGCGGCAGTCAGGTCGTGATCGTGGCCGGAGAAACAGGCTCAGGAAAAACGACGCAGCTGCCGAAGATTCTTCTCGAGCTCGGCTACGCGAGCATCGGGCACACCCAGCCCCGACGCATCGCCGCCCGCACTATCGCAGAACGTATCGCAGAAGAACTAGGCCAAGAGGTCGGCGAAATCGTCGGCTATCAGGTGCGGTTCACCGATCGTGTCGGCAAGAACACCCGAATCAAGCTGATGACAGACGGCATCCTCCTCAACGAAATCCATCGTGATCGGCTGCTAAAGAAGTACGACGCAATCATTATCGATGAAGCCCATGAGCGTAGTCTCACCATCGACTTCCTGCTGGGATACCTCAAGCAGCTCATGCCCCAGCGCCCCGACCTGAAAATCATCATCACTTCGGCCACCATCGATCCGCAAAGCTTTTCACGCCACTTCGGTGGCGCACCCATAGTCGAAGTGAGCGGTCGAACATATCCGGTTGAAATCCGTTATCGACCCCTGGTTCCCGATGCTGCGACGGATGACCCGGATGACGAAGCCGCGACACGGTCGACCAGCGAAGAGCGTTCTTCCGGCGCGGCCAGCGAAACGGACATCTTCGACGGCATCAATGCCGCCTTAGACGAACTCGCGCGAGAGAGCAGCGGAGACGTGCTCGTCTTCCTTAGTGGCGAGAACGAGATCAGGGATGCTGAGGATGCGATACGGGCAAGAAACCTACCCGGCACCGAGGTTCTGCCCCTTTATGGACGCCTGAGCGCAGCTGATCAGCACAAGGTGTTCCGACCCTCCGCCACCGCCGGAACGCGTCGCCGGATCGTTCTCGCCACGAATGTCGCCGAGACGAGTTTGACCGTCCCGGGAATCAAGTACGTCATCGACGCGGGTACCGCGCGGATCAGCCGGTACAGCGTGCGGGCGAAAATTCAACGGCTTCCGATCGAAGCCATCTCGCAAGCATCCGCCAACCAAAGATCTGGACGCAGCGGTAGAACCAGCAACGGGATCGCTATCCGCCTCTACTCGGAAGAAGACTTCGCCAAACGCCCGGAATACACCGAGCCCGAAATACTGCGCACCAACCTGGCCGCCGTCATC
>JAODMI010000105.1 GCA_025464755.1 Homoserinimonas sp.
AGCTACCAGGGTTTTGGCGGCAACTGACCCGGTAGCGGAGGCTCGCGCATCCAGGGTTAGCATCAAGGCGCTCGTTGCGCTTGTCGTCGTTGCTCTAACTATTTATTGTGCAGACCAACTCACCAAGTACTACGTCGAAACCAACCTGATTCCCGGCGAGCACAATCCGGTGCTCGGCGAACTGTTGCAGTTCGTGTTCGTTAAGAACTCGGGGGCGGCGTTCTCGCTTGCGAGCGGGTCCACCTGGATTTTCTCGATTGCTGCGTCTGCTGTCACCGTCTTCATCATTGCCTTCGCGCACCGCATCCGATCGATGAGCTGGGCGGTTTTGTTCGGCATGTTACTCGGCGGAACACTCGGCAATTTGACTGACCGTTTGTTCCGGGAGCCCAGCTTCGGACTTGGGCATGTTGTGGACTTCATTCAGGTCTACGCCTTCCCCGCCATATTCAACGTGGCAGATATTTTCATCGTCGCCAGCATGGGTTTGTTCATCATCCTGTCCGTGCGCGGCGTAAACCTCGACGGCTCACGCGAGATCAAGGTTCGTCAGAAGGCGTCGTCTGGGAACGACGACGACACCGCTGCGGAAACCAGGTAGGAATCATGGAATCACGAAGTCTTCCCGTTCCTGAAGGCCTAGCCGGTGAACGCACGGACTCCGCGTTGGCGAAGCTGATGGGCTTCTCGCGCAGCTTCGCGGTTGAGGTAGTCGAAGCTGGTGGCGTGACGGCCGATGGTGTCGTGCTCGGCAAGTCGGACCGCCTGCATGGCGGGTCGTGGCTAGAAGTCAACTGGCAACCCCGTGAAGCCCCGGTGATTGTTCCCATCGTTGTGCCGGACCTCACAGTTGTGCATGACGATGACGAGATCATCGTCATAGACAAACCTGTCGGCGTGGCCGCGCATCCCTCGGTCGGATGGACTGGCCCAACGGTGCTTGGCGCACTGGCCGGTGCCGGTTACCGGATCGCCACGTCCGGTGCCAGTGAACGTGCCGGAATCGTGCATCGCCTCGATGCCGGTACGAGCGGACTGATGGTCGTTGCCAAATCTGAGCGTGCCTACACGGAGCTCAAACGGGCATTTCATGACCGAGAGGTCGACAAGATCTATCATGCTGTCGTGCAGGGACATCCAGACCCGCTTAGGGGCACGATCGATGCGCCGATCGGGCGACACCCCGGATCCAGTTGGAAATTTGCTGTCACGGCAGATGGCAAGGCATCTGTGACCCACTACGAAACAATGGAAGCCTTTCCGAGCGCGTCTCTTTTGGAGATTCATCTCGAAACAGGCAGGACACATCAGATTCGCGTGCACATGGCTGCGCAGCGGCACCCGTGTGTCGGTGACGCCATGTACGGCGCCGACCCGACCATCTCCGCCCGGCTCGGCCTGAGCAGGCAGTGGCTTCACGCCATGCGTCTGGGATTTCAGCATCCCGGGACGGGCGACCACGTGGAGTTCTCAACCGACTATCCGGCCGATTTGCAGCACGCTCTGAACGTTTTGCGGGCCAGCTGACATTCATGGTTGCTCGTACGACCTAAGCTGAATACCCACCCCCGGCTGCACTCCCACAGCCAAAGCTAGACGGAGAAACTTTGCCTTCGAGCGCCGATTCTTTCGTGCATCTGCACGTGCACAGCGAATATTCGATGCTGGACGGTGCGGCACGGGTCAAGCCCCTAGTTCAGGCGGCCGCAGAGCAGGGTATGCCCGCGGTGGCCGTGACAGACCACGGAAACGTGTTCGGAGCATACGACTTCTGGAAGAGTGCGACGGATGCCGGCATCAAGCCCATCATCGGCACTGAGGCTTATGTGACTCCGGGCACTCACCGCAGCGATAAAACACGAATTCGTTGGGGTAACGGTGGACAGGATGATGTCTCCGGCTCCGGCGCGTACACCCACATGACGCTGCTGTCTGAGACGACCGAGGGCATGCACAATCTTTTCCGCTTGTCGTCCCGAGCATCGATAGAGGGCTACTACTTCAAGCCCCGCATGGACCGCGAACTGTTGGGACAGTACGGAAGCGGCTTGATAGCCACTACCGGATGCCCCAGTGGTGAGGTGCAGACGCGGCTGCGGCTCGGCCAGTACGAAGAGGCTAAGAAAGCGGCAGGGGAGTTTCGCGAGATTTTCGGCAAAGAGAATTACTTCGCCGAAATCATGGATCATGGCCTCGGCATCGAGCGCCGGATCATGGGCGACCTCCTTCGTCTGGCGAAAGACCTCGACCTTCCGCTGGTAGCCACCAATGACCTTCATTACACCCACGCGCACGACGCCACCAGCCATGCCGCGCTCCTTTGCGTACAGTCGGGTTCGACCCTGGATGACCCGAATCGGTTCAAATTCGACGCGGACGAGTTCTATCTGAAATCAGCCGCGGAGATGCGCCAGCTTTTTCGCGATTATCCGGAAGCATGCGACAACACACTGCTGATTGCCGAGCGCTGCAACGTCGAGTTCAACGAAACCGCCAACTACATGCCTCGCTTTCCTGTGCCGGAGGGGGAGAGCGAAGACACCTGGTTCATCAAGGAAGTGGACAAGGGTTTGGCGCGTCGTTACCCGAACGGAATCTCAGATGAGGTTCGGCAGCGGGCCGACTACGAGGTCGGCGTGATCTTGCAAATGGGTTTCCCGGGGTACTTTCTCGTCGTTGCTGACTTCATCAACTGGTCACGCAGCAATGGCATTCGCGTTGGACCCGGCCGTGGCTCGGGAGCCGGTTCCATGGCTGCCTACGCCATGGGCATCACTGACCTTGACCCCCTGCGCCACGGGCTCATCTTCGAACGGTTTCTGAACCCCGATCGTGTTTCCATGCCCGACTTCGACGTCGACTTCGACGACCGCCGTCGCGGCGAGGTGATCAAGTACGTCACCGAGAAGTACGGCGATGAACGTGTGGCCCAAATTGTCACCTACGGAACGATCAAGGCGAAGCAGGCGCTTAAAGACTCCTCGCGCGTACTCGGCTTCCCGTTCGGGATGGGCGAGAAGCTGACCAAGGCAATGCCGCCGCCCATCATGGGCAAAGACATCCCTCTCACAGGCATTTTCGACCGAGATCACCCGCGGTACAAAGAGGCCGGGGATATCCGCGCGGTCGTCGAGTCGGATCCTGACGCTCGCACCGTCTTCGACACGGCGCTCGGTCTTGAGAACCTTAAACGGCAATGGGGCGTCCACGCGGCTGGCGTGATCATGTCGTCCGACCCGCTGATCGACATCATCCCGATCATGAAGCGGGAACAAGATGGCCAGATTGTCACCCAGTTCGACTACCCGGCGTGTGAAGCTCTCGGGCTTATCAAGATGGACTTCCTGGGCCTTCGCAACCTGACCATCATCGACGATGCGCTCGACAACATCGAGTCGAACCGTGGACATCGTCCGGTTCTTGAGGACCTCGAACTTGACGACAAGGGCGCTTACGAACTGCTCGCCAGGGGGGACACCCTCGGGGTATTCCAACTTGACGGCGGACCGATGCGCAGCTTGCTTCGGCTAATGAAGCCTGACAACTTCGAGGATATTTCCGCCGTCATCGCGCTCTACCGTCCCGGGCCGATGGGGGCTGATTCGCACACCAACTATGCTCTGCGCAAGAACGGCCTGCAGAGCGTCGACTACATCCACGATGAGCTAACTGAGGCGCTGCAGGATGTGCTCGGCACCACATATGGACTGATCGTCTATCAAGAGCAGGTCATGTCGGTTGCGCAGAAGCTGGCCGGCTTTACGCTGGCGCAAGCCGACCTGCTGCGTCGCGCGATGGGTAAAAAGAAGAAGTCTGAACTGGATAAGCAGTTCGCAGGCTTCAGCGCGGGCATGCTTGAGCGTGGGTATTCCAAGGACGCTGTCAAGACGCTCTGGGACATCTTGCTGCCCTTCTCCGATTACGCATTCAACAAAGCGCATTCTGCCGCGTACGGGATGGTGTCGTACTGGACTGCTTATCTGAAGGCGCACTACCCGGCCGAGTACATGGCTGCGCTGCTCACCAGCGTTGGCGACTCTAAAGACAAGCTGGCGATCTACCTCAACGAATGCCGTCGTATGGGCATCAAAGTTTTGGCTCCGGATGTGAACGAGTCGATCGGCTTCTTCGCCGCCGTCGGCGAAGACATTCGTTTCGGCATGGGAGCTGTGCGCAATGTCGGCAGCAACGTCGTTGATCTGGTCTGTCGCGCGCGCGAAGAGCAGGGCAGATTTACCACTTTCCACGACTTCCTCCGTAAGGTGCCGCTGCCGGTAGCGAACAAGCGCACCGTGGAGTCGCTCATCAAAGCTGGCGCCTTTGATTCCCTTGGCGCCACTCGCCGGGCTCTGCTCGAAATTCACGAGTCCGCCATAGATGAAGCCGTCGGTGTCAAGCAGAATGAGAAGCACGGTCTTTTCGCGTTCGACTTCGGCGACCTCGATGACGAACTGACAACGGACGCGGTGCCAGATCGGCCGGAATGGTCAAAACGCGACAAGCTGGCCTTCGAACGCGAGATGTTGGGATTGTATGTCTCTGATCATCCACTTGCTGGGCTCGAAATTCAGCTAGCCAAGCATGCCAGTGTGACCATCGCTGACATCCTCGGAGGTGAAGCTGCGCAGGACGGCGAAACGGTTTCTATTGCTGGTCTCGTGACGTCCGTTCAGCATCGCACTGCCCGCAATTCCGGTAACCAGTACGGCATGGTGACCGTTGAAGATTTCGGTGGGGAGATCACCGTAATGTTTTTGGGGAAGACCTACCAGGAGTTCTCTCCGGCGCTCGAAAACGACGCCATCGTCGTGATCAAGGGCCGTGTGAGTGCGCGTGATGACGGGATGAACCTGCACGCTGTGAGCATGTTTACACCGGACACCGGCCAAAGTTTTGGCTCCGGCCCATTGATTATTTCACTGCCTGATTTTCGTGCGACGACAGATGTTGTTGCCTCACTCGGCGATGCCCTCATCCGGCACTCGGGAGACACTGAAGTGCGACTCAAACTCATCAAGGGTGAAACGGCTCGAATGTTCGAGGTACCGCACACGGTGAAGGTCACTGCCGATCTTTTTGGCGAGCTGAAGTCGCTTCTTGGCCCTAACTGCCTAATCTAAGCGGTAGCCCTATCAGTGCCAGCAGCCGGAGCTGACGGGGCACCGGCGACAGCAGTTGCCCGTTCCACGCACGGGTAACAGCCACAGGCCGGAGCGGTCGCATCGCAGGTGCGTGTGTGCGCTTAGAAATCCGGGCGCGTGTACCGGCGCTCGTGGTAGATCAGCGCATCGTCGGCATCGCCCAGTTCGCCCTGCTCGATGTGCACCACGATCACAGCGTTGCTTGCCACCGTCACGCGTTCGACGATCCGGCCAACCATCCACGCCGTGACACCGTGGAGAACGGGAAGCCCGTGCGGGCCCGAATGCCAGTGGTCGCCGATAAAGCGCAGATCGTGCGGTCCGGATAACTTCTCGGCGAGGTTTTGATTGTGGATGCCGAGCGTATGGACGACCACTCGCTCCGTCTCCGCGATGGCTGTCCATGCGCTGGCAACGCGCGCCATGTTAAACGTAGCCATTGGCGGTACGGCGGCGAGGCTGGCCAATGATGTTGCAGTGAACCCCACCGGGGTTCCATCCGATCGCAGTGCCGTGATAATTGCCACTCCCGCCGCGTGTCGGCGGAATGCCTGCTTGAATGCGGACACCCCTTCGGGTTCCTCCGCCGCAGGGCTACCAGATAAAGTTGTCAAGCCATGATCCAAACCATTGATCTCCGGGGCCTCCAGCCTAATCGCTCTGAGCTTCTCGCCCTTATTCCCCGCTCGCAAACGGATGTCTCCGTGGCATCCGTGATTGCTGCAGAGCTGATTGACGATGTGCGTAGACGAGGAGGGGAGGCTCTGCTTGACCAGGCGCAGCGTCTCGATGGCGTGCGCCCCGTTGCCGTCCGAGTTGATCCAGACGACATCACCGCCGCGCTTCAGTCGCTGAGTGCTGATGTTCGGGAGTCACTGGAGGAGGCAATCGTTCGCGTGCGCGCAGCCTCCCAAGCGCAGCTCCCCACAGGCACCGTAACGGTGCTTGACACGGGAGCTGAGGTTATCCAACGTTGGGTTCCTGTAGCCAGGGTCGGGTTGTATGTGCCCGGCGGTAAGGCCGTTTACCCGTCCAGCGTCGTCATGAACGTCGTGCCAGCCCAGGTGGCTGGGGTCGCCTCTGTCGCGCTGGCCTCGCCCGCACAGAAGGAGTTCGGCGGATCGGTTCATCCCACGATTTTGGGTGCCGCTGGGCTGTTGGGCATCGATGAGGTATATGCCATGGGCGGTGCTGGCGCGGTTGGAGCCTTCGCTTATGGTGTGCCTGACATTGGACTTGACCCGGTGCAGCTCATCACCGGCCCAGGAAACGTCTACGTTGCTGCAGCGAAGCGTCTCGTGCGTGGGCAGGCTGGCATAGACGCAGAAGCCGGCCCGACCGAGATCCTGGTTATTGCCGATGAGCACGCGAACCCGTATCTGGTTGCGATGGACCTCATTAGCCAGGCGGAACATGATGAGTTGGCTGCTGCCGTGCTGGTTACAGACTCCGTGCGATTCGCCGACCAAGTGCGTGAACAGTTACAGGAACTGGCTCCTGAAGCAGCCCATGGGGTGCGGGTTCTTGAGGCTCTCGCCGGACAGCAATCTGCCATCGTGCTGGTGGACAATCTCGAGGCGGCGGCGGCGTTTAGTAACGCGTACGGTCCAGAACACCTCGAGATACAGACATCCAACGCTGAGAGTCTCCTTGACAGCATTGAAAGCGCGGGCGCAATTTTTCTCGGCGAAGATTCTCCGGTGAGTCTCGGCGATTATCTCGCGGGCTCCAATCACGTCCTGCCGACCGGAGGGCAAGCCCGTTTCTCTTCCGGTCTCGGGGCATACACGTTCCTGCGGCCGCAGCAAGTGATCCGCTACTCGCGAAGCGCGCTTCACAAGGTGCACGCGAAAGTTGTTGCTCTGGCGACTGCGGAGGATCTCCCGGCGCACGCTGCCGCGGTAACGGCGCGGTTCGACAAGCGCTAGCGACGTCTTCCGCGGTTTCGCTGTGCCCGGGCCCTATCCTTGAGGGACCATGTACTGTCCTTTCTGCCGGCACCCCGATTCGCGTGTCATCGATTCACGTACCAGCGAGGACGGACTATCGATCCGTAGACGTCGCCAGTGCCCCGAGTGCGGTCGCCGGTTCAGCACCACAGAGACTGCGAGCCTCAGCGTTGTGAAGCGTAGCGGTGTTCTGGAGCCGTTCAGCCGCGAGAAAGTCGTGTTGGGTGTGCGGAAGGCTTGCCAGGGCAGGCCTGTCACTGACACTGACCTGGCATTACTTGCTCAACGAGTCGAGGAGACCATCAGGGCCACTGGTGCCTCGCAGATCGATGCCAACGACATCGGGCTGGCCATCCTGTCGCCGCTTCGCGAGCTCGACGAGGTTGCGTACCTGCGCTTCGCGAGCGTCTACCAGGACTTCGACTCGCTCGAAGATTTCGAAGCTGCCATCACACTTCTGCGCGTTGAACATCATTCTTCGGCACCAGGCTCGAAATAGTCGCGCTGGCGCGCTTCGCCGAGCGCGTGCCATCTGCCGCTAGCCTTATCAAGGCATGTATCGCATCCTCTTCTCCCTCGTCCTCTCGCGGTTAGACCCGGAGAACGCCCACAATCTGGCTTTTCGGGTCATACAGTGGCTGCCGAAACTGGGCGCAGGGTTGCTGCTTCGTGTGTTCACCCGACCGGCAGAATCACTGGCTGTCTACACTCTCGGGCTGAAGTTCGCATCACCTTTTGGTGTCGCCGCAGGTTTTGACAAAGAGGGCAAGGCGGTGCAGGGGCTCGGTCAGCTCGGCTTCAGTCACGTCGAAGTGGGCACGCTGACTGCCCAGGCACAGCCAGGTAATGAGCGGCCGCGCATGTTCCGGCTCATCCCCGACCGTGCGGTCATCAACCGCATGGGATTCAATAACAACGGTGCGGCGGATGCTGCTCCGAGACTTCGCCGAGAGATGGCGCGTAAGCGCCGACCGGTGATTGGCGCCAATATCGGCAAAAGTCGGGTCGTTGATGTCTCAGCTGCCATCGACGACTACGTCGCCAGTACGCGCCTGCTCGCACCGGTGTGCGACTACCTCGCGGTGAATGTGAGCTCACCTAACACGCCGGGTCTGCGGGGGCTGCAGGAACTCGAGCGGCTGGCACCTTTGCTGAACGCGGTTCGGGAGGCGGCCGAAGGTAAACCTGTTCTCGTCAAAATCGCCCCTGATCTCAGTGACGATGAGGTTCGGCGCATTGCACAGCTTGCGACACGGCTCAGCCTCGCTGGCATCATCGCCACGAATACCACCATTTCCCGGGCGGCGCTGAAGACGGATGCGGATACCGTCGAACGCGCCGGCGCGGGAGGTTTGTCGGGTGCACCGTTAGCCAGTCGCGCGCTAGAAGTACTGCGACTGATCAGGGCCACAGTGCCCGCGGAGCTTTGCGTGATCTCGGTCGGGGGAGTGGAGAGCGCTGAAGACGTTGCAGAGCGGCTCGCGGCTGGTGCAACCCTGGTGCAGGGCTACACCGGGTTCGTGTACCGGGGGCCGTTGTGGGCTCTCCAGATTAATCGCCGCCTGAAGAAAATTGCCGCCTGACGACACTCCTGGCCGAAGACGAGCTTGTGTCTCGCGCAGATCACGGTCGAAGTGAGGCGGTGAGGCCGAAGTTAGGTCGGCCACTCACCACGCTTAACCTGAGGTTTCGGTAGACGCATCACCCGCATCTGCAGGGCACGCATGGCGGTGTACCAGGCGTTGCCCTTTTGCAGCTTGTCGGCACCAAACTTCGCGGCGAGCTTGCGTTTGACCAAGCGACCGGCGACGTAGCAGTCGATCACGGCGAGAATGAAGAATGCCCAGAGGCTGAGAATGCTCACCATCTGCACTTGCCAGCTGTCGATGAAGGTCATGACGATAATCAAAATCATCACGGGAATCATCAGTTCGCCGACGTTGAATCGGGCGTCGACGTAGTCCCTGATGAAGCGGCGCTGCACACCTTTGTCCCGTATGGGGAGGTATTTCTCCTCGCCATTGGCCATGCCGATCCTGGCACGGTCGCGCACCGCGTTGTACTTCGCGCGAGCTTCCTTGCTAGACGCTTTGCGATCCGACGACACGAGCGGGCGCAGATTGGCCGCTTCCTTTTCCTTGCGTGTCGGGGTTGGGCGGCCTTTGCCGTTCAACTCGTACGTTGTTTCTTCGTCTGGGGTGTTGCGTGCTGGCTTGGCCACAGTGAATCCTTGGGTTAGATGACTGCTTAAGATTACCTGCATGACCTCTTGCGACAGCACACGCCCCGAACTCCTTGAATCGTTGCGCCAGGCCGTGCAGGCCGGGCTGCCGTCATCCATCGCAGAGCTGTCACGGCTGGTGCGAATTCCCTCGGTGTCGTGGGCCGCGTTCGAGCCTCAACACGTCAACGACAGCGCGGATGCCGTGGCGGACCTGGTCAACGGGTTGAGCGTCTTCGAGTCGGTTGAGGTTTCCCGTGCGACTATCGGTGACACTGAGGTGCAGGGCAAGCCGGCCGTATTGGCGACACGGGCAGCCCGAAACGGAAAGCCGACCATTCTGCTGTACGCCCATCACGATGTTCAGCCGCCCGGAAACGATGAAGATTGGGACTCTGCACCTTTCGAACCGACAGTTCGCGGCGACCGGATCTACGGCCGGGGTGCCGCAGATGATAAGGCCGGCATCGTGACGCATATCGCCGCCATTCGTGCTCTTGTCGAAACCGTCGGCGCCGATTTTGACCTGGGGCTTGCGCTCTTCATCGAGGGAGAGGAGGAGTCTGGTTCGCTCTCGTTCAAGAACTTCCTGCATCAGCACAAAGAGCAGCTCTCTGCGGACGTCATCGTCGTTGCCGACTCAAGCAACTGGGACGTAACTACCCCAGCTCTCACCGTTGCCCTTCGCGGCAACGTCGCCTTCCAGCTGGAAATCCGCACCCTTGCTCATGCTTCGCATTCAGGTATGTTCGGGGGAGCGGCGCCGGACGCCATGCTTGCCGCCATTCAGCTTCTGGCAACCCTCCACGACGGGAACGGCTCGGTAGCCGTCGCAGGCCTCACCACCCGTGACGCGGAAACGCCCGACTACCCCGAGTCGCAGCTGCGCGAGGAAGCAGGCCTGCTCGACGGAGTCACCGCAATCGGCACCGGAAGTATTCTCAGCCGGATCTGGGACCAGCCGGCCATCACCGTTACGGGCATCGACGCACCGACCGTCGCCAACGCGTCCAACACGCTGTCTCCTGCCGTTCGGGTGCGCATCAGCGCACGAATCGCCCCTGGCCAGAGCGCTACGGAAGCGTATGCCGCAATGGAAACCCACCTCCGGGCCAACGCACCGTTCGGTGCGCATCTTGCATTCGAACACGTGGAACTCGGCAATCCGTTTCTCGTGGATACCAGCGGGTGGGCGGTCGCCGAGGCGAAGACTGCGATGACGGATGCCTGGGGTGTCACGGCAGTGGAGACCGGCATCGGTGGTTCGATTCCCTTCATTTCCGACCTGGTGGAGATGTTCCCGACCGCGCAGATCCTCGTGACGGGAGTGGAGGATCCGGACTCCCGCGCACACAGCCCCAACGAGTCGCTGCACCTGGGAGTGTTTCAGCGCGCCATCCTCACTGAGACGGTTCTGCTGGCACGTCTCAATGAACACCGGTAAACCGGTACCTTTCAGTGGTCGACTGCTGTCAACGTAAACAACTGGCTTCCAGTACGGGAACAATTTACGGGACACCGTGTTTACACTGGGTAGAGACTTTGGAATGAAGGAGCTGTCATGACTGACACCACGCTTACTGAAACGGTTGCGCCGACCCACGGCGTAGGCCTCACCGACGCTGCCGCTGAGAAGGTGCGCGCTCTGTACACACAGGAGGGGCGAGACGACCTGCGCCTACGTGTGGCAGTCCAGCCGGGCGGCTGTTCCGGCTTGATCTACCAGCTTTACTTTGATGAGCGGCTACTCGACGGCGACAACACAGTGGACTTTGACGGCGTTGAAGTTGTTGTCGACAAGATGAGCGTCCCCTACTTGGACGGTGCCACGATCGACTTCGAAGACACCATCCAAAAGCAGGGATTCACCATCGACAACCCCAACGCCGGTGGAAGTTGCGCGTGCGGGGATTCATTCCACTGAAAGAGCCGAGTTAAGGGGAACTGTCGCCAGACAGTTCCCCTTTTTTCATGCGCGGCATGCGGTTTCCGTTCAGTAGTCGTGCTCTCGAGCGGTAGGCTAATTCCTGTCAATAGACTGTGTTCCGTACAGTTCCGCGTCATCCGAGAGGTCACAGGTGCGCTCTAATCGCCGTCTTCGATGGGCTGCTACTCCCATAGCAGCAACGCTTGTTGTCGTCCTCGCAGGATGCACGCAAGCGCAACTCCGGGGTTTCCTCCCGGGCGAGCCAGGTGTAACTAACCACACCGACCGCATCACCGGTCTCTGGACCACCTCGTGGATCGTTCTCCTGGGTGTTGGGCTCCTAACCTGGGGCCTGATTATCTGGGCGGCCGTCGTTTATCGTCGGCGTAAGGGTCAAACTGGCCTGCCGGTGCAAATGCGCTACAACATGCCGATGGAGATCTTCTACACCGTCGTGCCCTTGATCCTCGTCCTGGGTTTTTTCGCCTTCACTGCCCGTGATCAGGCGGCAATCGAAGAGCCAATCGACGAGCCGGATGTTCAAATCGAGGTGTACGCCAAGCGCTGGGCGTGGGACTTCAATTACCTCAACGAGGGGCCCGGAAACGAAGGCGTCTTCTCGCAAGGCATTCAGGCGCAGGAGAACGACGAGACGTATATCGACGAGGATGCCCTTCCCGTGCTGGTGCTTCCAGTGGGCAAGTCCGTTGAAATCGCGCTTGAGAGTCGGGATGTGCAGCACTCGTTCTGGGTAGTTGACTTCCTGTATAAGAAAGACACGATTCCTGGCAAGACCAACTACATGTACATGACGCCCGAAAAAGAGGGAACGTACATGGGCAAGTGTGCCGAGCTTTGCGGTGAGTACCACTCGCTGATGCTTTTCACCGTAAAGGTCGTCTCTGAAGACGAGTACGACAACTACATTCAAAGCCTCGTCGACGCTGGCCAGACCGGCACCCGCGGCGCTGAATACAACACGAACAGCAACCTTCCCGGTACCAAACCGGTTCAGTCAGAGTAAGGCGAGCCTCCATGAGTACTACAACGCAA
Source organism: Homoserinimonas sp. (assembly GCA_025464755.1). Taxonomy (GTDB): domain Bacteria; phylum Actinomycetota; class Actinomycetes; order Actinomycetales; family Microbacteriaceae; genus RYN-87. Next base: position 12,292 of record JAODMI010000105.1, read on the forward strand.
GGCACTGAAACCGACGCGAGGCCGGTCGCCACGACTACGACGACGCCGCACACGGTTTCCCCGAGCGCACGCCGCAAGGGCAACATCCTGGTCAACTGGATCACCTCCACCGACCACAAAACGATCGGGTACATGTACCTGATCACATCGTTCGTCTACTTCTGCATCGGCGGAGTGATGGCGCTGGTCATCCGAGCGCAACTTTTCGCACCCGGCCTGGACGTGCTGCAGACCAAGGAGCAGTACAACCAGCTCTTTACGATGCACGGAACGATCATGCTGCTTATGTTCGCGACGCCGCTGTTTTTCGGTTTTGCTAACACACTCATGCCACTGCAGATCGGCGCACCTGACGTCGCCTTCCCCCGTCTGAATGCTTTCTCGTACTGGCTCTTCAATTTCGGCAGCCTGATGGCGGTCTCCGGGTTCCTCACCCCTCAGGGCGCTGCATCCTTTGGGTGGTTTGCGTATACGCCGCTTTCGACGACAACGTTCTCGCCGGGTCTGGGCGGCAACTTGTGGGTCTTCGGCTTAGCTCTCAGCGGCTTCGGCACGATCCTCGGTGGAGTGAACTTCATCACCACCATCATCACGATGCGCGCACCGGGCATGACCATGTGGCGTATGCCGATCTTCACGTGGAACACCCTGGTGACGTCTCTTCTGGTTCTCATGGCGTTCCCCGTCCTGGCGGCTGCGATGTTCGGCTTGGGGCTGGACCGCGTGTTCGGGTCGCACATTTACAACGTCGAAGCTGGGGGAGCCATCCTTTGGCAGCACCTCTTCTGGTTCTTCGGCCACCCGGAGGTTTACATCATCGCGCTGCCGTTCTTCGGCATCGTGTCGGAGGTGTTCCCGGTATTTAGTCGTAAGCCCATCTTCGGGTACAAGACCCTGGTGTACGCAACGATCGCCATCGCTGCGTTGTCTGTTACCGTCTGGGCCCACCACATGTATGTGACTGGCTCAGTACTGCTGCCGTTCTTCGCTCTGATGACAATGTTGATAGCTGTGCCTACCGGCGTGAAGATCTTCAACTGGGTCGGAACGATGTGGCGGGGATCTGTCACCTTCGAAACCCCGATGTTGTGGGCAATCGGCTTTTTGATCACCTTCACCTTCGGCGGACTGACCGGTGTCATCTTGGCCTCACCGCCGCTTGACTTCCATGTCTCCGACACCTACTTCGTCGTCGCGCACTTCCACTACGTCGTGTTCGGAACCGTAGTGTTCGCCATGTTCAGCGGCTTCTACTTCTGGTGGCCGAAGTGGACTGGCAAGATGCTCAACGAGAAGCTCGGCAAGATCCACTTCTGGTTGCTTTTCATCGGGTTCCACACAACCTTCTTGATCCAGCACTGGCTTGGGGTTGTCGGTATGCCGCGTCGCTATGCGACGTATCAGGACGAAGACGGTTTCACCTGGATGAACCAGTTGTCGACAGTGGGTGCAATGCTGTTGGCGGTTTCGATGGTTCCGTTCTTCTTCAACGTCTTCATCACCGCACGCAGCGGAAGTAAAGTGACGGTCGATGACCCGTGGGGTTACGGCCGGTCGCTGGAGTGGGCCACTTCCTGCCCACCGCCCCGCCACAACTTCACGTCGATTCCGCGCATCCGCTCGGAGTCCCCAGCCTTTGACCTGCACCACCCCGAGGCCGGTATTCCGGTTGGAGTGGGCCCAGCCAAGGATGCGCCAGACGCTCCGGTGTACGACGCGTCCGACGAGAAAGTGAAGTAAAGCAGTGAAGACCAACACCTATCTGTATTGGATTCTTGCGGCATTCTTCGCCCTTGTTGCAGTGATCTACACCCTGTGGAGCCTGCTGGTTGCCTCGCTGGCGCTGGCAACTGTTCCTGCGGGCGGCGAGGGCGGGCAGATTGAATGGGTCGGGGCTATCGGTCTGACTCTCTGCGCGATCCTTTTCGCCTTCATCGGCTTCTATGTTGGCAAGTCGCACAGTAGCCAGGGCGGGGAACTGCCTGAAGACCGTCTGGACGCCAACATAGATGATGGTGACCCGGAGCTGGGTCACTTCAGCCCGTGGAGCTGGTGGCCCGTGGCGTTGGCCGGAAGTGCCGCGCTGCTGTTCCTCGGTGTCGCTATCGGTTTTTGGATTGCCTTCATCGGCGTCGCGCTCACGGTCGTGGCTCTGGTTGGATGGGTCTATGAGTATTACCGGGGTAACTTCGGTCGCTAACGAGCGAATTCGTGCGGCGTCGGCATCTGATGCCGACGCCGTTTTCGCGTTGGTTGACCAGCTTTCTGCGACTTACGATGTTGATCGCAATGCTTTCGAGCTGGCATTTCGCAACGCTGTCGAGCAGAAGCACGACCACGTCCTTCTCGTCGCGGAACGTGCTGGCAGTGTGGTCGGCTACGTTCTGATGACCATCGCACGGCTCATGTACACGCGCGAGGATGCTGCGCAGATTCAAGAGCTGATCGTCGACACGGATGCCCGGGGCAGCGGTGTCGGCAGCCGGCTGGTGTACGCCGTTGAGGACGAGTGCCGCGCGCGTGGGCTCTCCCAGCTCACAGTTGCGAGCAGTCGCGCGCCGGGCTTCTATGACCGGTTGGACTATCGCTCTACTGCTGACTTTCTCAAGAAGGTTTTCTCCGCCGACTAGCCGCGGACGAGACCGCGTTTAGCCGTCACTTTTATGCCTGGGGGGCAGGCGCCTCTGTGGTAATCGCGCAACCCGCTGGTGGCCCGCCGTTGGGGCCGAGTCTCGTGCGTGTGGGCTCTCCCGGCTCACAGGGTGGAGCCGTATCGCACCCTCTATGACCGTGTGAGGTCCCGGGATGGCTGGCAGTGACTCGCCCCAAGGTGCTCTCTTCGGCTAGCGGCAGGCGGGGCAGTCAGCGGCTTGGATAACGCAAGTGAGGGGCTCCGGATTTTGTGATCCGGAGCCCCTCACTTATGCCTGTGAATCGGATTTAGT
>JAODMI010000123.1 GCA_025464755.1 Homoserinimonas sp.
GACTCGTACGGCGCGACGACGACTTCGACCCGCTGGAACTCCTTGATGTCGGAGTATCCGGTGGTCGCCATGGACCTGCGCAAAGCTCCGACCAGATTTGACTTGCCGTCTGACACAGTGGATGGTCCGAAGAGGATCTGCTCGAGCGGCGCGACGGTGCCGACCTCGACGCGGCTGCCGCGCGGCAACTCGGCGTGGTGCGCCTCAGCACCCCAGTGGTAACCCTGGCCGGGGGCATCCGTCGCCCTGGCGAGGGTGCTGCCGAGCATGACGGCATCTGCGCCCATAGCGATCGCCTTGGCGATGTCACCAGAAGTACCCAAACCGCCATCTGCGATGACGTGTACATAACGCCCGCCGGATTCGTCCATGTAGTCACGACGAGCTCCGGCGACATCGGCCAGCGCGGTTGCCATCGGGGCATGAATTCCCAGCGTGGCCCGGGTGGTCGAGGCAGCACCGCCACCAAATCCAACCAGCACTCCGGCGGCTCCCGTGCGCATCAGGTGCAGTGCGGGGGTGTACCCGGCGGCACCACCCACGATGACGGGAACGTCAAGCTCGTAGATGAACTTTTTAAGGTTGAGCGGTTCCTGGTTCTTCGAAACATGCTCGGCGCTGACGGTGGTTCCGCGAATGACGAACAGGTCCACTCCCGCGGCAACCACCGTCTCGTATAACTCCTGCGTGCGCTGCGGGGACAGCGCACCGGCCACGGTCACGCCGCCTGCACGGATTTCGGCAAGGCGCTGCGTCACGAGCTCCGGCTTGATCGGCTCCGTGTAAATTTGCTGCATACGCAGGGTCGCGACTTCGGCGGGAAGGGTGCGGATCTCCTCAAGCAATGGCTCCGGGTCCTCGTACCGCGTCCACAGACCTTCCAAGTCGAGTACGCCCAGACCGCCGAGTTGTCCCATGCGGATGGCGGTGGTGGGGGAGACGACTGAGTCCATCGGGGCCGCGATAAAGGGAAAATCGAATTGGTAAGCATCGATCGACCAGCTCACGGAGACGTCCTGCGGATTGCGGGTGCGGCGGCTCGGCACGATCGCGATGTCATCGAACGCGTACACGCGGCGAGCGCGCTTCGCGCGGCCGATCTCTACTTCATTCACGCAATCCAGCCTACCGGTCGTGCCATGTGCTGCCCGTATGCGAGCATCCGTCCGCCTGAAGAACCACTCCGAAACTGGGGCAGCCTCGCTCAGTCGGCTCTAGGTGATCGACTTGCGATCCTCCAGCGCACGATTTCTCGCGCCGGTGATGTGGCGGCTCATGCTGGCCGCCGAACCCGCCGGGTCACGAGCTTCCAAAGCTTCGAAGATCGCTTGGTGATCATGAGCGGCCATCTCTGCAGTCCGCGGGCCCAGCTTTGCGAATAGCCGGAACCGTCGGACCTGTCCCCTGATGGAACCGTATGCGGCGTCAAGGAACGGGTTGGCCGACTGCTTGGAGATCAGCGCATGAAATTTGTCGTCCGCTGACCAGTGACCATGCATAGATCCTGTTTGCGCCGCGGCAAACAGGTCGTCGATGGTTACCTTCAGTTCGTCGAGGAATTCGGGTGTAACTCGCCGAGCGGCTTCCAACGCCAGCGCGGGCTCGAGTATCAGTCGTGCATCCATGAGCTTGACCAGCTCGTGCTCGCTGAACAGGGGGGCGACGTGGTACCCCTTCAACGGCTCACGGGTAACGAGACCGGTGTGCTCCAGACGGGCTAGAGCCTCACGAATAGGCGTCTGGCTGACCTCAAATTCACGTGCCAGCGTGGGGATGTTGAGCTGAGAGCCGGCCTCCCATTTACCGTCCATGAATTGGCCAAGAAGCAGGTCATAGACGGTGTCCGCGTATGTTGTGCCCGGTTGACGCTCACCCATACCTGTCCCTGCCTATAGTTTCGACGCTGTGCAGCCCTACATTATAGGATCCGGCGCGCTGCAGGTCCGCAGGCAAGGGGGGTAGCCGAAGGCATTTTTCTGTCCCGCCTGCTTCCTCTCCCCGTCGAGCCTCACCGCCCCTCTTCCGGAAAATTCAGGAAGGGGGCGCCTGAAGGGCATTTTCCCCAACTCATGGGCAACAGCAGCCACAATGGGCGCGCACTTTCCTGAATTTTCTGTGCCGGTTCCTTGGCGGGAGGGCGGGGATGCACGCTTGAACGCGGCCTCGCCGGGCGGATGCTCCGCGGCGGTGAGTATCCACCAACTGGTTGATGCCGATGTCAATCGATGCACGGCTGCCGCGCTGGATGTATCAGCGCAGCGATGGGTTCATGACAGCCACGGGCCCCGCTGTGAGCGCGCGATGGAGCTTGGCATCTTGTAGCGGGCGATGCGCCGAAGCAGGCCCACTGGTTGGGCGGTGGCACCGGATTACGGGTCGTGAGTGCTCCCCTGTATGCACCCGTCTGGGGTGCCATCCCTCACGGGGCAACGCGCGCCTGTGCTGTTTCAGAGATGCACGCCGACGAGCACCGGCTCGGGCTGGAGGATGATCCCGAACTCGTTGAGCACGCGGCCCTGCACGTAGCGGGCGAGTTGCGCGATCTCATCAGCAGTTGCCCCACCTTTGTTGACGAGGGCGAGCGTGTGCTTACTGGAGATGGCGGCTTGTGAGCCCGGCAGCGAGAATCCGCGACGGATACCGGCACGTTCGATCAGCCAGGCCGCACTGAGCTTGACCCGATACACGCTCGGAGCGGCAACGGCCGAGAGAGCGCCGACCGCATCGAGCGGCATGACCACTGGAGCTGGGTCTGGGGTGACCGGCCAGCGCGGAGCATCCGTCGGCAAAGATTGTGCGAATCTTTCGTTCACGATGGGGTTGGTGAAGAACGAGCCGGCGCTCACCGAGTCCGGGTCGTCGTGTCTGAGCAGCATGCCCTTGGATGCACGCAACGCCAACACGGCCGCTCTGACCTCGACCGTTGGCACCTGCTCGCCCAGTGAAACTCCCAGTGCTGCGGCAAGTTGCGGGTACAGTATCGGTTCGCTCAGTTCGCTTTCCACGAGCTGCACTTCAATGGACAGCACAACGCCCTGGCGGCCTTGTTTAAGTTGCGACGTCCGGTAGCCAAGCTCAAGTTCGGCTGCCGCAACGTTGTGTACTTCGCCGGTGAGGTAGTCAAGAAAGGTGATCGAGACCAGGCTGTCGGAGAGTTCCTGACCGTAGGCTCCGATGTTCTGGATGGGCGCAGCACCGCAGGAGCCCGGAATCCCCGAGAGCCCTTCGAGCCCCGCAAGCCCGTTTTCCACCGCGTAGGCGACCAAGCCATCCCACGAGTGCCCCGCCTGGGCGACTACCCGCGACCCGTTTCTCTCTATGCCGCGGGTCGCCACCCGAATCACAGTGCCATCGAAGCCGTCGTCCGCTACGAGAAGATTCGATCCACCGCCGAGCAGCAGCCACGGCTCACCGCTGCCCCAAACGTCGAGGGCGTCCGCGACGAGGGCCGAGGCATCCGTCGGCTCACGCAGCTCTGCAGGACGACCGCCGACCCGCAATGTGGTCAGCTCTGCGAGCTGGGTCACAGTGTCACCCGCACCTGAGCTTTTCCGAGGACGGTTTGTTCGTTGTAGGTGACGGTGAGGTCGATGCGAGCCGAGCTTCCCTCCACCGCGCCGACCTTGGCTACGACCGTGACGATTGCACCGTACCCGGCGTCAACGGGTACGGGGCGCGTAAACCGCACCTGGTAATCCAAAACTTTTCCGGGGTCACCGATCCAGTCGACGACGGGCTGGATGGCGGTACCCATTGTCAGCATGCCGTGGGCTAACACGCCGGGCAGTCCGGCGGCTAGCGCGATGTCCTCACGGTAGTGGATGGGGTTGAAGTCACCGGATGCTCCGGCGTAACGAACGAGGGAGTCGCGGCTGAGCGCGTAGACCTGTTCGGCCACAACTTCGCCGACGTTCAGGTCGGCGATGCTCGGGCCACCCGGGGTGCCGGTGTTAGTCGAGTTGCCTTCGTCGATCGCGTGTGTCGTGTTCATCCTTCGCCCCTAACCACCAGCGTGGAGATAGCAGTAACCACGTGCTGCCCATCCGCATCCACCATGGTGGACTCTGCGGTGATCATCGAGTTGCCACCTAATGTTTTGATGCTCGAAACGGTGAGCGTTGCCGTCAGCTCATCACCTGCCACAACCGGGCGGGTGTAACTGAATTTTTGGTCACCGTGCACGACGCGTGTGAAGTCGATGCCGGCATCCGGCTCTGCAAGCAATTGGGCCAGCGTCAGTTCCTGCACCACGACCGGGAAGGTCGGTGGCGCTACGACGTCCGGATACCCGGCGGCGCGGGCGGCTCCCGGGTCGTAGTTGATCGCGCTGGTGGCGTAGACGGCGCGGGCGAACTCGCGGATCTTCTCCCGGCCCACGAGGTAAGGGTCGGTGGGCGGGAAAATCCGCCCCTGCAGATCAGGGTTTACTGGCACTCGCCCAGTCTATTCACGCCGCTGTGGGATACGGGTCGTGGGGGTTAACGCAACAACCCCAAGACCGTGGCGGTCTTGGGGTTGTTGGGCGAATCTTCGGTGCGGGTCTGCTTCAGTAAATGCTTACTGGCAGCTGTCGCACTGCAGAAGATCCATCGGGTCGACGGGCACTGCGTAACCGCCAACGGTGTCGTTGTTGTCGTCCATGTTGAACCTCCTAAAAGTCTTGTCACAAGCTCGCTGCTTGCGTGGTTACCTACTATATAACGCTAATGACAGTCCTGTCATTCCACTACATGTAGTGTTTTGCTCTTTTTCTCATAATATCCGTGATCCGCAGCATCTGGGCACCGGAAGACGCCAATGTTCGCTTCCGTGGGGCTGCGGGCAGGCTTTGGCTGGTGTCGGCGCGGTGCGCAGTGGGTGCGGTGGGGTGCCGCTGCAGGTTGCCGATGTTAACCGCAAGGCGTTGCCATGCACCTCTGCCAGCGACTACAACAGGATGCACATCGAAAGGTAGGGCCATGTCTCGCATCGTCATAATCGGCGGCCACGGAAAAGTCGCCCTGCACCTGGCAGGAATTCTGAGCGGTGATGGCCACCAGGTCACGTCCCTTTTTCGTAACCCTGAGCACGCGGACGAGGTCGCGGAGATGGGGGCGCGACCGGTCACGGCTGACGTCGAGTCGCTTTCGACAGATGACATGGCGCAATTACTGAAGGGTCACGACGCGGTGGTCTGGTCTGCCGGCGCGGGCGGCGGTGACCCGGACCGCACGTATGCCGTCGACCAGGACGCCGCCATCCGCTCAATGGATGCTGCCGCCCGCGCTGGAGTTGACCGCTACGTGATGGTGTCGTACATGGGTGCCAGCATCAACCACCGCATCCCACCCGAGCACGCGATGTTTGCGTATGCAGAGGCGAAGTCGACTGCCGACGAGTATCTGCGCGGCTCGGCGCTGTCATGGACCATTCTTGGCCCCAGCGCGCTAACTCTCGATGCCGGCACGAACAAGATCGCGGTTGGTGACAACCTCAAGGACGGCCAGGTTCCGCGTCAGGATGTTGCACGAGTGATCGCTGCCGTGCTGGGCAGGCCAGAAACTGCAGGCCGCACCATCCAATTCACTCACGGGGATACTCCGATCGAAGAAGCGATCCGCTAAGGATATCTTTATACCCCCTAGGGGTATAACGTGGTGCTCATGAGCGAACATCATGGGCACGATAAGCGAACGCCTGGCATGAAAGCCCCCGCCCCGAAGCCCCACGATGACCACGCATCGATGGACCACTCCCCTCTGCGGCACGAGCGCACGGAGCACGGCGACGCGAATCGCAGCCAAATGGCGCCCGAAGCGATGACCCATGAAGGCATGGATCATGCCGCGATGAGCGCCAACGAGCATGCCCGACATGGCGGCGGTGGCGGGCCCCATTCAGGACATTCCGGCCACGAAGGTCATGGCAGCCACGTCGCCCAGTTCCGCCAACTCTTCTGGGTCATGCTGGCCCTCGCAGTTCCGGTTTTGGGCTTCAACAGCATGTTTGCGATGCTGTTCGGCTATGAGATTCCGGATGTCGCCTGGCTGGAGTGGATCTCCCCCATCCTGGGTACCGTGATGTTCGCATGGGGTGGCCGGCCGTTCCTCATCGGGGCTGCCAGCGAGATAACCGCCCGCAAGCCGGGCATGATGCTGCTCATAGCCCTGGCCATAACGGTGGCATTCTTCGCCTCATGGGGCGCGAGCCTCGGCATTGTCGACCATGGGCTCGACTTCTGGTGGGAACTTGCTCTCCTCATCGTCATCATGCTCCTCGGTCACTGGGTTGAGATGCGCTCGCTCGCGCAAACTTCTTCTGCGCTTGACTCGCTCGCCGCCCTGCTTCCGGATGAAGCGGAGCGCGTTGAGGGGAAAACGATCGTGACCGTATCCCCCTCCGATCTCCGAGTCGGCGACCTTGTCATTGTGCGTCCCGGCGGGCGTGTGCCAGCCGACGGAGAAATCGTTGAAGGCACGGCGGATGTCGATGAGTCGATGGTGACGGGCGAGTCCCGACCGGTTTCGCGCGGCATCGGCGACCACGTCGTTGCCGGCACCGTCGCGACCGATACGGCGGTGCGCGTTCGCGTCACGGCGACAGGAGACGACACGGCGTTGGCCGGGATCCACCGACTGGTGGCCGACGCGCAGAACTCGACGTCGAGGGCGCAGCGCATTGCAGATGTGGCGGCCGGGTGGCTTTTCTGGTACGCACTGGGCGCTGGCGTCATCACCGCAGCCGTATGGACGATGCTCGGGGACCCGGATGCCGCCGTCATCCGTACTATCACCGTGCTGGTCATCGCGTGCCCGCACGCTCTCGGCCTTGCCATCCCGTTGGTCGTGTCCATCGCTACAGAACGGGCTGCAAAGGGTGGCGTGCTGGTCAAGGACCGCTTGGCGTTGGAGAGCATGCGCACCGTCGACACGGTGCTATTCGACAAGACGGGAACCCTCACCAGGGGAGAACCAACCGTCACCACCGTCGCGCCGGTTGCTTCGCTAACGGAAGACCAGGTGCTGGCGCTTGCCGCGTCTGTGGAGGCCGACAGCGAGCATCCGCTGGCCAAAGCGATCATCACTGCCGCACAGCGCCGGGGGCTCACCGTCTCTCGAGCAACCGAGTTTCTCTCGTCACCGGCCGAAGGGGTCACCGGGCTGGTGAACGGGCAACGCATTGGCGTGGGTGGGCCGCACATGCTGGCAACCAACCGGCTGCAACCACTTGAGGTAACGGAGCTGTGGAAGAGAAGCGGTGCAATCATCTTGCACGTCCTCGCAGACGCGCGCATCATCGGCGCTCTCGCTCTGGCTGATGAGGTACGGGAGGAATCTCGTCAGGCCATCGACGCTTTGCACGGTCGCGGCATCCAGGTAGTCATGATCACCGGCGATGCCGAAGCCGTTGCCGCGTCGGTCGCGGCCGAACTGGGCATTGACCGCGTGTTCGCGGGAGTGCGCCCGGAGAGCAAAGCAGCCAAGGTTGCCGAGCTTCAGCGCGAAGGACGAAGAGTCGCCATGGTCGGCGATGGCGTCAATGATGCCCCCGCCCTCGCCCAAGCTGACGTGGGGATCGCTATCGGTGCGGGAACTGATGTGGCCATCGCCTCTGCCGGAGTCATCCTCGCCAGCGACGACCCCCGCTCGGTGCTTTCAGTCATCGAGTTGTCGCGTGCCAGCTATCGCAAGATGAAGCAGAACTTGTGGTGGGCAGCCGGCTACAACCTCATCTCTGTTCCGCTTGCGGCTGGAGTTTTGGCGCCGGTCGGCTTCGTCCTGCCGATGTCTGTCGGCGCAATTCTGATGTCGCTGTCTACCGTCATCGTGGCGCTGAACGCGCAACTGCTGCGAAAGCTTGATTTGAGCCCGCAATTCGGCGGACACGAAATGTCCCACTAACGATGGAGGCACACGATGAGCATGACCATCAAGGCTGGCGCAAACTCATCTGCCAGGCACGTCGCCGATCAACATGATCTGATCCGCGTGCAAGGAGCACGAGAGAACAACCTCAAGGATGTGAGCGTTGCGATTCCCAAGCGCAGGCTGACAGTGTTTACCGGCGTCTCCGGCTCGGGAAAGAGCTCGCTGGTGTTCGACACGATCGCCGCCGAGTCCCAGCGGTTGATCAACGAGACGTACAGCGCCTTCCTTCAGGGTTTCATGCCGGCACTGGCTCGCCCCGAGGTTGACCTGCTCGAAGGACTGACAACCGCGATCATCGTGGATCAGGAGCGGATGGGAGCCAATATCCGCTCAACTGTGGGCACGGCAACCGACGCTAATGCACTGCTGCGCATCGTCTTCAGCCGGCTCGGGCGGCCGTACATCGGCCCACCCCAGGCATTCTCATTCAATGTCGCATCGATAAGCGGCGCTGGAGCGGTCACGATGGAGCGTGGGGGGCAAACGGTGAAGGAGAGGCGAAGCTTCACCATCACCGGCGGCATGTGCCCTCGCTGCGAGGGAACAGGCTCGATCACCGACTTTGATCTGATGGCCTTGTACGACGAGTCCAAGTCGCTCAATGAGGGTGCGATCACGATCCCCGGCTACAGCATGGAGGGCTGGTATGGCCGCATCTTTCGCGGCTGTGGCTTTTTTGACCCGGATAAGCCGATTCGCGCGTACACCAAAAAGGAAATGTTCGATCTGCTCTACAAGGAGCCGACGAAGGTCAAGATCGAAACCATAAATCTGACGTACTCGGGAATCATCCCGCAAATTCAGAAGTCGTACCTGGCAAAGGACAAGGAGGCGATGCAGCCGCACATCCGGGCGTTCATCGATCGTGCGGTCACCTTCGCAACGTGCCCTGAGTGTGGTGGTAGCCGGCTCAGTGAGGCGGCTCGGTCATCACGCATCGGCGGGGTTAGCATCGCGGACGCGTGTTCCCTGCAGATCAGTGACCTGGCCAATTGGGTGCGCGACATGCACGAGCCGTCGGTTACGCCCCTGCTGACTGCGCTTCGCCACACTCTCGACTCGTTCGTCGAAATTGGGCTGGGATACCTCTCGCTGGATCGTGCATCAGGCACACTCTCGGGCGGCGAGGCGCAACGCACCAAGATGATCCGCCATTTGGGATCCTCTCTCACCGATGTCACATACGTCTTCGACGAGCCCACCATCGGACTGCATCCGCATGACATACAACGCATGAACAGGCTGCTGTTGCAGTTACGCGACAAGGGCAACACCGTACTCATTGTCGAGCACAAGCCGGAGATGATTGCGATCGCTGACCACATCGTCGATTTGGGCCCCGGAGCAGGTTCCGCGGGGGGCACTGTCTGCTTCGAGGGCACCCTCGAAGCGCTGCGGGCCAGCGACACTCTTACCGGCCGCCACCTCGACGACCGGAGTTCCATCAAAACTGTGGTGCGCAAGCCCACCGGCACGCTGGAGATACGCGGGGCGACGGCACACAACCTGCGAAACGTTGACGTTGACCTCCCGCTCGGCGTGCTCGTTGTCCTCACCGGCGTCGCCGGTTCCGGAAAAAGCTCGTTGGTCGGTGGATCTGTCTCCGGACAGCATGGCGTGGTGTCCCTCGATCAGGGATCGATCCGCGGCTCTCGCCGGAGCAACCCGGCGACGTATACCGGGCTGCTTGACCCGATCCGTAAGGCATTCGCCAAAACCAACAAGGTGAAGGCGGCCCTCTTCAGCTCCAACTCCGAGGGCGCCTGCCCAAATTGCCACGGCGCGGGGGTCATCTACACCGACCTGGCCATGATGGCGGGCGTCGCAACTATCTGCGAGGTGTGCGAAGGCAAACGGTTCGAAGCATCCGTGCTGGAATATCGGCTGGGTGGGCACGACATCAGCGAGGTGCTGGCAATGTCGGTTACCGAGGCCGAGGGCTTCTTTGCCTCAGGGGATGCGCGCACGCCGGGAGCGCACGCCATTCTGGCGCGGCTGGCCGACGTCGGGCTCGGATACCTCAGCCTGGGACAGCCGCTCACCACACTGTCTGGTGGTGAGCGCCAACGACTGAGGTTGGCTAGCCATCTGGGAGAGAAGGGCAGTGTCTACGTGCTCGACGAGCCGACGTCCGGCCTGCACCTTGCCGACGTCGAGCATTTGCTTGCCCTCCTCGACAGGCTGGTCGACTCTGGCAAATCGGTGATCGTCATCGAGCACCATCAGGCAGTCATGGCGCACGCCGACTGGATCATCGACCTGGGTCCCGGTGCCGGTCGCGACGGAGGACGAATCGTTTTCGAGGGCACACCGGCCGACCTGATCGCCGCTGGCTCCACCCTGACCGGCACGTATCTCGCGACTTACGTCGGCGCTGCGAGATGATGAGGGAAGCCGACAGTGCCGTTGCGATGTTGCGAGGTTTGTGGCCGCGTCGGCGACCCCGCCAGCTCTGCCAGCGACGGGCCAGCGACGGGCCTGATGGGTGCCCTAACGCGCATTGCGCGTTAGGTGCCATTGCGCCCTGGTGAAGACATGTCAGGTTGCTGCAGGGTGCCGCCTGCCACGCGAATTGTCTCCGCTGCAATGGCCATCGCCCTCTGCAGTACCGAGTCCCATTCGCGACCGGACGGTAAGCGTCCAAGCTGAGCGGTGCTGGCTACAACGGCGGCGAAAGTTGCATCCCCAGCTCCCATGGTGTCGATGATTGGACGGGCGTCGCTTGTTATGTCCGCGTGAGCTGTGAAACGTGGTTCGTGCACGGTCGCTCCATGCCCGCCCTCGGTTGCTAGGACGACCCCAGCCCCCCAGCCAAGATATGCTGCCGCAGCCTCGCTGACGGGCAGCGAATGCAGTAACTGAGAGTCCTCGTCGCCGAGCTTCACCAGATCACACCGGGCGGCGAAGTGCTGCAGGTTGTCCCCGAACCGTTCGCGCTCAGTCATCATTCCCAGGCGGGGATTCGGGTCAACCAGAAGCAGGTTTGACACCGGTCGGATGGCCGCGTCAAGCGCCTGCACTTGTTCGGAATCGTCGAACGGATAGCCGCTTACGGCGACGATCGCGGCGGAACCGAGTGTCGCGAGCATTGCCTCATCAAATTGAATCCTGCGGTGCCTTGCCGGCGAGTTGAAGGAATAGGTGGGCTCGCCGTTGATCCGGTTGGAGATGGCTCTTCCCGTTCCGTGGGGGGAGGCAGACGCCAGCAAGCTCACACCGAAAGCTGCAAGGTGCGCACGAAGTGAATCGCCGTCGGGATCGTCTCCCACCATCGCTATCAGTGTGGGGCGGAGACCGAGAAGGGAAAGACCCACAGCAACATTGACTGCCGATCCGCCAGGCGCGTCGAGCGACCCATGCGGTGAACGCAGTTCGTCGATGAGTGCGTCACCGATAACGACCACATCACCGCTCATAATCCGCGTCCATCCAATGGCGGGGTGACCCGAGAAACGGTTTCGAGGCCGACGCCCGCGAGCGCCGCAACGTCTCGCACCGTCGATCGCGCTCTTGTCGAGGTCCGCCAGAACGGATCAGACATCATGGTCACGTAGTCACTCCAGTTTGTCTATGCCCCTCGACCATACACAGAACTGACATCTACACCTTGTCGTGACACCGTTGTCAGTGGCGGCGCACTGCCCCGCCCAGCGCTCCGGTCGCGGCTTCGCCTTCCCCTGCCTTGTCAGTGGAATCTCCGTCGCCACATGCAACCTCCGCGCAATCGCCGCCTGCATGAGAAAGTTCGCGACAGCGCCGTTGAGAAGCCCTTGGAAGCCATTGAGAAGCCGTTGGAAGCCGCTGAGAAGCCGCTGAGAAGCCGTTGGAAGCGGTTGAGAAGCCCATCCGAACACGTCGCCGTGAGCCACGAGCACGCGAATTCTCTACCTCTTCACACGCAAGCCCTCGCCGCGTCGCCGCCGGGGTGGCCAGATTCTTCCCGCAATTCTCATACCGTCCCACCGAGACGTTGAACGATGGTGTGGCGATCGTCAGCCCACAACGACATTTGCGCGCTAAAGAAGGGAAAGGCGCCCCAACTGTCGAGCGCGGTCCGGTGCAGAACCATGTGCGGAAGACAAGGCCCATAAAACGTGAAAGGGCCGTGGTAGCGGGGGCGGGACTTGAACCCGCGACACCACGATTATGAGCCGTGTGCTCTAACCACCTGAGCTACCCCGCCGCATCTCTCCGCCGCGTTCGACGGGAAGATTGAGCCCCCTGTGGGAATCGGACCCACTACCTCTTCCTTACCAAGGAA
>JAODMI010000155.1 GCA_025464755.1 Homoserinimonas sp.
ACGCGCCAGCCAGGAGATGCCGGATGATGAGTCCGCCGATCGAGCGCGACGTGAAGCGCCTGACATTCACAGTAACAACTAGTCCGAAAGTCACCTCAGTACGCATGTGGAAAGTCGCCCGTCAACCGCGTTGGATCGCGGCCCTAATCCTTGCCCTTGCCATCGCTGGAGGCTTCGCGGCTCTCGGGCAGTGGCAGTTGGCGCGCAGCGTCGATGCGGGGTTGGTTCAGGAAGGCGCGACGGAGACACCGGTCGCGCTTGAAACGATTGTCGAACCGCAGAGCCCGCCGCACGCAACGACCGACGGCCAGTTGGTTGAGGTGACCGGCAGTGTGGTTCCCGGCGACTTCGTGGTGTTGAGTGACAGACTCAACCACGGTGAGAACGGTTTCTGGGTGGTCGGGCACCTGAGCGTTAACGGCGCCGGGCTTGCCGTCGCGTTTGGCTGGGCGCCGACGGAAGATGACGCTGCGGCAGCCATCGACCTGCTTGAGGCGGCAGCATCTGGTCCTGTGCATATTTCCGGCCGACACGTGATTAGCGAGGCACCGCAGGAAACCGATTTTGAAAACGGCGAAGTGAATTCGCTGGCGATTGCCATGCTCGTGAACACCTGGACTGAGGTCGATCCCCGAGGTGTCTACGGTGGCTATGTCATTCCCATGACAGATCCGCTCGGGTTGGGTGCTGGTCTGGAGCAGATTGACGCGCCGGCCCCGACAGTTGAAGCACAGATCAACTGGCTCAACATCTTCTATGCGGCCGAGTGGGCGGTTTTCGCGGTTTTCGCCGTCTTCATTTGGTACCGGTTGGTGAAAGACGCTTGGGAACGTGAGCAGGAGGAGGCCGACCTCTTGGAGGAAGAGCGCAGGGCAACGCCGGTAAACTAGGCTCATGGCCCTGAAACCCAAGATTCCTGACGTTCCTCGAATCCGTGGGGCTCTCACGTTCTACCGGGTCTTCTCTTACATCACCGGGTTGTTCCTGTTGTTGCTTGTGCTGGAGATGCTCTTCAAATACACGCCAATGCAGCGCGAGATCGAACTCGGGGGACCCAACGGTTTGCTCGCGCTGGTGCCGGTCGACTCGGTCACCGCGATCAACCTCAGCACCGGCATTCTGATCGTGCACGGCTGGCTCTACGTCATCTACCTTTTCGCCGATTTTCGCCTGTGGAGCCTGATGCGCTGGCCATTCAAGGACTTCCTCCTCATCGCTCTCGGCGGCGTCATCCCGTTCCTCTCTTTCATCGTCGAGCATTTCATCACCCGCCGGGTGAACGTCCAGCTCGCCGAGCTCGAAGCCAAACAGCCTGTGGAGGTCTCCCATTAGCGACATCACCCCGATTGAACCGGCGCAGCGCGAAACCGCGCAGCAGCCGGTTCTCGTCGTCGACTTCGGAGCGCAGTACTCCCAGCTCATCGCTCGCCGCGTGCGGGAGGCGAACGTGTACTCGGAGATTGTGCCGCACACGATCACTGCTGCAGAGGTCGTCGCCCTCAATCCGATCGGAATCGTCCTGAGCGGAGGGCCCTCCAGCGTTTACGAACCAGGAGCCCCAAGCCTCGACCCAGGCATCATCGAGCTCGGCGTGCCCATGCTCGGCATCTGTTACGGCTTCCAGGTGATGGCACAGCAGTTGGGCGGCGAGGTCGCTCAGACCGGTCAGCGCGAGTACGGATCTACCGCTGTTCAGCTTTCGGGAGACGGTGGCACGTTGCTTGCCGGGGCACCAGCGGAGCACACCACGTGGATGAGCCATGGTGATTCGGTGTCGAAAGCACCGGCCGGTTTCGAGGTGTTGGCATCGAGCGCTTCCACCCCGGTCGCCGCTTTCGCCAGCGACGAGCGCAAACTGTACGGCGTGCAATGGCATCCCGAGGTGAAGCATTCCGAGCATGGGCAACGCATTCTGGAAAACTTCCTGCATCGGGCGGCGGGCATTCCCGCTGACTGGAATCCGGGCAACGTCATCGCTGAGCAGGTCGCCCGAATCCGCGCTCAGATCGGCACAGGTAAAGTCATTTGCGGTTTGTCCGGCGGAGTCGACTCCGCCGTCGCTGCAGCACTCGTGCATGAAGCGGTCGGAGACCAACTCACCTGCGTGTTTGTCGACCACGGTTTGCTGCGTCAGGATGAGCGCCGCCAGGTCGAAGAAGACTATGTGGCAGCCACCGGCGTCCGTCTCATCACCATTGACGCCGAGAAGCAGTTCCTCGACGCGCTCGAAGGCGTCAGCGACCCGGAAACTAAGCGCAAGATCATTGGCCGTGAGTTCATTCGCACTTTCGAGCAGGCGCAGGTGGACCTCATCGCCGAGTCTGCTGCCGACGGTGACCCGATCCGCTTCCTCGTGCAGGGAACGCTGTATCCCGATGTTGTGGAATCCGGAGGTGGAACGGGAACGGCCAACATCAAGAGCCACCACAACGTCGGTGGGCTGCCGGAAGATATGAAGTTCGAACTTGTCGAACCGCTGCGGGCGCTGTTCAAGGATGAAGTGCGGGCCATCGGCCGCGAGCTCGGTCTACCCGAGGTGATCGTAGGGCGCCAGCCCTTCCCCGGGCCTGGCCTCGGGATCCGCATTGTCGGATCTGTTGATAAGGAACGGCTTGAGCTGCTGCGCCATGCGGATTCCATCGTGCGCGCTGAGCTGACTCTGGCCGGTCTGGACAACGAGATCTGGCAATGTCCTGTCGTGCTGTTGGCTGATGTGCGTTCGGTCGGTGTGCAAGGAGACGGGCGCACTTACGGTCACCCGATTGTGTTGCGGCCGGTGTCGTCCGAAGATGCCATGACTGCCGACTGGACCCGCGTACCGTATGACATCCTCGCAAAGATATCCAACCGCATCACCAACGAAGTGGCTGGGGTCAACCGGGTCGTGCTCGACATCACGTCGAAGCCGCCGGGAACGATCGAGTGGGAGTAGCGCTCCGCTGAGCGGCCCCGCCACCGCTACCCGGCGATGGTTAGTGTTTGCGAGGCCGCCTGCGCCGCGCCTATCAGTGCGGCGACCACATCCTGCTGCTCTGCTTGCGGTAGTCGCCGCTGCAGAGCGACGATGCTGAGGCCAGCAACAACCTGCCCGTCAGCGCCGAAAATGGGAGCGCCGATTCCGACCACATCGGGGTCGACTTCTCCCTGAGAGAGGGCATAACCGCTCTTTCGAATGTCGGCGAGGCGAGTCATTACCCCGTCGACCTCGGTCACGGTATTTTCGGTGAATGCTTGCAACGGGGTGCGGATAAGGAGCGTGCGTGCCTCATCCTCTGGTAGCCAGGCCAACAATACGAGGGCGGAAGCCCCGGCGTTGATGGGCAGACGCGTTCCTCTTTCGTAGGACAGCCGCACGTACTGCCCGACCCCCTCTTCACGCTCGATGCAGACAATCGAATCTCCGACGCGCCTCGTCAGCAGCACGGTTTGGTGGAAGCGCTCGGCAAGATCTTTCATGACAGGAAGCACTGCTTCGGATAGGCCATATCCTCGCCGGGCGAGCCGCGCCAGTTCCAGCACACGCAAACCGAGTCGGAAGCCCCCGGATGGGGCCTCTTCAAGGAACGACCCGCTGACCAGTGACTGCAGGTAGCGGTATGCCGTGGAGCGGGCTACCCCCAGGGTGGAGGCAACATCGGCGGCGGAGACGGTAAGGGCTTCGTCGGAGAACATGCCGAGAATGGTCAACGCCCGCTCGGCGGTGCTGTTGCTTTCGCGATATCCACTGGCGGCCGGCTCCGTGCTCATCGTCCCAGTGTAACCGGGGCCCGGATATGTCCTACTTGTTAGGTTTGCAATCCTTGTAACTAGGACAGGTATCCTTTAGGCTGGCATGTGGAGGCTCAACGATGACCAAAGACCGGCACGGGTTTGACTGTGATGTCGCCATCGTCGGCGCCGGTCCCACCGGCATGACCGCCGCCGTTCTACTCGCCGCACGAGGCATCCGTGTTTCGGTGTTTGAACGTCGAACAACGACGAGCGATGAGCCCAAAGCCATCAGCCTTGACGATGAGGCGCTTCGCGTCTACCAGCAGGCAGGCATCGTGGACGACCTCATGGCTGTCATCGTGCCGGGCATCGGAACGCGATACTTCGACCGCAAGGGTGAGGAGCTGTTTCAGGCACGAGCAGCTGTTCCCTACCGTTTCGGATACCCCTTCAAAAACCCCTTTGCGCAACCAGACCTGGAACGGGTTCTTGCCCAGTCACTCCAGGCCCATTCTCTGATTACGCTCCATTTCGACAGCGAAGTGGTCGGCCTGACACAGGGGGAGACAGGTGTCTCCCTCAGCGTCAAACGCGGCCAGGACGCAGTCACCGTCACGTCACGGTACGCGCTGGCCGCAGATGGCGGACGTTCCACCGTGCGCACCCTCCTTGGCGTTGCGATGACCGGTCGGCGCTACGACACACCATGGCTGGTCGCGGACACTCTGGGTGACCCGCACACCGAGCGGTACGGCATGCATTTCGGGGATCCGCGCCGGCCGCATGTCATTGTTCCTGGGCTGCATGGTCGGTGCCGCTACGAGTTTCTGCTGCATCCGGGTGAGGCCGAGGCAGGCAAGCCGCCATCCTTCGAACTGATCAAGAAATTAGTCGCACCGTACCGCGAGATCGAACCGGACCAGGTTGAGCGGGCCGTCAACTACACCTTCAACGGGTTGAACGCCACCACATGGAGGGTCAAACGTACTTTCCTTCTCGGCGACGCGGCCCACATGATGCCGCCTTTCGCCGGGCAGGGACTCAACTCGGGGATACGGGATGCCAACAACATCGCGTGGAAGCTTGCCGAGGTTGTGTCTGGGGCTGCTGACGATGACATTCTGGATTCGTACGAAGCCGAAAGGCAGCCCCATGCTGCGGCGACCATCCGGGCATCAGAAAAGCTGGGCCGGGTGGTCATGACGACCTCACCCCGTCTCGCCGAACATCGTGACAGGGCCGTTCGCC
Organism: Homoserinimonas sp.; assembly: GCA_025464755.1. Lineage (GTDB taxonomy): Bacteria > Actinomycetota > Actinomycetes > Actinomycetales > Microbacteriaceae > RYN-87. Next base: position 4,960 of record JAODMI010000155.1, read on the forward strand.
GCGCACTAGACACGGCCGACGGTCGTGCCTTCTTCGAGGAGATGCGGTATCGACCGGTGGCCCGTATCGACACCGGTCTGGTGCACCGGGGCTCACGCCCAGAGCTGGTCGGCAGCGTTATCGGCCAGCCGCGCGTTTTCGACAGCGCATCCCATCAGGTTGTCATGCTGGACCGCATACTGGGCAGCGGATGGGCGGTCATCGGGGTGGGTGTATCCGCGGACCAGTGGCGCGAAGGAAAGCGCATAGCCGACTGCACTGCCGCGACAACGGTGCACGCCCCGCTCGACGATAAGTGGCCTCGTGGCATGCCCGTTGATCGGGTCATGATCGACGTCGACGGAGGGTTGGGCCGAGAACTTGCCCCCTATTCCGGCAAGTTCCTTCTCATACGACCAGACAAAATCATCGCCGCAGTGTGGGACACCAGCGAGACCGACACAGTATGTGCGGTCGTCTCCCGTTGGTCCACCCGCCCGGGAAGCAATTAAGGAGCACCATGGAAAAACCAATTCGCATCGTGTTGCAAGAGAAAGACGCAGCAGGAACCCTTCGCCACACCGCCGTCTCGCATATTGGTTTTAGGGTGCCGGATGTCGCTGCAGCCGTTGGTTTCTACGGCCGCGTGCTCGGCATGGTCAAGCACGAGAGCCTTGCCGATGGCGGCGCGCGCCTCGGTTGGGGCACGGGTCACCATGTGCTTGACCTCATCCCGGGTGAGCAGGGCCTGGCCTGGTATGGGTTCGAAGTGCGGGATGAGGGTGGCATTGCGGGCATCCGTGAACGCTTGACGGCCGCAGGTCACCTTGTCGAAGAACTCGACCCTTCGTTCATGGATGACGCGCTCGGTACCCCTGAAGGTATCTCCGTCGCCGATCCTGACGGGAACCGGGTGCACTTCCACTCCGAGGTGAACCGTCAAGGGGAGAACGCGGCCGACACCGGTCGCCGGCCGATCAAATTCCAGCACACCACCATCGGGACGGCGGATGTCGGCGCCCTCACCGACTTCTTCGTGGGTGTCATTGGGTTCCGCATCTCTGATCAGTTGCACGACGGAAGATTTGCCTGGCTGCGCAGCGACCGGGACCATCACACCCTGGCCATAGTCAATGTTGGCCGTGGCGGTGACATTGACCACTACTCATATGACCTCGCCGAATGGGGCGACTTTAAGAGTTGGTGCGATCGACTGACGGAGTTGGGGGTGGATGTCGCGTGGGGTCCCGGGCGCCATGGCCCCGGGAATAACTTGTTCGTGTTCTTCGATGACCCGGCGGGTAACCACATCGAGCTCTCCGCAGAAATGGAGAAGTTCTACGACGATCGGGTGACCTACGTGCCCCGTCGATGGGAGCCTGTGCCAAATAGCGTCAACCTGTGGGGCGGGCAACTGCCGTCCTGGCGCAAGACCAGCCAAGCGAAGGGATAACCGAATGGCATACGCAAGCTTCAGCCACCAGGGGGTACGTGCAGTCGGTGAAGTTGACGGAGATCAACTGCATCCCCTTCAAGGCGTGAACGAAATCGGCCACGCGACGACGCGGGATGTACTGGATTCGGCGCAGCGGCTACAAGCGATCGCACTCGCAGACGTTATTCTTCTGCCGGTCGTACCGAACCCCGGCCGAATCTTCTGCATCGGGCTGAACTACAAGGCTCACATCGAAGAGACCAAACGCGAAGACTCGGACTATCCGGTCATGTTCCCCAAGTTCGCTTCTAGTCTCATCGGTGCGAACGACGACATCATCTTGCCGCCGGAGTCAACCCAACTGGACTATGAGGGGGAACTCGCCGTCATCATCGGTAAAGAAGGTCGCCGCGTGGCTGAAGAGGATGCGGATGAGTACCTGCTCGGTTACTGCGTATCAAATGACGTGACCATGCGCGACTACCAGTACAAGACACACCAGTGGATGCAGGGTAAGGCGTGGGATAAATCCACCCCGCTCGGGCCATACCTGGTGATGCCGGATGAGGTGGACATCACCCGGTCGGGTATCCGCACGATTCTCAACGGCGTCACTGTGCAGGAGTCGGGCTTATCAATGCTGATTTTTAGCATCCCGCGGCTGATCGCCACCATTTCGGAGTTCACAACCATCCAACCGGGGGACGTCATACTTACGGGAACACCCGGAGGGGTGGGGTTTCGGCGTGAGCCGCAACTGTTCATGCGTGACGGGGATGTAGTGCGAGTGGAGATCGACGGGGTGGGGGCTCTCACTAATACCGTGCGGGCAGAGTCGGTGTAAGCGCGTTTCCGGCTGCTAAATTGGGGCGTCCGTCGAAACTGTAAGGGGATGCCGTCGTGACGACAGCCGACCTGGTCTACGAGAAACTGCGCCTTGCCATCATGGATGGCCTGCTGCTACCCAGCGAGCGGCTGCTCGAGATGGAACTGAGCAACCGCTTCAATGCGCCCCGCAGCGCAATTCGTTCGGCCATTTTTCGCCTGGAACGCGATGGTCTCGTCGAGCATGAGCGCAACCGCGGCGCGAAAGTGCGAGTGGTGGGCGAGGCTGAGGCTATCGAAATTTTGGAAACCCGCGCCTTGCTGGAGGGCCTTGCGGCGCGGCGGGCCGCCGAACGAGTGACCGATGTCGCCGCGACAGAATTGCAGGCGTTGAAGGCCGGCATGCGTGAACAGGTGGACTCTGGGGACCTGGCTGAGGCATCCGATGTCAACATGCGCATCCACGCGAAAATCGTGGAGCTGGCAGCACATGAAACTATCAGCCGATTGCTGGCGAGCCTGAATACAAACTTGGTGCGCTACCAGTACCGCACCATTTTGGCTCCCGAGCGCCCGGAGGCGTCTTTCGCTGAGCACAGCGCCATCATCGATGCGGTGATCGAGGGCAACCCACAAGCGGCAGAACACGAAATGCGCTCCCACCTGCACCAGGTGACGGATGCGCTGCGGACGAGGGTCGGGGCGGCGCGCACGGGAGAGTAGCGGGTCAGCCTGACCGACGCCGGTGCTAGCTTCCCACCACCACCGGCGTCCCGTGCGTGTGGAACGACTCAATTGTCTTCAGCCCCCAAGCCTGGCCTTTCGCCCGCTCGTCCCCCGTCCAGCTGATGGTGCCCCAGTCCGGGTCGAGGATCAGCCTGGCGCCAGCGTTGCACAGCTCGATGCGGTTGCCGCCGGGTTCCCAGACATACAGGAAAAACGTTTGCTGAATGGCATGCTTGTGCGGCCCGGTCTCGATATGCACGCCAGCTTCCAGGAACACATCGCAGGCGCGCAGAATGTCTTCACGCGTGTCTGTCGCGAAGGCGATGTGGTGCAGGCGCCCGTGGGAGCCAGTCCAGTCACCGGTGTAGACCAGGTCGTATGACTTGTTGCAGACGGAGAACCAGATCGCCGCGTCCGAGCCATCGTCGGTCACGATGCGTTCCGTGCACCGCGCTCCGAGAGTTTCGCGCAAAAAATCTGACACGGGTGGTACTTCACCGGTGAGATAGTTGACGTGGTCGAGGCGTCGGACGTTCGCGCCTCGTCCGGGGAAGCGGGCTGCCTGGTTTTTGAGAGCAGGGGCATCCGCCGCCGAAGGCTGATATTTTTCAACATCCCAGTACACGCCCATCGGGTGCCCGTCGGGGTCTTCGAAGAGGTAGACCCGTCCCAGACCGCGTACGTCTTGGGTGAAACCGCGGCCGAATCCGCTGGCTTCGATCTGCGCCACCTGCCGGTCGAACGCAGCGGAGCTTGCCGCCCGAAGAAACGTGCGCCCTATTCCGGCTTGCTCGCGCCGGATGATGCGGATTGTGTAGCCCTGGTAGTCGTCCCAGGTGTGTAGGTAGACGGAGTCCTCGTCGCGGTGCACCTCATCGAGCGACATCAGGTTGACGAAAAAGTCGCGCGTCTCTTCAAGTACCGGCGTGTACAGCTCGATGGGTCCAACATGCGCGATGTCCCGTGAGCGTGCGGGGTCGTGGGTCAGCTCACGGGGAGGGGAGGCGCTCATGCGGTGGGTGATCCTTTCGGGCGCGGCCAGACCTGGCCGTCGAATAATTTGCGGGCGGTGCGGATGACGGCACTGCGCAACAGGGAGCCATAGTCGTCGGCCAGTTGCAACTCCACATCGAAGTATCCGGTGGGGTGCTCGATGCGCAGCATGGCATCCTGTACTCCTTCCGGGCCCAGCGAAACGGCCGTACCGGGAACTGATGCGCCTGTCGCTACCGACACAGCGCCCAGGACCCCGATGGAGGTGTGCACGCGATGGGGAATGAACGTGCGTGTGTTCAGGGTGCCACCGTGGGAGGCCGGCGAGATGATGCTCAGCTTGGGAACGGTGGACTCCCGCACATCGCCAAGGCCCATCGCTAACCCTGCCTGCACTCGGATGGCTTCCAGTCGTTGCGTGAGGTCACCATTAGCTTCCAGCTCGGTCGGACTCTCGTACCCGGTGATGGCTAGGTCGGTGGCTCGCAGCAACACCACCGGCATGCCGGCATCCACGCATGTCACGGTTGTGCCGTCGAACTCGTCTGTCAGGTTGCCGGTGGGGAACAGTGCCCCGCCGCTACCAGGAAACTCGAGCTCGATTCCCGCTGCGCCAAAGGGGGCCCCTGACATCAGCACGTCGCCGTTGTAGTTCACCTGTCCGCCCGGGGTTTCGATGTGGGCGCTCGCCAGACCTTCACCACCGTTGAGGATGCGAATGCGCACCACCGTGGTGCCATCAGTCGCCTGCACGAGGCCGCGTTCAATGGCGAAGGGGCCGACACCGGCCAGTAGGTTGCCGCAGGTCTGCTTGTCGCTGACCAGGGGTTGGTCCACAGCTATTTGCAAAAACATGTAGTCCACATCGGCGTCCCCGTCTTGAGACGGGGACACGATCGCGACCTTGCTGGTGAGCGGATGTCCGCCACCGATTCCGTCTACCTGCCGGGAATCCGGGGATCCCATGATCCGCAGCAACAGATCGTCGCGCTCGGCTTCGTCGACCGGTAGGTCAGCAGACAGGAAGTATGCGCCCTTGGATGTTCCTCCGCGCATCACCATGCAGCGCACGCCGTCTTGGTGGTTCATGCAAGCCGTCCTGCTCGGGGAATTCCGATCGCGTCGATGCTTGTGAGGGTGGCGACAGTGGCTCGGGTCATGTCAGCTGACCCGCCCGTGGACTCAATCATTTCGACGGCCGCCTCCATCTCGTGAATGCGCCTGGCGCTGTGCTGCAATGTTCCGTCAAGGAGTCTGCGGATGCTGTCGGGGTTCAGCTCGCTGAGAGTTTCTGCCAGATGGGCGGAGAACCACTCAAGTATGTCTTGGTCCTCTGCCGAGCGCAGCGATTCGACCATCAGCGCAGTGAGCCCTTTGACGACGATGCTTCGTGTGAGTTTTCGTGCCGCTGCCGCACCGGCCGGGCCTTCGAGGGCACAGATGCGAAGCCCGAACGGTGTGAGCAGTTCCGACGCTTTTTTGGCCTGCGAGCCGCTCGCCAAGATAGGTGTCGCAATACGCGCTGCCAGAACCGGAGCCATAATCGCCCCGTCCGCGAAACCGACTCCCGCAGCATGCGCTTTCTCAGCCAGGGCAAGTTTCAGTGCTGGGCTGCCGGTTGCGAGGTCGAGGTAGATTGCGTCGGCGGGCATGTGGTCGACTGCGGAGGTGAGCGCCCCCGTGGCATCTGGTGCCGACGTGAAGGCGAGAACGATGTCGGCGTCGTGTACCGCCTCGCTTGCGCTTCCGGCGACCGCGAATGGTGTGTCCTCGCCCGCCCCCAGCGGGTCGAAGCCTGTGACGGATGCCTGTGCGCTCAAGCCACCGGCGAAGACCATGCCTGCCTCGCCGAGCCCCAGTATTCCGATGCGGAGTGTCATTGTGTCTTGTTCGTGACCGGGTCGTCGATGTAGGTAACGCCGAGGCTTTCGAGCAAGGGGCGCAAGTTGTACAGGTCGAGGCCCAGGGTTCCGCTGGCCAAGAGTTCGCGCTTGGCGCTCTCCAACGCGACGCGTTCTACGGACGCTTGGTGCACACGCTGCGCTTGCTCGCGGGGGATGCACACCACCCCGTCGTCATCGGCGACGACGACGTCGCCCGGGCTGATGAGCTGCCCGTCGCACACCACCGGGATATTAACCGAACCGGGTGTGGCCTTCACCGTTCCCTGGGCGTGGACGGCCCGCGACCAGACCGGGAATCCCATTGCGCGCAGGGTGGCGATATCGCGTACCCCGGCGTCAATGACTAAACCACGTACGCCTCGAGCCATCAGCGAGGTGGCGAGCAGGTCACCAAACATTCCGTGCACAGACGAAGAGGTTGTGGTTACCACCAGGATGTCGCCCGGTCGACACTGCTCCACAGCGGTGTGGATCATCAGGTTGTCTCCGGGGTGGCTGGAAACGGTGACCGCAGACCCGGCGATGGTAAGTCCAGACTGGCGAGCCTGCACGGCGATTCCGACCAACCCGGTGCGCCCGGCCGCTTCATGAGCTGTAGCAACTCCCGCCTCGCGGAGGCCGTCGATGGTTGCGGCATCCGCGCGCTGGATGTTTGTGACGACGATGTTGTTAGTCATGTCGGTTTTAGGCCAGCTCGGTTGTGACGTGCGGGTAGATCCGCTGGTACGCCTCACTGAGGGTGTTCGCTGGAAGGCCGAGGTTGGGGCCGCTGTTGCGCTTGGCCTGCACGCCGCGTCGACGGCCGAGGTCCGAGTAATAGTCCACAAGGTGCCCCTGGGACGCGCCGAGGCTTCGCATCGCCGCCATCTTGGTTTCCCATACTGGGGTGATGTCGAGCAGAACGTCTGGCGTAAATCCGCACACCTCGCTTTGGTGTGGTTCGAAGCAGAACACGGGGGGAGCGCCGATGACGTCGCCTGGCCCTTCCACTCCTGGGGCCTGGGCGAGGATGCGCGCTTTCAACGCGATTTCGGCTGCCTTCGGGTGGTCCATGTTGTACGGGTCCGCCGCGGCATGCGTGAGAACGGCTGTGGGTTGAAGCTCGCGGTAGAGGTCAATGAGTTGCTGAAGGAGTTGCGGAGTCTCGATGAGCGGGTAGTCGTCGGCGTCGAAGAAGCGTACTTCTGCGCCGAGAAGGTCTGCAGCCTGCTGGCCTTCTTCGCGGCGAATGTCTTTGATTTCCTGCAGATTTTTACCGGCACGCCATTGCGCCGCAGATTCGCCGCGTTCGCCGAAGCTGAGGCAGGCGATCACGGCGCGCTGACCGCGGCTCGCCGCGAGGGCGAGAGCGCCGCCGGCGCGCCAGACGAAGTCGCCTGGGTGGGCTGAAACAACCAGTAGTGTGCCCTGACCGGTCATGAGATCTCCTTGCAAAACGTGTCCATGTAACTCTAAATATTGTCGACAAGATTGTCAACAATCGCGAGGTCGGCCGACGGTGAAGGGTGTCGATTCGACAGAATCCACGAACGCCGCTTACGCTGACACCCGTCGAGCAAGGAGGCTGACATGACGAACGTGCGCGAAGCGACGTATGACCTACTGCGTGAGAACGGTCTCACGACCATGTTCGGAAATCCCGGATCCAACGAACTGATGTTTTTGGACCGTATGCCCAGTGATTTCCGCTACATCCTCGGGTTGCATGAAGGTGTCGTGATGGGGATGGCCGACGGGTTCGCCCAGGCATCAGGCAACCCGGCTTTCGTCAACCTGCACGCTGCTGCGGGAACGGGAAATGCGATGGGCGCACTGACCAATGCGTGCAACTCGCACACCCCGCTTGTGATTACCGCCGGCCAGCAGGTGCGCGCCCAAGTGGGCGTCGAAGCGCTGTTGAGTAGCGCCGACGCAGCCCTGCTACCGAGGCCGTTGGTGAAATGGAGCGGCGAGCCTGCTGCAGCAGCCGACGTGCCCCGCATGATCAGCCAAGCCATCCACACGGCCAACCTCGACCCCAAAGGCCCCGTGTACGTTTCGATCCCTTACGACGACTGGGCTCAACCGGCCGGTCCAGCCAGCACCCACCTCTCCGCACGCGTCGTGCGATCGGCGGGTTCCTTGTCTTCGGAACAACTTGAATGGTTGGTTGCTGAACTGTCGGGAGCGACCAATCCGGTGTTGGTGGTCGGCTCCGATGTCGATGCCACCGTATCCAATGGTCTCGCCGTCGAACTTGCGGAAAAATTGCGGATGTCAGCCTGGATCGCGCCATCCGCATCGCGATGCCCGTTTCCCACACGACACCCGTCGTTTCGCGGCGTGCTGCCCGCGTCCATCGCCGGCATCGCAACCCTGCTCGCCGAGCACGATGTGATCCTGGTGGTCGGCGCCCCAGTGTTCCGGTATCACCAGTTCGAACCGGGCGAGTACCTTGCGGAGGGCACATCGGTCATTCAGATCACCTCCGACCCGGCTGAAGCCGCCCGCGCGCCCATGGGGCACGCGATCGTGGCAGGCATCCGGGAAACATTGACGGCTCTTACCGGCGCACTCGAGCAGTCAGCAAGGCCCATCCCTGCCGCCCGTCGTCTCGCGCCGGCTGGGCCGGATGGCGTGGGGGCGTTGCGTCCTGATGCCGTGTTCGAAGTCATCAATGCAGTAGCGCCCGCGGATGCCATCTACGTGAAGGAATCAACATCAACCACGTCGATCTTCTGGGATCACATGGATTTGACGCTACCCGGCAGCTATTATTTCCCCGCAGCAGGAGGCCTAGGCTTTGGGATGCCAGCCGCTGTTGGAGTGCAACTGGCACGACCCGATCGCCCGGTTATCGCAGTCATCGGCGACGGCTCGGCCAACTATGGCATCACCGCGCTGTGGAGCGCGGCACAGTACAACGTTCCCGTGGTTTTCATCATCCTGAAAAACGGAACCTACGCTGCACTGCGGTCTTTCGCGGGGTTGATGAAAGTTGAGGGTGCTCCGGGTCTCGACGTACCCGGCATCGATTTCTGCGCCATCGCTGAGGGCTACGGCGTCGCGGCGCGAAAGGCGGGCACCCGCATCGAATTGGAGGAAGCGCTGCGAGAGGCGCTGGCAACCAGCATTCCGATGCTGATCGAAGTCCCCACCGAGCCCACGAATCCATTCCACTGACCACTCATTCACAGCAATGCAGTACCCACACACAAAGGAGTGACAATGAAAAAGAAAATGTTCGTCGGTGTCGCCGTCGCCGCAGCGCTCGCACTAAGTGCCTGCGCTGGCGGTTCGGCCACCACGCAGAAGCCAGCAGCCGATGGCGGTGGCGAACTCATCGCCGCGAAAGTGGGTGTCATCCCGATTGTTGACACCGCGCCGCTTTGGCTGGGCAAAGAGAAAGGCTTCTTCGAAGAGGAGGGAATCGACCTCACCATCGAGGTGACCACCGGCGGCGCTGCAGCTGTCCCTGGTGTGGTGAGCGGCGACTTCCAGTTCGCTTTCGGAAACCTGATCTCGGTCATGGTTGCGCAGGAACAGGGCCTCGACATCAAGTACGTCGCCAATGGGGCATCCGCCAATGGCGAAGTGGGTAAAGGGTTTGGAGCGGTGGTTGTTCGGGGTGACTCAGACATCAAGAGCGCTGCAGACTTGGCCGGAAAGACAGTGTCGTCCAACAATCTGGCCAACATCAACACGGCAACAATAAGTCACGTGGTAAATGAAGCTGACGCAGACGCATCCACCGTCAAATTCGTCGAGATCGCATTCCCGGATGTCGCGGCGGCCCTAGAAAATAATCAGGTCGACGCCGCCATGGTGATGGAGCCCTTCCTCAGCTCAGTCATCGCCGACGGTGCCCGTGTTGTCACCTGGAACTATGAAGAGACCCACCCCGAGCTCGATATCGCAGGATACTTCGCCACCGGTGATGTGATCGAAGGCCAGGCTGACCTCGTGCAGAAGTTCACGCGTGCCATGAATAAGTCGCTCGAATATGCGCAGGAGCACCCGGACGAGGTGCGCGACATCGTCGGCACGTACACGAAGATTGGCGAGGACCTACGCGCTGTCATGGCGCTGCCCACCTACCGCGCTGCGTTCAACACGGACGCCGCTGAAGTGCTTGGCAAGGCAGCCGTTGTGGCCGGCGCGCTGAAAAGCGCACCAGACCTAAAGAGGCTGTTCCCGTAAGGTCGCGTCCTCGAACGTTGCGGCGTTCGCCAGCGTGGGCCGTCCGGATACTCCGGGCGGCCCATACCGTTGGTCCGGTATTGGCGGTCATGGCGCCGGAGCGGAGCGAGCCGGCAGCGACCACGCTCAAACGGCATTAGCGGAGCTAAAATGCGGTGCGTCGTCGAAGTCGCAGGCGCGCCTGACAGGAGCACGAAACTCATGAGGCAATACATGTCGGAGCGCTACGAACGCTACGTCCAGAGAGTGGATCCCCCAGTCAGCCGTATGTCGTCGTACTGGAATTGGCGGGGCGAACGCGTGCACGTGGAGCGGGTCGGAGACCCGAATGCGCCTGTGCGTATCATCCTCATCCACGGCGCCGGCGGCAACGCGAACGCCTTGTGGCCGTTCGCGGCCCACTTGTCACTGGCCGGCGCGCACGTCAGTGTGCCGGATCTGCTGGGCTACGGCCAGACCGTCGTGCGGCAACCCGGCGCGATCCGCTACGGCCACTGGCGTGAGATGCTTGCGGACCTGGCGCGCGCGGAACAAGATGATCGACCCCTCCTCGTCGTCGGCGCCAGTCTGGGCGGCATGCTCGCCTATGACACCGCGGCTCAAACCGGGCTGGCCTCCGCCATTGCCGTCACCTGCCTACTCGACCCGCGATCTCCTGCTGTTCGTGCCCGCTTGACGTGGCACCCGTCACTTGCCCGTGTAGCCGCACCGATGCTTCGCGTGTTAGCGGGGCCGTTGGCGAACTTGCGGGTGCCGATCCGATGGATAGCCGATATGCGCCACATCGCTAACGATCGTGACTTAGTGCGCGAAGTACTCGCTGATAAGCGTGGAGGTGGTGGTCGCGTGTCGCTGGGGTGGATGCGCAGCTATCTGCAGTCACGCCCTGTTCAGGAACCTGAATTGTTCACAACGCCAACATATTTGCTCCATCCCGAAGATGACCGGTGGACCCCGTTGACGATTAGCGCCCCGTTCTTCAGCCGGATTGCGGCGGTCAAATCCTTGGTCATGCTCGAAGGCAGCGGGCATTTCCCTGTAGAGCAACCCGGTCTCACCCAAATGATGACCGAAATTCAGCAGATAGTAGACAAGCTCCGGGGATGAGCCGGTTCTGAAGAAAAGACATCTGCATGCGCAGGAGGCTCGCGAGGAGCCAACCGCTTAACGCAGTGGGGCCGCCCGGAAAGCTCCGAGCGGCCCCACTGAATAAATAGTGATTACTCGCTGCCCCGCAGTATTGCGATGAGGCGGAGGATCTCCATGTAAAGCCAGACGACGGTCATCATGATGCCGAACGCTGCCTGCCAGCCGAAGATGCGCGGGGCACCGCGCTCGACACCCGTCTTCACATTCTCGAAGTCCATGACGAGCGAGTATGCGGCGAGCAGCACCACGAGCACACCCAGCCAAGCGCCGAGGGGCAAACCGAGGAACTCGACGCTTCGCAAGCCGAACATGCCATCGGTCACACCGAACATCATCAGCCCGAAGTTCACCAGCGAGAACGCGGCGTAACCGACCATAGCGATCAAGAAGATTCGGGTCATCTTGGGAGTCGCGCGAACCTTACCGCTGGCGAAGAGCGCCAGCGTCACGCCGACGACGGCGAGAGTGCCGAGCACGGCCTGCGTGACGATACCCTCCCACTGCGTACTGAAGACGTACGAGATGCCACCGATGAACAGGCCCTGAGCCGCGGCGTAAGCCAGCACGAGGCCGCGTGACGGCTGCTTTTTGAAAATGTTGACCAGCGCCAGCACGAATCCGGCGATTGCTCCGGGGATCATCAGGATGGGAACGACCCAGCCGACAGCAGCCGTGGCCACGAGAATCGCGAACGCGATCAGCGTCTTGACGATTGTGTCTTCATAGGTCATCCGGTCGGTCTCAACCGGGGTTGCAGCTGGACGGCTGTACAGGTCGTTCAGCTGCTCAGCGCTGACGCTTGCCGGCTGGCGTCGCTGCAATTGTGCAGCCTTGGCGCCGCTGGCGAAAGCGGGTGAATTACTGAAAGCGGGATTGGCCATGCGTGGTCTACTCCTTCGACGCCCGTGCGGAATAACGGGTACAACCTCAACCGTATCGAAGTTGTTCCCGAAATGGCTGGAAACTCATAGCGGGAAGATGGCGGCGCGCACGCGCACGCGCACGCGCACGCGCACGCCCACGCCTGCGGCTCCCCGCGGGACAACAACAGCGCCGATACCGATTGCGCGCGTGCGGGTGGTTGCTTCCGGCGTGTCAGGCCGTATCGCGGACGCAATGGTGAGGTCCCCGCGTGGAGGGAGACCATCGGGGCCGGGGTTGCGCAGTGGCTGCGGAACTTCCACGCGGGAGAAAGGTTTGCGCCGCAAGCTCGGCATGTGGCATTCACGCAGATTACCCACGATCGTGCGTGGCGCGTAGCGTTGCCGTGTGAGCCTCGTTGCCCCCCACAAGTTATCGCCGCCAAAACCGATGATCATCGCTCACCGCGGTGCCAGCGGATACCGACCCGAGCACACGCGCGGAGCTTACGAGCTCGCCATCGCCATGGGTGCGGATGCGGTCGAACCCGACATCGTGTCTACCAGGGATGGCGTGCTGGTGCTGCGCCACGAGAATGAGATCTCCGGAACGACAGACGTCGCAAGCCATAGCCGTTTCGCTAACCGTCGAACGACCAAAACCATCGACGGGAAGAAGCTCACCGGGTGGTTCACCGAGGATTTCACTTGGGATGAACTGCAAAGTCTGCGATCCCGGGAGCGCCTGCCGAAGGTTCGTCAGGCCAACACCACGTTCAACCACCTGGACGGCATCCTGCGCTTAAGCGACCTCATCGCAATACTGGACGCCTCGGATCGTCAGGTCGGCATGGTCGCTGAGATTAAGCACGCCACCTATTTTGCGTCCATCGGGCTGCCGCTGGACGAGCTGTTCGCGGCCGAGGTGAAGGCTGCTGGCTGGGGTGAGAGCAACCGGCTTACGATCGAGTGCTTCGAGCTCACGGTGCTGCAACAGATTCGCGATCGTGGCATTCGCGGCGATCTTGTTTACCTGCTCGAGGCGGCCGGATCCCCCGCAGATAACACGAATACACCGTACTCGGCATACCTGACGGATGAAGGGCTCGCAGCGCTGTCGGGCAAGGTCGACGGCATCAGCGTTGACAAGAGATTGCTGCTTCATACGGATGTCGCAGGAAACACGCTGGGGCTTACGGATGTCGTCGACCGGGCTCACGCTGCCGGCCTCACGGTCTACTGCTGGACTTTACGCGCCGAGAACCGGTTCCTCGGCAAAAATTTGCAGCGCGGAAGCTCGCCCGGACAATTCGGTGACTGGTTGGGTGAATTCCAGCTGATCATGGCATCCGGTATCGACGGAGTCTTTGCCGACCACCCTGATCTGGCCGTCGAGGCCCGCGCTCGCCTGTGAGCGTTCGGCGCCCGTAGTTGTCGGTGCCCACGCCTACAATTGGGCAGGACATGACCTTCACCCCCACCGCCCCACCCGACCTCCTCGACGGGCTGAACCCTCAACAGCGCGAAGCCGTGCAATACCGCGGCCAGTCGCTGCTCATCGTTGCAGGCGCAGGCTCGGGCAAGACCAGCGTTCTCACCCGCCGAATCGCCGGTCTGCTGCAGAGCCGTGAGGCGTGGCCGAGCCAGATCCTGGCGATAACCTTCACCAACAAGGCCGCGGCCGAAATGCGTGAACGAGTGGAAACGCTCATCGGTCGGGCGTCTGAAGGCATGTGGATCTCAACCTTCCATTCAGCGTGCGTTCGCATCCTGCGGCGCGAGGCTGAAAACTTCGGGTTCACCAAGAACTTCACAATCTACGACTCCGCCGACTCGCGGGCGCTAATCAAGCGCATCATCAAGGAACTAGATGCGGACGCCTACGGCTTCACCGTGAGCTCCGTCGCCGGCAAGATTTCCAAGCTCAAGAACGAGCTCAACGACGTTGAAACCTACGCACGCAACGCGAACTTCAACGACCCCGCTGAACGCGTGTTCCTCGACATCTTCCGCCAGTACACGCGGGACTTGCAGCGGGCGAACGCGTTCGACTTCGATGACCTCATCGGCCAGACGGTGTACCTATTTCGTGCGTTCCCCCACGTAGCCGCCGTCTACCAGCGCAGGTTCCGGCACATCCTGGTCGACGAGTATCAGGACACCAACCACGCCCAGTACTCGCTGATCCGTGAGTTGACGCGACAGCCTGCCGATGACGACGGCCGCGCTATTGGCGGGGCGTCACTGACCGTTGTTGGTGACTCTGACCAGTCCATTTACGCCTTCAGGGGCGCGGATATCCGCAACATTGTCGAGTTTGAGCGCGACTTCCCCAACTCGAAAGTGGTGTTGCTCGAGCAGAACTACCGGTCGACGCAGAACATTCTGAGCGCGGCGAACTCTGTCATCTCCAACAACTTCGACCGCAAAGACAAAAAGTTGTTCACCACCATCGGCGACGGCGAAAAAATCGTCGGGTTCACCGGGTACAGCCAGCACGACGAGGCGCAGTTCATCGCCGACGAGATCAGCACCTTGCACCAGGACGGCGTCGACTACAAAGATATTGCGGTCTTTTACCGCACCAACGCGCAGACCCGTGCGCTCGAAGAGATCTTCATTCGATCGGCGATACCGTACCGCGTACTTGGCGGCACCAAGTTCTACGAGCGTGCCGAAATCAAAGACGTCATGGCGTATCTGATCGCGGTCGCAAATCCGGCGGATCCGCTTGCGCTACGGCGCATTATGAACGTCCCCAAGCGCGGCATCGGGCCTGCCACCGAAGCTGCGCTGCAGAATCATGCCGACCACGGAGAGCAGTCGCTGCGCGAGTCGCTGCGCCAGGCCGACCAATTGGGCCTCGGGCCCAAGGTCACCGCCGCCATACTCGGGCTCGCCGATACCCTGGATGCGGTTTCCGCTTCTGTCGACACCGCGAAGGTCGCCGACATACTCACGACGCTTCTGCAGAGGACCGGATACGTCGAGGCGCTGCGAGCATCCCGAGACCCGCAGGATGAAGCACGCGCCGAGAACGTGGAAGAACTGCTGTCGCAGACCAAGGAATTCAATACGCGGAATCCGGATGGGACGCTTCTTGACTTCCTCACGGAAGTCTCGCTTGTAGCAGCAGCGGATGACCTGGACGACACCAGCGGCACCGTGTCGCTCATGACACTGCACACCGCCAAAGGCCTCGAATACGAAGCGGTGTTTCTCACCGGCATCGAAGAGGGGCTGCTGCCGCACCAGATGTCGGCAGGAGAACCCGGGGGACCGGCCGAAGAGCGACGGTTATTTTATGTGGGAATAACCCGAGCGCGACGTCGACTTTACCTGTCGCTCGCGATGACTCGGGCCCAGTTCGGCGACGTGAACGTGGCGATGCCCTCGCGCTATCTGCAGGAGATTCCACCGGAGTTGATCGATTGGCGCCAGTCGCCGGGCATGGCCAATAGCCGTGGCGGCACCCAGCCGCGCGCTCTCAACGTGAGGCGTGATTCTGCTGCCGGCGCAGGTGCTGCCTCGGGGGGCTCCGGGTACAGCTACTCGGGTGGACCCAGCGCGACAGCGCTCGCTCGTGCCGCCCGAAACGCCGATAAACCGAAAACCGAGTGGGCGAACAAGGTGACCGGAACGGTGCGCGACAACGGCGATCTTAGGTTGGCAGTCGGCGACCGCATCCGTCACGACGATTTCGGTGACGGTCGTGTGAGTTCGGTGACCGAGAACGGGGCCAAGAGCGTCGCGGAAGTGCAATTCGACACAGCCGGCCGCAAGCGTCTGCTGGTCAAGATCGCACCGATCGTGAAGCTGTAGCGCCAACACTTCGCCGAGATCTGCTAATCGGGCATACGACTGCCGGTTCTGCGACGGGTCGCACAGATCTCCGAAAAACTTACGTCGCCGAGACAGTCACGGTATTGGCGCGTGCCTGCAGCCTCCACAGCGCCCAGGCTCGGTCGATCTGGGAGGCGTTGGAGATGGCGGCGGACTCCCCCTCTTCAGCGGTGAGATATGTTGTCTCTCCCAGTAGGGCCCCTTCGGCCTGTACCCGGGCGTTCATCTCGGTGAAAACGGCTCGAAAGACTGCCTGCTGAACCGTGGATCCGACGGCGACAGAACCATGTCCCCGCATCAGGAGTACCGGAGCGTCCTTCAGTGCGCTAGCCAGGTGCTTGCCCAGGGTAGCGTCCCGGATGAGCAGGTCGCTGCCGGAACCAGCGACATCGCGAATCTCGAAGACCGGTGTGTGCACTCCAAGGAACCCGGCCATATGAGACACGGCTCTGAGGGGACGATCGGTGAAGCTGAACGGCAGCACGCCCGTTGAGTGGCTATGCACAACCGCCATCACACTGGGGTTCGCCTTGTAGATTTCGCTGTGCAGGAACCGTTCCAGATACATCGGACGGGCATCATCCGTCTCAGCGTCAAGCGTGAAAGTTTGGATGTCATCACGCGTGACAAGTGCCGGAGCCATGTTGCGGGCGAGCAGGAAATGCTCGGGGCTGTTCTGATCGCGCATGCTGACATGACCGAAGGCGTCGAGCACCGCTCGGTCGAAGAGAATGTGATTGGCATCCACCAGATCAGTGACTTGTTGATCCTTGTCGACGGTGTGCTTCATGGTTCGGTTCCTCCTGGAGGCGATGGGCGGGGACAGGCGGGCAGATCAGATCACTCCGGCTGGTACCGGAGCGTCACCCTAGTTTCAAGCCAACGCAGGGTCAGGCCGGGGATGATCGCGAGAATAACGATGAACAGAACCTGTCCGGCGATCCGGTCGATGCGAACAAAGGCGATATTGTTCACCAGCTCATGACCCAACCCACTGGTGGCGGAGAACATCCCGGCAAGGATGAGCCCCATCAGGGTCAACCCGAACGCGATCCGCAGCGCGGTCACGATGGTGGGAAGCAGCGCAGGAATAAGGATCTTGCGGAGCTTGACATGCCAGGGCATGACGAGCACATCAGCGAGTTTGAGTAGATTTTTGTCCATTGCAGCCGTTGCCGCCATAACTAACAGCGCCATGGGGAAAACTCCGTGAAAGAACGCGAAGGCGACGCTACTCTCTTCGCCGATACCCAAAAAGATCAGGAAGACCGGATAAAGGGTCACCTTAGGGATGCTGTACAGCGCGAAAAGTGGTGTGGCAAATACGGCGGACCAGAACTGTGAAAGGCCGAGGCCGAATCCCACTAGGGTGCCGATCACCGCAGCCAGCGCCCACCCGATCAGGAGCAGGGTCACCGTGCTGAGGATGCTTGACCGGTACGATTCCCGTTGCAGATCGAGCCAGAGGCCGGCTAGGGCCTGGCCAGGGTGCGGGAAGACCAAACTGTCAACCACGGTAGCGACGATCGCCCACACGATGAAGATGATCACGGGGAGGACGACGAGGGTGCCCATTTGGGCGAGCGGGCGAGGAGCCTTCCAGCTTCGGCCAGCAAGGTGGGGCGAGTTGCGTATGGGGGCCGACGTGCTCATGCGGAAACCCTTCGGGCGCGGCGGTTCAAGAGGGAACCGAAGACGGAGTTGACGATGAGGGCCAGAAGGAATACCAGCAGGATCGCCCCATACATATCTGCAATAGCAAAATCGTTGTAGGCGCGGGAGATGAAGTGACCGAGCCCGCTCGTTGACAGTACGAACTCGCTGGCAAGCACGCCGATCAGACTGTAGGACAGGGCGAGGCGCAAGCCGACGTTGATTTGCACGGTGGCTGATGGCAGCAGAATTTTCATCGTCCGCCTGAAAGGCGACAGCCTTAAGGATTCGGCCAGGCGCAAGATGGTGCGTGGCGTTGAATCAAGGCCGTCCATAGTGGATGTGATCACCGCCACAATGGCCAGAAGTGTTGCCAGCATCACGATGGGAACGAAGCCGACCCCCAGCAGTACAACGAGCAGCGGGAACAGGGCAAAAGTGGGAATTGCGTAGTAGGTGGCGAGCCACGGTTCGACCACGCGGCGGGCGAGGGGGAAGCGCCAAAGCACGAGCCCTATCAGAACGCCTCCCACTGCGGCGATAGCAAACGACATGGCCACCGCGAGCAGGGAAGGTGCCAGATCTCTGGCCCAAAACTGTGGATCGATGAGGAGCTGCCACGCGTGGACGAGCATATTGCTCAACGGTGGCAGTGAGAAGGAATCAACGAGGCCCAGGCGCGGGCTCAGCTCCAGGGCTAAGGCAAAAAGCACGACGAGAGCTATGGTCCAGCCGCGGGGGGACATGCCCAGGCGCCGCTCAGTCACTCGGGCAGGTGCCCTTCGGATGATGGTGCTCAACGGC
Organism: Homoserinimonas sp.; assembly: GCA_025464755.1. Lineage (GTDB taxonomy): Bacteria > Actinomycetota > Actinomycetes > Actinomycetales > Microbacteriaceae > RYN-87. Next base: position 23,310 of record JAODMI010000155.1, read on the forward strand.
TGCCTTGCCTGACGAGGGCGTCTTCGGCCTCTGAGCGCAAAAGCTGCCAAATCTCTTCTACCAGGGCGGCGGCGTGCGGGGAGCCGAGAAGTGAGGGGTCCCTTTCTTTGGGCAGATCCACCTGCAAATCCAGTGCAATCTTCGCCGGGCGAGCACTCATCACCAGGATGCGATCAGATAGAAGGACAGCCTCTTGAATGCTGTGCGTCACGAAGAGCACGGTGGCTCCCGTCTGGCGAACCATGCGGAGCAGTTCGAGTCCGAGGACAACACGCGTCTGCTCATCGAGCGCGCCGAACGGCTCATCCGCCAGGATAAGGTCCGGTTCCGTGGTGAGTACTCGGGATATGGCGACGCGCTGGCGCATTCCGCCAGAAAGCTGATGCGGGTAGTGCTCGGCGAAGTCAGACAGGCCGACGCGTTTCAGCACCTCGGCAGCGACCTTACGCCGTTCCGTCCGCGGAACTTTCTGCGCCTCCAGGGCAAACGCGGCGTTGTCGAGAACCGTGCGCCACGGCAGGAGGGCCGCTTCCTGAAAAATCACACCGGTCGAGCGGCGGGGGCCCTTCAACAATGTCCCGTCGATGAGCACCTCCCCGCCGCCGCCGCGGTTCAGCCCGGCAATGATGTCGAGGAGCGTTGACTTTCCGCAACCGCTCGGCCCAACCAATGTTGTGAAACTGCCAGGTGCCAGCGTTTCGGTTGTCGGCTGCAGTGCATGCACCTCGCCATAAACCCTGTCGACGTTGCGAAGTTCAACCGTTACACCCATTGCTTCATCCTCATTGATTCTGCGTTTTCATTGCTAGCTGAGCCGAACAGGCTTTTACTCGGGGATCTGGCCCTTTTCGCCCTTTGGCAGGTACTCGTCCGTAAGAATTTCTTTCCAATCGACAGACTCGATACCGTCCGTGTAAACGAGACCTTCAGCCCCGGCCTCGAGGGCCTCCGGGTTGTAGGCGAGACCCCACAGGTCAACCTCGATGTACTTGAGGATGACGGTCTCGGCATCTTCGACG